>JANLPL010000104.1:0-41058 GCA_031367195.1 Bradyrhizobium sp.
ATCTGGAATTGCCGGTTAACGTCGGTCCCTGCCGTTCAGTCGCTCACAATGAATGTCCTGGTTGGGTCGAAAACGGCCATCGCGCGAGTTGCGGAGATAGGCGCAAGCGCTGGGCTGAGGACGCTACCGCCCCATCGCCACTCCGAACAGCACCGTCTCCGCCACCTGCCGTTTCGCCCGCTCGAAAGCTTCGTCCGACAGAGCCGCGCCGCCCTCCAGCGTCGCCACCTCGTGCGCGGCGTTGGCGTAATGCTGCGTGGTCGCCCAGATCATGTAGAATAGGAACTTCGGCTCGACCGGTTTCAACTTGCCTCGCGCGATCCAGCGCCGCACCACCGCCGAGCGCGCTTCCACCCAGCGCGAAAGCGTCGTCTCCAGATAATCCTGCACCACTGGCGCGCCGCGCATGATCTCGCTGGCGTAAATCTGCGACGACAGCGGCATTTCGCGCGCCAGATCCATCTTGGCGTTGATGTAGCCCGTCAGCGCTTCGACCGGATCGTCGCTGAGATCGAACGACGCCGCCGCGTCCAGCCACGCCGTCAGCACGCGCTCGACCACGGCGCGGTAAAGCCCCTCCTTGGTCGGGAAATAATAGTGGATATTGGCCTTCGGGCTGCCCGCCCGCGCGGCGATCATCGACATCGTGGCGCCGGAAAAACCGCGCTCGGCGAACACGCTCTCCGCCGCCGCCAGAATGGCGCGCTCGTTGCTCTCGCGGATGCTCGGCTTGTCCATCCCTAGACCGTAAGGCGCCAATTCCGTCGGCGCCAAGCCCATTCCCGAGCCATTTGACCGATCGGTCAGATTCACGCTAGCTTTTGCTTGTCTTCAGCCAGCGGAGGGTTCACTTGGCCGACCTGTCGAACGTGCGCGTCAATGGGCAACGTTTGTGGGACGCGTTGATGGAAATGGCGAAAATCGGCGCGACGCCCAAGGGCGGCTGCAAGCGCCTGACCCTGACGGACCTCGACAAACAGGGCCGCGAACTGTTCCGCGGCTGGTGCGAAAAGGAAGGCTGCACGGTCGAAGTCGACGAAATGGGCAACATGTTCGCCACGCGCGCCGGCGCCGACAATGCGCTCGCGCCCGTGCTGATGGGCAGCCATCTCGACACCCAGCCGACGGGCGGCAAGTTTGACGGCGTGCTCGGCGTGCTCGGCGCGCTGGAAGTTGTGCGCTCGCTCAACGATCTCAAGATCAAGACCCGAAGGCCGATCGTGGTCGCCAACTGGACCAATGAGGAAGGCTCGCGCTACGCCCCGGCGATGGTGTCCTCGGGCGTGTTCGCCGGCGCCTACAGCAAGGAATTCGCCTATTCCCGCGTCGATGCGGAAGGCAAGACGCTGGGCGACGAACTCGCCCGCATCGGCTTCAAGGGCGAGAAGCCGGTCGGCGGTTTCCCGATCCACGCCTCGTTCGAACTGCATATCGAGCAGGGGCCGATCCTGGAAGACGAGAACATTGAGGTCGGAATCGTCACCCACGGCCAGGGGCAACGCTGGTACGAGATCAAACTCACCGGCTTCGAGAGCCACGCCGGCTCGACGCCGATGCCGCGCCGCAAGGACGCCTTGCTGGGCGCGGCGCGCATCGTCGAACGCGTCAACCAAATCGGGCTCGGCAAAGCTCCGCTGGCGATGGCGACGGTCGGCATGTTGAACCCCTATCCCAACTCGCGCAACGTGATCCCCGGCGAAGTGTTCATGACCTGCGAGTTCCGCCATCCCGTCGACGCGACGCTGAGCGAGATGGACGCCGTGTTGCAATCCGGCGTCGGGGAAATCGCCAAGACCATCGGCCTGACTTACGACCTCAAGCAGGTGTTCTATTATCCCCCAGTCGAGTTCGATCAGGCTTGCGTCGCCGCGGTGCGCGAGGCGGCCAAGCATCTCGGCCTTACCCATCGCGACATCGTCTCCGGCGCCGGACACGACGCCTGCTATCTCGCCCGCGTTTGCCCGACTTCGATGATCTTCACGCCCTGCGTCGATGGCATCAGCCACAACGAGGTCGAGGACATCAAACAGGAATGGTCGACCGCCGGCGCCAATGTGCTGATGCACGCCGTGTTGGAGAAGGCCGAGATCGTCGGCTGATATTTGGAGGCTCCCATGACCACACTCATCAAAGGCGGCGCCATCGTCGCCGCAGACCGCACCTATTTCGCCGACGTGCTGATCGAGGGCGAGACGATCAAGGCGATCGGGACCGGGCTCAGCGGCGACAAGACGATCGACGCGAAAGATTGCCTCATCATGCCCGGCGGGATCGATCCGCACACCCATCTCGACATGCCCTTCATGGGCACTTCGACGGCCGACAATTACGACACCGGCACCAAAGCCGCGCTCAGCGGCGGCACGACGATGGTGGTCGATTTCTGCATTCCCGACCGCGGCCAACCGCTGATGGAGGCGATCGCCGCCTGGGACAAGCGCGCCGAACTCGCCACCACCGACTATTCCTATCACATGTGCATCACCTATTGGTCGGACAAGGTGCGCGAGGACATGGGCAAGGTCGTCGCGCATGGCGTGACCAGCTTCAAACATTTCATGGCCTACAAGGGCGCGCTGATGGTCAACGACGAGGAGATGTTCGCCTCGTTCTCGCGCTGCGCCGAACTCGGCGCGTTGCCGCTCGTTCACGCCGAGAACGGCGAACTGGTCGCAGCGTTGCAGAAATTCTATCTCGCCAAGGGCGTCACCGGGCCGGAAGGCCACGCTTTGTCGCGCCCCCCCGATGTCGAGGGCGAGGCCGCCAACCGCGCCATCGTGCTGGCCGATCAGGCCGGCGTGCCGCTTTATATCGTGCATGTCTCCTGCATCGAGGCGCATGAAGCGATCCGGCGCGCGCGCGAACAGGGCAAGCGTGTGTATGGGGAGCCGCTGATCCAGCATCTCATGCTCGACGAGAGCGAATATTTCAATCCCGACTGGGCGCACGCCGCGCGGCGCGTGATGTCTCCCCCGTTCCGCGACAAGAAGAACCAGGACGATCTCTGGAACGGCCTGCGCTCCGGCTCGCTACAGGTGGTCGCGACCGACCATTGCGCCTTCACCACCAAACAGAAGGAACTCGGCCGCGACGATTTCACCAAAATCCCCAACGGCACTGGCGGTCTCGAAGACCGGATGCCGGTGTTGTGGACCTATGGCGTCGGCGCCGGCCGGTTGACGCCGAACGAATTCGTCGCCGCGACTTCAACCAATATCGCGCGCATTCTCAACCTTTATCCGCGCAAAGGGGCGATCCTGCCCGGCGCCGACGCCGATCTCGTGGTGTGGGACCCCAAGGCGACCAAGACTATCGCGGCGGCCAACCAGCAATCGATCATCGACTACAACGTGTTCGAGGGCGTGCACGTGATGGGCCTGCCGCGCTACACGCTTTCGCGCGGCTCAGTGGTTTATGAGGACGGCCGCGTGCTCGCCAACAACGGTCGTGGCCGCTTCGTCAAGCGCGAGCCGTTCTCGCCAGACTCGCTCGCACTGGCCAAATACAAGCGGCACACGGCGCCCAAAGCGGTCGCGCGCGGATGAATATGGCGACAAAGCTCAACACGATCGAGATCGACGACGTTTCGCTGACGTTTTCCACCAGCGACGGCCCGGTGCAGGCGTTGAGCGGCGTCAGTCTGGACATTCCCAAGGGCGAGTTCGTCTCGTTCATCGGCCCCTCCGGCTGCGGCAAGACGACGCTGCTGCGCGCCATCGCCGATCTGGAGGCGCCGACCTCCGGCGCCATCCGCGTCAACGGCATGAGTCCGCAGGAGGCGCGCCTCAAGCGCGCCTATGGCTATGTGTTCCAGGCGCCGGCGCTCTATCCCTGGCGCACGGTCGCGGGCAATATCTCCTTGCCGCTGGAGATCATGGGCGTCGACAGGACCGAACGCCGCCAGCGCGTCGAGCGCGGGTTGGAACTGGTCAACCTCAAGGGTTTTGGCGCGAAATTTCCCTGGCAGCTTTCGGGCGGGATGCAGCAACGCGCTTCGATCGCGCGCGCCTTGTCGTTCGACCCCGACCTGTTGCTGATGGACGAGCCGTTCGGCGCGCTCGACGAGATCGTGCGCGACATGCTCAATCAACAATTGTTGCGGCTCTGGGACAAGACCGGAAAGACGGTGTTGTTTGTGACACATTCCATTCCCGAGGCCGTGTTTCTCTCCACGCGCATCGTCGTCATGTCGCCGCGACCGGGTCGGATTCACGATGTGATTGAGTGCGATTTCCCTCGCGCGCGCACGCTCGACATCCGCGAGACGCCCGAATTCCTCGATGTGGCGCATCGGGTGCGGCTGGGCTTAAGAGCGGGGCACAGCTACGATGTCTAGCCGCATCATCCCTCTCCTCACCGTGCTGGCCTCGCTGTTCGTGGTCTGGTACGTCGCCGCCGCCGCGATGAATGCGCCGCTGCAACGCGATTTCTACGCCAATTCCGACAACGCGAGCTACACGGCGCGCGATCTCGTCATCGCTTCGCTCAATATGGAGCGGCCCAAACTGCCCGCCCCGCATCAGATCGCGACCGAACTTTACAAACTCGTCATCGCGACGCCTCCCTCCTCCAAACGCAGCCTCGTCTTTCACGCCCGCATTACCCTGGAGGAGACGCTGATAGGTTTCGTCATCGGCGCGGCGCTCGGCATTGGGCTGGCCGTGCTGATCGTTTCGATTCCCTTGCTCGAAAGTTCGTTGATGCCGTGGATCGTCGCTTCGCAGACGGTGCCGATCATCGCGCTGGCGCCGATGATTGTCGTCCTTCTCAACCAATTCGACATCGGCGGCATGACGCCCAAGGCGGTGATCGCCGCCTATCTCTCGTTCTTCCCCATCACGGTCGGCATGACCAAAGGCTTTCGCTCGCCCGACCCCTTGCAACTTGACCTGATGCGCACCTATTCCGCCACGTCCAGCCAGGTTCTGACCAAATTGCGTGCGCCCGCCAGCCTGCCGTTCTTCTTCGCCAGCATGAAAATCGGCGCCGCCGCCGCTTTGGTTGGCGCGGTTGTGGCGGAGGTGACAAAGAGCGAGGATGGGGGCCTGGGCGCGCGGCTGCTGGCGGGCTCCTATTATGGACAAACGGTGCAGATCTGGGCAGCGCTGTTCACGGCCGCCGCGCTGTCGGGCGCCCTGGTCGCGCTGATCGACGGAATCGGCCGTCTCACGCTCAAGCGGCGGGCGTTTCTGACATGAGGCCGTTTCGCGATTCTCTGCCGCCACTGTTGTTTGGCGCCGTCGTACTGCTGCTCTGGGAGGCGGTCGTGCGAATCGCGGGCGTGCCCGCCGTCATTCTGCCCGCGCCCTCGGCAATCGGCGTTCGGCTCGCCGCCTCCGTGCCGACGCTTCGCGCTGACTTTCTGCAAACGATCCGAGGCGTGCTGGCGGGTTATCTGATCGGCAACGCGTCCGGGCTCGCGGTCGCGATCCTGATCGACCGTTCGCCCTTTCTCCAGCGCGGGCTTCTGCCTCTGGGCAATCTGGTGTCGGCGCTGCCGATCATCGGCGTGGCGCCGATCATGGTGATGTGGTTTGGCTTCGATTGGCCCTCGAAGGCGGCGGTCGTCGTGGTGATGACGTTCTTTCCCATGCTGGTGAACGCCGCGGCGGGTCTCGGGAGCGCCGGCGCGATGGAGCGCGATCTGATGCGAACCTACGGCGCCGGCTACGGGCAGACTTTGCGCAAGCTGCGGCTTCCCAGCGCGCTGCCCTTCGTGTTCAACGCGCTGAAGATCAACACCACGCTCAGCCTGATCGGCGCCATCGTCGCGGAATTCTTCGGCACGCCGACGGTTGGCATGGGCTTCCGCATCTCCACCGAGGTCGGACATCTCTCGATCGACATGGTGTGGGCGACGATCGTGGTCGCGGCGGTGACGGGCTCGGTGTTTTATGCGATCGTCGCGCTCATCGAGCGGCGGGCGACATTTTGGCACGCCTCGTATCGGGCGAAGTAGTGGGAGGAGAAGAATATGAAACATCTCAGCTATGGGTTGATGGGCGCGGCCGCTTTGTTGGTTGCGACCGGCGCGCAAGCCGCCGACAAGGTGACGCTGCAACTGAAATGGGTGACGCAGGCGCAGTTCGCCGGCTATTACGTCGCTAAGGAGAAGGGCTTCTACAAGACCGAAGGGCTCGATGTGACGATCAAGCCCGGCGGGCCGGATGTCGCGCCTGAGCAGGTGCTGGCGGGCGGCGGCGCCGATGTCGTGGTCGATTGGATGCCCGGCGCACTCGCCGCGCGCGAGAAGGGCGAGCCGATGGTCAACATCGCGCAGCCGTTCAAACATTCGGGTATGATGCTGACTTGCCGCGCTGACACCGGCGTCAAGACGCCCGGCGATCTCAAGGGCCGCACGCTTGGCGTCTGGTTCTCTGGCAACGAATATCCGTTCCTGAACTGGATGGGGAAACTTGGCCTCAAGACCGACGGCTCGGCCGGCGGCGTCAAAGTGCTGAAGCAGAATTTTAACGTCGATCCGTTGCTCCAGAAGCAGGCGGATTGCATCTCGACCATGACCTACAACGAATATTGGCAGGTGATCGACGCCGGCTACAAGCCCGACCAACTCGTCGTGTTCAAATATGAAGACCAGGGCGTGGCGACGCTGGAAGACGGCCTCTATGCGCTGGAGCCGAAGCTGAAAGACCCGGCCTTCGCCGACAAGATGGTGCGTTTCGTGCGTGCGTCGATGAAGGGTTGGGCCGATGCGCGCGCCAATCCGGCCGATGCGGTGAAGTTCGTGCTCGACAACGACGCCACCGGCGCCCAGACCGAGCATCATCAGACGCAGATGATGTCCGAGATCAACAAGCTGACAGAGGGCTCGAACGGCGCGCTCGACAAAGCCGACTATGAGCGCACGGTGAAGACGCTGCTGGCGGGAGGCTCTGACCCCGTGATATCGAAAGAGCCGACGGGCGCTTACACGATGGACATCACCGACAAGGCGCTCAAGTAAGAAGCGACCAGCGGCGCCGACGCAGATTTGGTTGGATCTGACGCCTCATCAAGACACTTGGCCGAAAACCTCACGGTTTTCGGCCAGCGTTGAGGGAGGTTTCAGGGCCGGCAGAAAATCCCCGCCACCGCCGCCGGCGCCGCCAGGCTCGCCGCGGCCAGCCCCATCAATCCCAGACCCACCGCCACGCGCGCGCCCGGCGCATGGGCGAGCACACGGAAGCGCGCGGCGCCCAGCGCGACCGCGCTCACCGCGGGCAACGTGCCGAGACCGAATCCCGCCATCACGGCGGCGCCGTCGAGCGCCCCGCCGGAAAGCCCGGCGTAAAACAGGGCGCCATAGACCAGCCCGCAGGGGAGAAAGCCCCAGACCATCCCGGCCGCCAGCGCCGTCCCCGGCGCGCGGAGGCGCGACACCGCGCGCGCAATCGGCGCCGCAAGCCGGTCGATCCCCGCCAGCGAGGGCGCCAGACCCATGAGCGAGAAGCCGATCCAGCCGAGCGACAGCGCGGCGGCCGCCCGCATCGCCAGAAACGCGGCGGGATGATGGAAGGCGGCGTAAAATACGCTGCCCGCCGCGCCGGCCGCCGCCCCCGCCGCGACATAAGTCACAATCTTTCCCGCTTGCGCGCATAACAATGCGCGCGCCTGCCCCGGCCCGAAGCCGAACATCAGACTGGTCGCGATGGCGCCGCACATGCCGGCGCAATGCAGGCTGCTGGCCAGCCCCAGCATCAATCCGCCGCCGAACGTGAGGGAATTCAAAACCATGCCAGCGCCTTGTCTGACCTAGCATAAAGACGCCGCGCCGAACTCGCCTTGACGGCGCGCAAGGCCCGCCTTGACCGCGCCCCGGTTTTTTACTCTATCCAGCAGGTGTCAACAGCGTCGTGGACTCGCCAAAATGATCGACAAGCCGCGGTGGGAAGTGCCGGACGCGCAACAGCCGCGGCCCGAGGAGGTCCAGTTCGACCTCGACCAGACGTTGCGCTCGGTGGTCAACATCGAGGCGGAAATTCCGGCCGACGCCTTCACCGCCGGCACGCTCGGCCAGGAGCGCGCCGGCAGCGGAATCGTCATCCGCCCGGGGCTCGTGCTCACCATCGGCTACCTCGTCACCGAGGCGGAAAACGTCACCCTGATCGACGACAGCGGCCGCGCCACGTCCGCTCACCCGATCGCCATCGATCAGGAGAGCGGCTTCGCCCTGGTGCAGGCGCTGGGGCCGCTCGACCTGCCGGCGATGCCGCTCGGTTCGTCCGCGGCGATCAGCGTGGGCGAGCCGGTGGTGATGGCGGGTGGGGGCGGCGCGCGGCGGCACGCCTGCCGCGCGCGTGTGGTCTCGAAACAGGAGTTCTCCGGCTACTGGGAATATCACCTCAACGAGGCCCTGTTCACGTCTCCGGCGCATCCCCTCTGGGGCGGCGCCGGTCTGATCGGCCCCGACGGACGGCTGATCGGCGTCGGCTCGCTGCACGTGCAGCAAAGCGATGGGCGCGGCCAAAGCGAGGACGTCAACATGAGCGTGCCGATCGACCAGTTGACGCCGATTCTCGACGAATTGCTGCGGTTCGGCCGCCGCGACAAGCCGGCGCGTCCCTGGCTCGGCCTCTATTCGACCGAGCGGGGCGGGCGCGTCGTGGTGGCGGACGCGGCCGAGACAGGGCCGGCGGCGCGGGCCGGGCTGCGCACGGGCGACATTGTTTCCTCGGTGCGCGACGCCTCAATCGAAACGTTGGCCGATTTCTACCGCGAGATCTGGGGTTGCGGCGCGGCGGGGACGGAAATTCCCATCGAGATCGTGCGCGACAGGCGCAGCTTCTGGGTGCGCGTGAAGTCGGGCGACCGGGCGGCGTTCCTGCGCAAGCCACGGATGAATTGAACCAGGACCACCCCGCCCGGAGCCGTCGCGGGCCGTTCGCGGGAGTAAACCGGCCCTGGCGCGACGGCGGCGGCGCCTAGGGGAATTTGGTTGGTCGGCGCATGGCGGGCGGCCCCTTTTGGGTCGTACAGGAAGAGGCTGGCCGAATGCGCCCGAACGGCTATATCAAGCCTCGCGCGTGAACGAGGTTATCCATGAATTCCGGCGTCGCCATCACCCATCGCCTGCACGAGGAAGAGCTGAGACTGCTCGAATCGCTGCGAAAGGCGCGCCTGCCGCGACCGCCGCGGCCGAGCGACCAACTGACCCTGGGCGAGCGCGTCTCGGACCGCGTCGCCGCCGTGATGGGCTCGTGGAATTTTATCATCATCCAATCGCTGATCCTGATTGTGTGGATCATTCTCAATTTCACTGCCTATGTCGAGCATTGGGATCCCTACCCCTTCATCCTGCTCAATCTGGCGCTGTCGTTCCAGGCCGCCTACGCCGCCCCCTTCATCATGATGAGCCAGAACCGGCAGGCCGCGATCGACCGCGCGGCGGCGCAGACCGACTATCGGATCAACGCCAAGGCCGAGCTGGAGATCGAACTTCTGCACCAGAAGATAGATCTGCTGCGCGAGACGGAAGTGTTCGAACTCGTCGCCGTGATCAGGCGTCTGGAGGCGCGGCTGCCGGGCGGCGCCGCGCCGACCTGAACCGCCGCTTCAGGCGTCCCAATCCTTCGGCCGGTCGACGATGAGATAACCGGAGAGCCCCGCCTCCTCGGCGACATGCGCCTTGGCCGCATGATGCAGACGCTCAACGTTTTTGGCGTTGAAGCCCTTGCCCCCAGGGTCAAGCTCCAGCGTGGTGACGATCAGCAGCATTTTCTGCTCACCGCCCTTGCGCGGATGCGCCGCCGCCACGGTCGTCTTGCGCGCCAGCGGATGTTTGAAAGCCTTATTCATCGCGAAGCCCATGCCCTAAAGCGCGATCCTAGCGACAGCGATTGTCACAAACTAGTCATGCGCCCGCTTACGCCAGCTTCACCAACATCTTGCCGAAATTGCCGCCGTGCAGCAGGTCCACCAAAGCCTGCGGCGCCGCGTCCAGGCCCTCGCGCACGGTCTCGCGATATTTGAGCTTGCCTGACGCGACCAGCCCGCCGATCTCCGCCAGCGCCTTCGGCCAGATCTTCAAATGATCCGACACAATAAAGCCCTCGATTCTGATGCGGCGAACAAGAAAGATCCGCATGTCCGGCAACGCGGTCGGCGCGGCCTCGTAGGACGCGATCAACCCGCAGATCGCGATGCGCGCGAAATCGTTGAGCCGGCGCAAGGCTTGTAAGAACGGCTCGCCGCCGACATTCTCGAACAAGCCGTCGATCCCGTCGGGCAACGCCGCCTTCATCTCTTCGCCGAAGTGCTTCGACCTATGATCGACGCAGGCGTCGAAGCCGAGTTGGTCGCGAACATAACCGCATTTCTCCGCGCCCCCGGCGATGCCGACCACGCGCGCGCCCTTCAGCTTGGCGAGCTGTCCAACCACGCCGCCGACCGCGCCCGAAGCGGCGGAGACGACGACCGTCTCGCCCGACTTCGGCGCGATAATCTCGTTGAGCCCGTACCACGCCGTCACGCCGGGCATGCCGACCACGCCGAGATAGGCGGAGAGCGGGATCGACTTCGCGTCGACCACGCTCCAGCCCGCGCCGTCGCTCAGAGAGAACTGCTGCCAGCCGCCCATGCCGACGACGAAATCGCCCGGTTTGAATTTCGCGTTGTTCGACTCCACCACCTCGCCGACCGAACCGCCGCCCATCACGGCGCCGATCTCCTGCGGCTTGGCGTAGCTCTTGGCGTCGCTGAGCCGCCCGCGCATATAGGGGTCGAGCGAGAGATAGAGTTGCCGGACGACGATCTCGCCGTCGCCCGCATGGGGAACCGGCGTCTCAAGGCCACGGAAGTTGGCCGGCGACACCTTTTCGGTCGGACGGGAATCGAGAACGATCTGCTTGTTCATGACCATGGGACGCGCCTCCTGAGCCGCCAGCATAGGGCGCCTCGTCGCGTTGCGGAATGACTTTAGCGCGGGGCGTAGTCAGCCGGGTCTAGCGAGGCCGGCCGCCCCTCCAGCGCCAGCGACGTGCGCCGCTCCGGCGTGCGCGCGATCACCTTGCCGCGCCGCACCACCACCAGCCGCTCGGCGCGCAGCCGCACCGCCTCGATCGGGTCGGCGGCCTGCAACAAAACGAAATCGGCGTGGGCGCCGACATGCAAGCCATAGCCCTCCAGCCCCATCACCCGCGCCGCTGTCTCCGTCACGCCGGCAAAGCTCCAGGCGATCGCCTCGCGGCTCGTCATCGGCGCGGCATGCACCGCCATATGCGCGACATCGAGCATGTCGGCGCCGCCCAGCCCATACCACGGGTCCATCACGCAATCCTGGCCGAGCGCAACGTTCACCCCGGCGGCGCGTAGTTCAGGGATGCGCGTCATGCCGCGCCGGCGCGGGTAGGTGTCATGGCGTCCTTGCAGCGTGATGTTGATCAGCGGATTGGCGACCACGTTGATCTCGGATTCCCCGATCAGCGGAATCAGTTTCGAGACATAGTAATTGTCCATCGAATGCATCGAAGTCGCATGACTTGCGGTCGCGCGCGCGCCGAGCTTGAGGCGATACGCCTCGGCCGCCAGCGTCTCGATATGGCGCGACAGCGGGTCATCGCTCTCGTCGCAATGCAGGTCGATCGGCAGCCCGCGCTTCGCCGCGATCTCGCACAAGGCCCTTACCGAGGCCGCGCCGTCGGCCATCGTGCGTTCGAAATGCGGAATGCCGCCGACCACATCCACCCCGAGATCGAGCGCGCGCGAGAGATTGTTCGCCGCGCTGGCGGAGCGGAAATAGCCGTCCTGCGGGAAGGCCACCAGTTGCAGGTCGAGATAGGGCTTGACCTGTTTCTTCACCTCCAGCAGCGCCTCGACCGCAAGCAGCCGATCGTCGCAGACATCGACATGGGTGCGGACTGCGAGAAGGCCGCGCGAAACGGCGAGATCGCAATAGCGCAAGGCGCGCTCCGCCACCGCCTCATGCGTCAGCAGCGGCTTGAGTTCGCCCCACAGCGCGATGCCCTCCAGCAGCGTGCCCGACATGTTGAGCCGCGGAATGCCGAGCGAGAGCGTCGCGTCGAGATGGAAGTGGCAATCGACGAAAGGCGGGCTGACCAGCCGGCCCTTCGCGTCGAGCGTCTCGCGGGCGTCGCCCTCGATGCCGGGCTCGATGGCGACGATTCTACCGTCGCGCACGGCGATATCGACAGGGCCGCGGCCGTCGGGCAGAGTGGCGTTGCGAAGGAGGAGGTCGAAGGTCATTGCATGCTCAGATCGCTGGCGGCGATGCCGCAAAGAACTGCGAGTTTGCCGCGCACTTGCGCAACAATCGCAGGCGGCGCCTTCGTTCCCGAGAAACGGATCGGGCAAGAAAGCGCGTCGAGGCTCCGCACGTGCGAAGTCAGGATTTCACCCCTGATGGGAAAATCTGCGGGCAGCGCCACGCTGGAGTTGAACGGGCGAATCTTGCTCGTGATCGGGCAGACGATGACAAAGCGCGCGCTTTGGAAAAATCCGGCCGGGGAAATCACTAGCACCGGACGGCGCCCGCCCTGCTCGCGCCCTGTCCTGGGGTCGAGATCCGTCCACACGATGTCCCCCGCATCGGGGACATAGCCGTCAATCATCGACGATTTCCCGGCCCAGATCCTCGCCCCAATCCCAGGCTTCGCGCATCGCCTCGGGCGTCACGTTCTCCATCATCCGCGCAAGAGTGTAAGTCTCGCGCACCGGTTCGACGATGAGGCGTCCGCCCTCGGCCCGGATTTCGACCTTCTGCCCGTCGGACACGCCAATTTCCGCCGTCAGCGCCCGAGGCAGCCGCAGCCCCAGCGAATTCCCCCATTTCGACACGAGCACTTGCATGACCTGTCTCCCAAGCCGTCGAATAGGATATACAATGTATATCCTAAAAGCAAACTCGGCGACGAACCCTCTCCCACGAAACGCGGGAGAGGGAAATTTTCGCCTCAGCCCTCGACGCCCTTCAAATACCAGTCGATCACGGCGAGATCCTTGTCCTCCATGCGGACGCCCTTGGTCAACCGTTCCTTGCCGGATTGGTCAACCATCGGGCCGGTGAACACTTCGTAGGAGCCGTCGGTCCAGCCCTTCATGATCTTTTCGCCCTCGGCCTTGACATTGTCCGGCACGCTCTTGTTGAAGGGCGCGATCTTGACCGAGCCATCCTTGACGCCCCGCCAGGAATCGCCGCTCTTCCAGGAACCGTCGAGCATCGCCTGGGCGCGGGCGGTGTAATACGGGCCCCAGATGTCGAGGATCGAGGTCAGGCAGGCGTGCGGCGCGAAGCGCGACATGTCCGCGCCCTGGCCGAAGCCGAAGATCTTTTTCTTCTCGCATACCTGCAAGGCGGCCGGCGAGTCGGTGTGGGTGGTGATGAAGTCGCAGCCGAGATTGGCGAGCGTCTCGGCGGCGGCCGATTCCTTGGCCGGGTCGAACCAGCTATCGATCATCATCAGCTTGACCTTGATAGCAGGGTTCGCCGACTGCGCCGCCATGGCGTAGGAATTCACGCCCATCACCACTTCGGGCACCTTGAACGAGCCGAGATAGCCGATTGTCCCCGTCTTCGACATCATGCCGGAGATTTTGCCCATCACGGCGCGCGCTTCGTGGAAGCGGTTGTTGTAGGTGGCGACATTGTCGGCGCGCTTGAAGCCGGTGCAATGCTCGAACTTCACATCAGGGAATTCCTTGGCGACCGCCAGCGTCTGGTCCATGTAGCCGAACGAGGTGGTGAAGATCAGCTTGTGGCCGGATTTGGCGAGATCGCGGATGACGGGCGTGGCGCTCTGGTCTTCGTTGACGTTCTCGACATAATCGGCGCTCACCTTGCCGCCGAGCGCGGCGACCATTTCCTTGCGGCCTTTCTCATGCGCCCAGGTCCAGCCGTAGTCGCCGACCGGGCCGAGATAAATGAAGCCGACCTTCAGCGGCTCGTCGCCGAGCGCGGTCCTGTTGATGAACGGCGCCGCCAGCGCCGCGGCGCCCACGGACTTGATCAGGCCGCGCCGATTGAACATAGTCATTCGCTTTGCTCCTCCAATTAAACTCTCAAGCGTCCGGAATGAACGGCTTGCCCAGACACGCCGGCGCTTCCGCTCCGCCGCGCCCGCGCGCCGACATCGCCGCCAGCACGATCACCGCCATCAGATAGGGCATTGAAGCCCAGAACTGGCTGGGAAGGAAGGAAAATCCAGACGCCTTGGCATAAAGTTCAAGCGTCATTAACAATCCGAAGAAATAGGCGCCGCCGAGCAGCCGCCCCGCCCGCCAACCCGAGAACACCACCAGCGCCAGCGCGATCCAGCCGCGCCCCGCCGTCATCCGCTCCGCCCACAGCGGCGTGATCACCATCGAGAAATAGGCCCCGCCGATCCCCGCCATCGCGCCGCCGAACATCACCGCGAGATAGCGCACGCCGATCACGGAATAGCCGATCGAATGGGCGGAAAGATCGTTCTCGCCGACCGCGCGCAGCACCAGACCCGCCCGCGTCCGGTTGAGAAACCACGCCACCGCCGCCACCATGAACAGGCCGAAATAGACCAGCGGGCTGTAGCCGAACACGACCCTCGCGATCGGCGCCTGCGCCAGGGAATCCGGGAACAATTGGTCGAACGGGGTGATCGCGACGCCGACAAAGGCCGTGCCGATCAACGAGGAAATGCCGGTGCCGAAGATCACCAGCGCCAGCCCGCTCGCTACCTGATTGGCGCCCAAAGTCAGCGCCATGAAGCCGAATAGCAGCGACGACAGCGCCCCCGCCGCCGCGGCCGCGATCATGCCGAGCCAGGGCCCCGCCGCCGCCAGCCAAGGCGCCGAATCCGCCAGTTCCGGATTGGAGCACATGAACGTCACCGCGAAACCGGCGATGGCGCCGCTGAGCATCATGCCCTCGACGCCGAGGTTGAGCACGCCGCTTTTCTCCGCCACAAGTTCGCCGGTGGCGGCGAACAGGATCGGCGTCGTGATGTTGACGACGGTGAGGAACGCCGCGATGAGGAGTTCGAAGCTCATGCCCGCGCCGCCACCGCTTTCGCCCCACCCCAATCGATGCGAATGCGTCGGCGCACCAGCACGTCGCTCGCCAGAATGAAGAACAGCATCATCGCCTGAAAGATGCCGGCGGTCGCGCTTGGCACATGCACCGTCGTCTGCGCCACCTGGCCTCCGACATAGGAGATCGCCAGCACGATTCCCGCCAGCGCGATGCCAATCGGATGCAGCCGGCCGAGGAACGAGACGATGATCGCGGTGAAGCCGTAGCCCGAGGGAAAACCGAGATTGAGCTGGCCCGATTGCGTCGTCGCCTCCAAGACGCCGGCAAGCCCCGCCATCGCGCCCGAGATCAGCAGCGTCGACCACACCGCGTCCGCCTCGCGATAGCCGGCATAGCGCGCCGCCCTCGGCGCCTCGCCCACGACCCGCACGCCAAGCCCGAATTCGGTGCGCGCCATCACCAGCCAGAACGCCAGCGCCAGCGCGAAGGCGATATAGAGACCGGGCGGGAACGGCTGACCGAACAGAGCCGCCGGTAGCCGCTGAGCGGCGGTGAAGGGCGCGGTCTGCGGGAAATTCTGCCCGTGCGGGTCTTTCCACGGGCCCGTCACCAGATAGTTGAGCAGTTGTGTGGCGACATAGACCAGCATCAGGCTCGACAGGATTTCGTTGACCCCGTAGCGGTTGCGCAGCCAGGCGACCGGCGCCGCCCACAACGCCCCCGCCGCCATGCCGCAAACGATCATCAGCGGCACGATCCACCAGCCCTGCATGTCCTGCGTCAGGATCGCCGCGCCCGCGCCGCCGAGCGCGCCAAGGATATATTGCCCCTCCGCGCCGATGTTCCAAACCTTCGCCTGATTGCCGAGCGTCAGCCCGAGCGCGATCAGGATCAGCGGGGCGGCCTTGGCCGCGACGTCCTGCCATTTGTAGGACGCAAGAACGGGCGTGAAGAATATGTCCTCTACGGCGCGCGGCCCGTCATAGCCGATCGCCTCGAAGATGATCGCGCCGACGATCATCGTCATCGCGACCGCGCCGATCGGGCTCAAGGCCAGCATGATGCGGCTGGGTTCGCGGCGCTTCTCCAACCTAATGCGCATGATGCAACGCCTCCGTCATCTCGACGGTCGCCTGTGGATCACCATGCACGCCGCCCATCAACAGGCCGATCTCCTCGATTGACGCCTCGCCCACCTTCATCACCCGCGACAGGCTGCCCAGATTGATCACCACCAGCGAGTCGCAGAGTTCGAGCAACTCGTCGAGATCCTGGCTGATGACGAGAATGGCGCAGCCGCGCGCCGCCAGATCGACCAGAGCCTGCCGGATCGCGGCGGCCGCGCCCGCGTCCACGCCCCAGGTCGGCTGGCTCACCGCGATCGCCGCCGGCTCCTGCATTATCTCGCGGCCCATGATGAATTTCTGCAAATTGCCGCCCGACAGCGACCCCGCCGTCGATTGCGGTCCCAACGCCTTGACGGTGAACGTCGAGATCACCTTGCTGGCGTAGCTCCGCGCGCGCCCCATGCTCAACAGGCCGGCTGTCACGAATCCCATGCGCCGCCGCGCCGTCAAGGCGCCGTTCAGCGCCAGCGTCAGATCGGCCACCGCCGCATGGCCGTTGCGCTCCTCCGGCACGGCGCACAGGCCCAGCGCCCGCCGTTGCGTCGGTCCGAGCCGGCCGATCGTCTTGCCTTCGAGCCGGATCATTTCGTCGGGCGAGGCGACTTCCCCGCTCAGCGCCTCCATCAGCTCGTTCTGTCCATTGCCCGCCACCCCGGCGACGCCGAGAATTTCGCCCGCCCGCACCGAGAACGAAATCTGCTTCAGCGCGATCCCGAAATCGCCGATCCTGGGCAGGCTCAAAGCCCGCGCCGCGAATTTCTCGGGACCGAAAGCGCGCCCCAGCGAGCGCGAAATCTCTTTCAAGTTGGCGCCGATCATCAGTTCGGCCATGCTGCGCGAGGTTTCCTTGCGCGGATCGCATTCGGCGACGAACCGGCCAGCCCGCAAAATGGTCGCCGTCTCGCACAGCGCGATGATCTCGTGCAGCTTGTGAGAGATGTAGAGGATCGAACAACCCTGCGCCGCAAGCTTGCGCAATGTCTCGAACAATTGCTCGACTTCCTGCGGCGTCAGCACCGAAGTCGGCTCATCCATGATCAGCAATTTCGGGTTGAGCAGCAACGCGCGCACGATCTCGATGCGCTGTCGTTCGCCCACGCTCAGCGTCGAAACGATTCGGCGCGGATCAAGTTTGAGCCCGTAGAGATCGAGCACGCGGCGGATTTCCGCCTCCAGCTGATTCTGCGGGATTTTGGCGTCGACGCCGAGCGCGATGTTCTCCAGCACCGTCAGCGCCTCGAACAGCGAGAAGTGCTGGAACACCATGCCAATGCCGAGCTTGCGCGCCGCGCGCGGATTGCTAACCCGCACCCGCGCCCCGTCCCACAGAATGTCGCCGGAATCGGGGGCGAGGATGCCGTAGATCATCTTGACCAGCGTCGATTTGCCGGCGCCGTTTTCCCCAAGCAGGGCATGAATCTCGCCCGGCCGGACGATCAGACTGACGTTGTCGTTCGCCAGCACGCCGGGAAACCGCTTCGTCACGCCGCGCAATTCCAGGCGCGGCCCGCCATCCGTACTCGCCATTCCGCCCCCGCGCCCGTCTCCGCCCCGAATGCAAACTCCGCGCCGCCTTCACCGGGCGACGCTTTTGCGTGGGGATAGGTTAGACCGCGCGGCGAACCGCCCGTCAATTGGGCGACGGCGCCTAATCCTTGGGATTTGTCCGCCGCTCTTCCCAATACGGGCCGGTTTGGGCCAAGATAGCGCGGCGTGGAGACCGAACATGCCGTCCGATGCCGTTTTCGATGCCGATCTGCAATTCCTGCGCCTCTCCTTCGACGTGGCCGCCCGCGCGAGAGAGGGCGGCGACCACCCGTTCGGATCGGTGCTGGTCGGACCGGAGGGCGAGATTTTACGCGAACAGGGCAACGGCTATAGCGCCGAGGGCGGCGACCGCACCGCGCACGCCGAGCGGTTGCTGGCTTCCTGGGCCGCCAGGACGCTGGACCTGAACTATCTCCGGCGCTGCACGCTCTACTCCTCGGCCGAACCCTGCGCGATGTGCGCGGGCGCGCTGTACTGGGCGGGCGTTGGCCGTATCGTCTATGGGCAAAGCGAAAAGGGCTTGAAAGCCGCCACCGGCGCGCATGACGAAAACCCAACGCTCGATCTGCCCTGCCGCATCGTATTCGCCGCCGGTCAACGCGGAACCGAGGTGATCGGGCCTTTGTTGGAGGACGAGGCCGCGCGTTTGCAAGCCGATTATTGGGCAGCGCGCTCGATCTAGCCGCGAGGCGGCGGCTCGTTCAAACAAATACTCCCAACCACGCAGGAGCGATTGGGAGATTTTCGAAATCGTCGATGGCTTCGCGCCGCCGCTTTCAGTGATGCCAGAACAGCGCCAGCAGAATAATAATCGGCAGCGGAATGCCAAGCAACCACAACAGAGCCCCTTTTCCCAAACCCATGTCATCCTCCTCAGACCCGGTCATCATCGACCTCGCTTGCAAAACGCCGGCTCTAACTTTGCGTTCCCAACCTGTGATGATTTTTTCAGCCGGCGTCTTGCGTTACGGGAAGGCAAAAACAGCGGCCGAAGCCGCTGTAATCATCGCCAATGCTTTGTTGTGGCGTCACACCGCGCGGGTGACGAGCCTGAGCAACAGGATCAGGAGCACCGCGCCGATCGTCGCCGCAATGATTGAACCGATGATGCCGGAACCAACGGCCAGCCCCGAGGCGCCGAACAGCCAGCCGAACAGCATCGAACCCACAATGCCCACGACGATATCGCCGATGACGCCGTAACCGCCGCCGCGAACGATCAGGCCGGCCAACCAGCCCGCCACGCCGCCGATGATGAGCCAAACGATCAGACCCTGAGCCGCCATCGTAAATCTCCCGCCCCGACGCGGATCATCCGCGCTTCCCCTGGGAAACGACGAAAGGCGGCATAAGTTCCAAAGCGCTGGGGTGGGTTAACGCCCGCTCATGAGACGTGCCCCGCCCCATACAGCGCGGGACGGAAGCCGCGCTGCCACAACAGCTTGCCCAGCCCGCCATAGGCGACCGCGCGCCAGCGCTGGGCGCTTGGCCTCGCCAGCGGCGCCAGCGCCAACGCGGCGAGGCCCGCCGCGCTGAATTGGGCCGCGCCGATCGCCATCCACAGCGCCACGCGATCCCACCTGCGCGGCGCGGCCATCGCCTGCACGAACACCCTGACCTGGCCGCTGAGGAACTTGCGCTTGGCGACATAGCGCCAGTTCAAACGTCGCGCCGGCGCCCATTCCACCGCGCGCGCCCCGGCCGCATAGACGAACCTCGCCCCGCCGCGCCGCAGCCGCTCGATCAGCAGCGAATCCTCGCCGCCCGATTCGTTGAGCGCGAGATCGAACGTCGCCCCGCCGTTCAACGCGCGCGCGCGAAACATCGAATTGTTGGTGCCCAGATAGGCCGACAGGCGCGTGATGTCGGCTCCGTCCTGCACCGGCAGCTCGCGCGAGAAATAGGGCGCGAACGGGCCAATCTCGCCCACTTCCGCACGCGCGGAGATCGGGCCGAACACCGCATCGGCGCCTGTCGCCTGCGCGACCTCGACCAGCGCGGCGAGCCAGCCCGGCGCCGCCTCTTCGTCATCGTCGAGAAAGGCGACCCATTGCCCACGCGCCGCCGCCACACCCGCGTTGCGGGCCTGCGCCACGCCCGGACGCGGCTCGTGGGCAACGCGCAGATCCGGCGCCCCCGCAACTTCGCCGCGTTCTGAATTGTCGATCACGACAATCTCCAGTTCGACCCCGGCGGGCAGCGCCTGCGCCCGCAGGCTGGCGAGCGCGCGCGCAAGCGGCGCGGGCCGATGGCGCGTAGGCACGACCACGGAGACAAGCATCAGGTCAGTCTCTGTTAACGCTTTCCGAAAGGGAAAGCTTAAATCTTCTCAGCCCATTCTCAGGCCAAACAAGTAACCATCGACCTAAGAGACCCGCTATTGTCCAATCCCAGCGCGACTGTCGATGGCGCGCGAGCGCTCGCAGCCGTGCGCGGCGACGCCTTTCCCTGGATCGCGACGCTCTATTTCGGCTATGCCTTCATCGGCACGCATCCGCTCGCCGACGTCTCGGTCGGCGACCGCGTCGAGGGCAGCCCGATCGACCGCCTCGTCGTGCTCTCCATGTTCGCGCTCTCGCTGGGGATCGTCTGGTCGCATCGCCAGGAGGCGCTGCGCCGGCTCGTCGCCAACCCCCTGTTAGTCGCCGTCAGCGCGATCATCGGCGCCAGCATCCTGTGGTCGGATTATCCCGAACTCACCTTTCGCCGCGCGCTGTTCTATCTCATGCTGACGACCTCCGGCCTCGCGGTGGCGCTTTCCGCGCGCGATCCCAAGCGGCTGCATTTTGCGCTGTTCGCCGCGTTCGTCGCGGTGATCGGCTTCAACCTGCTGGCGACCGCCGCCTCGCCCGGCGTCGCCATCACCGACATCGGCGTGCGCGGAATCTACACGCAGAAGAATGTCGCTGGCTCCATCGCGATGGTCGCCTTCATCGTCGGCGCGTTCTGGACCGCGGCCGCGCCCAAGCGCACGCTTGGCCTGCTGTCGCTAGCGATGATTTTCGCCTTTCTCCTCATCACCAGATCGAAAACCTCGCTCGCCCTCGCCCTGCTCGCCCCGCTGGTCGGCGGGGGAATAGCCTTCGGTTCAAGCGGGCGCCGCGCGGCGCTGATCGCTCTCGCCGGCTTTCTGGTCGCGCTTGGCCTCGGCTTCGCGTTGTTCGCCGCCGTAGGCTTCGACACCACGCGCGCGCTCGACGCCACGCTCGGCGACGCTTCCTTCACCGGCCGCGACGAACTGTGGGCCTTCGCTCATGCGGAGATCGACAAGCGTCCCTGGGGCGGCCACGGCTATGGCGCGTTCTGGGACGTCGGTCAGGCCAACGACCCCATCGCCAAACTGGAGCCCGGCACCTGGCTCGGCGACGCCGAGATCGGCCTCATCAACCAGGCTCACGACGGCTATCTCGATCTTGCGCTCAATGTCGGCAAGCCCGCCGCCTGCCTCGCCGGCGTCGCGGTCCTGTTCGCCATGCTGCGCGCCCTGTTTCGCGCCCATCAACCCGGCGTCGACCGCCAGACCCGCGCCGCGCACGGCGCCTTCGCCGCGCTGCTGTTCGCCTTCCTCATCCACAATACGACGGAGGCGACGCTGTTTCTGCGCGGCGCCCCGCTCTGGAGCCTGATGATCGTCGTCATGCTCGCGCCGAGCCGAGCGAACCCATGACCGTCGATCTCACCTTCGCCATCTGCACCCATCGTCGCAATGCGCTGCTGCAACGCGCGCTGTCGAGCCTGATCGACGCCGACCGGCCGCCCGACATGAAAATCGAGGTCGTGGTGGTTGATAATAGCGACGGGCAGGACGCCGCCCCTGTGATTTCAGCCGCCGCCAAACGCGCGCGGGGCGGAGCGGCGCCCTTTGTCATCCGGTGCGTTGGCGCGCATCCCGCCAATATCTCGGTCGCTCGCAATGCGGCGCTTGAGGCGAGCAACGCGCCCTGGCTCGCTTTCCTCGACGACGACCAGCATATCGCGCGCGACTGGTTCGTCGAAGCGCGACGCGCCATCAGGGAAACCTCGGCGGACGCGCTGTTCGGCGCCATCGCGCCGCAGTTCGAGGACGGCGCCCAACCAACCCACGCCGCGCATAACCTGTTCACCCGCAACCTGAAGGCGATCGAAGGCAGCGCGCTCTACGCCTTCGGTCCGCATAAGACGCTCGGCGCCGCGCTCGCTACCGGGAACACGCTGTTCCGGCGCTCGACCGCGTTGGCGCATTGGCGCTTCGATCCCGCATTTGGTTTGGCGGGGGGCGAGGATTTCGACCTGTTTTGCCGCCTGCAAAGCGCTGGCCGCCGCTTTGCCTGGCGCCCCTCGCTACGCGCGTTCGAATTAGTGCCGGCCGCGCGCTGCGAGCCTTCGTATCTACGCCGCCGCTTTTACGCCGGCGGACAAGTTTATGCCGCCGCGATCGCCGGTCTCAGCCCCATGCCTCAACTCGCGCGCTGGCGGCTGCGTGGGCGCGCGCTCGCGCAGGCGCTCTGGCTCGCGCCCGGCGCGGCGGCGGCGTTCCTGCGCGGCGGCGCCGCGCGCGACGAAGCCTCATATGTGTTGGCCGGCGTGCTCGGCAAACTGTCGCTCGGGAGCCCGCACCCGCTCTACCGAGAGGCGCATAACATTCGCCAGTCTTTATTAACCGAAATTTGAGTTTGAAGACGTAACGTCATCCGCGTCGCCATGACGGCGGCGCGTGAGTTTGCGATGAGTAGCGTCGAGTTTGCGTCCCCCTCCGCGCGGGTAGAGAGTTTCGATCTTCATATCAATATCGCCAATACGCGCGAGGCGCTGGCGGCGATCGCCGAGCGCACAACCAGGCGGCGCGGCTACACGTTCTTCACCGCCAATCTCGACCACGTCGTCAAGCTCGGACAGAACCGCCGCTTCGGCGAGGCCTATCACCGCGCCGATTTCGTCACCGCCGACGGCTGGCCGATTGTGTGGAGCCTCAAACAATCCGGCGTCGATCTACAACGCACCACCGGCGCGGATCTGCTGGAGCCAGTGTGCCGGCAGGCAGCCAGCCAAGGCGCGTCGGTCTATTTCGTCGGTCCCGGGCCGGAAAGTCAGACGCTCGCGCTCGCCCAACTGCAACGACGCATCCCCGATTTGCGCGTCGCCGGGCGCGAGGCGCCGCGCTTCGCGCATAAAATGGCGGAGGACGAGGTCGATGCGCTGGCCGAGCGCATCCGCGCTTCCGGCGCCCGGCTTTGCGTGGTCTCGCTCGGCGCGCCCAAACAGGAACTGCTCGCCGACATGCTGCATCAGCGCTGCCCCGAGGTCGGCTTTCTCTGTTTCGGCGCCGCGCTGGATTTCATCTCCGGCCATGTCGCCCGCGCGCCCGGCTGGATGCAGCGCTCCGGTCTTGAATGGGCCTGGCGGTTGACAAGCGCGCCGGGTCGCCTCGGCGCGCGTTATGCGCGCTGCGCTTTCGTGTTCGCGGGCCTCGCCTTGCCAACCTTGTTCCCTCGCCTTCCCCGGCTCAAGTTGGCGCGCCGCGCCGCGAAAGCCTGACCAACCAACCCACGGGGATGCGCCATGCGATTCCTACCACGCCCGGATTCCGCGCTGGTCTTCCTGCTCGCGCTCGGCGGTTGCGACGACATGACGGCGCTCGTCTCGAAGCCCGCCGTCGAGCGCGCGCCCGACGTTTCGGCCGCGCATCCGCTGCGATTGCAGATCGGCGACAAGGTGAAGGTCGTCGTGATCGGCGACGACAAGTTGAACGGCGAATATCAGATCGACGGGCGCGGCATGATCTCCGTGCCCGCCGCCGGCTCGCTCAACGCCGTCGGCCTGTCGGCCGACACTCTTGGCGCGGCCTTGCAGCGCCGCCTGCGCGACCAACAATATCTGCTCAATCCGATCGTCAACGTCACGATCTCGGAATTCCGTCCGTTCTACGTGCTAGGCGAAGTCGAGAAGCCGGGCGAATATCCCTATCACACCGGCCTAAATGTGCTCAGCGCGATTGCGGTGGCCGGCGGCGACACCTACCGCGCGAGCCGATCGCGCGCGATGGTGCAGCGCGCGGGCGAAACCTCTTTCCACGAGGTGCCTTTGTCGCCGGAGGTGCCGATCTATCCCGGCGATCTCATCAAATTGCCCGAGCGCTATTTCTGAGGGAAGCGGGGCATGGCGAGAAGGCCAAGACATCTTGCGGCCGGCGTATGCCTGGCCGCCTTCGCCGCTTCGCCCGCCGTGGCGCAGATCGCGCCGCCGCTCGCCGCGGCCGCGGCGAACCCTGGTCTATCCTATCTGACCCCAGCTCCGCTGCGCGCCAACAATCCGCTGTTGCAAAAGTCGCGCGATTACACCGGAATCCCGCTCGCGGGCTGGATGCTTTATCCCGAGTTCCTCGGCGAGGCTATTTACAACGACAATCTCGCGCTGACATCCACGCAGCCGCGCGCGGCGGCTGGCGTGCATCTGCATCCCGATCTCTACGCGCTGCACGACAACGGCCTGACGAAGACGGAACTATTCGCCTCCGTCGACGCCTATGTCTATCCCGGCGCGCCGCGCGACACTCAGATCGGCGCCACCGTCGGCGCGGCGGAGACCTATGCGCCGACGCCCGATCTCACAATCAAGGGCCAGATGCAGTTCGACCGGCTCGGCGGCTTCGCGTCCGGCGGCGACGTGATCGGCCCCAACGGCGTCGCGACGCCGCTGATCGCGCCGACCCAAGCCAATCGCGCGCAAGCCTCGGCGGCGGTGCAGAAGAGTTTCGGGCGCCTGTTTCTCGGCGCCTCCGTCAATGTCGCCGGCACGCGCTACGACGCGCTCGAAACCGCGGTCGGCTCGTTGTCGCAATCCTACCGCAACAGCCTGGTGACGACGCTGACGCAACGCGGCGGCTACTGGATCACGCCGTTGCTCTATGGCTATGCGGAGACGTCGGAGAACTGGCGCCAATACGCCGGCGCCGCGCTGCAATCGCACGGCTACCGCGCCGTGGTCGGCGCCGGCTCCGACCGTTTAGGGCTGTTTCGCGGCGAGGCCTTCGCTGGCTATCAGACCCAATTCTATCAGGCGCCGCTGCCCAGCGCCGTCGCAAGCCCGGTGCTGGGCGCCAAGCTCTATTGGTATCCCACGCGCGCGCTCACTGTATCGGCCTCGGCGGACGCGACTTTCACCGATTCCAGCAACCCGACGCCGCTCAATCCGCGCGGCGATCCCGCGCGCGATCTCTCGGCGAGCCTTTCGGCGTCCTATCAGCTTCACAAGCGCTGGTCGGCCACGGCCTTTGCGAGCATCGACCGCGCCTATTACATCGGAACCTCGCGTATCGACACGACCTATTTCGGCTCAACACGGCTGCAATATTCGATCTCGCGCAGCGCGGACGCGACGCTGAGCTACACCATCGTCAAGGCGAACTCCAACGCAGCCGGCGGCGGCTATGTCGACGACATCGCCAGCCTGGGCGCGCTCTACCATTTCTGATCAGGCCGCGACCTCGCGCGAAGGCTGCTGCAACGCCGCAATCGCCTCGCCTGCGCGGCGATAGACGCCCGCGCGCGTCTTCAGGGGAATCGCGAGCGTCGATTGCAGGCAGCAAACAAGCTGATCGGCCTGCGCTTGCGCGAGAAAAGCTTCGATCCCTGCGGGGTCGTCGAACGAATCGACCCAGCGCGACAGACAACAAGACCGCCCCTCCTCGCGCAGGCCCGCCGCTTCAAGCCCAAGCGCATGTTGCGCGAACACGCCGTACAGCACATATTCGGAGAAATGCGGCGTCGCGGCCAGCGCGCTCGCCCAGGATCGGCCTGTCGTCGCCTCGATGCGCGCCGTCATCGCCTGCACGACGGCGCGACGCCACACCACAAGCGACGCAATATATTCGGCGCGGTAAAAGTCTTCGGCCGGCAGGCCCAGGAGGCGCGCGGCTTGCGCGTACCAGACGGCGTGGCCGGCGTGGCGTTCGGCGACCGCGCCGGTGTAGAATCGCGTCCGCCCGTCGTGGTGCAGATGCGATAGCTCCAGCGGACTGACGAGCGCGGAATCGCTGTCGATATGCGCGACGACGTCGCTCTCGGCCCGCAAGGTCGCTGCGATCTTCATGATCTGCTGCGCGATCCAGCCGCGCACCGGACCGTGGGTCGGCGTGAGATAGAAATTGCGGCGCGGCAAGCCCAGCCGTCGCCGCCATTCCGGCCCCGGCAGCGGAACTTTCCAGAACCAGCGCGGCAGCAGGCTCTCCTGTGTTTCGACGCGCCGGCGCGAAGTGGCGAGATCGGCGAACAGCGGCAGGTCGCGCTGCGGCACGTAAAGCCGATGCTCGAACTCGGCGGAGGCGTTGAGATCGATGCTGCGGCACAGCAGCCGGCAAACATCGAGATCGCCGCGAAACGAACAGGTGATCAGCGTGGCTTTCATGTTGTCAGGCCCAGGGCATGGGAGAAATCGGCGCGAACGCGTTTGTGACGGCGCCGCCGGCGGGAAACCGTTCGGGATGCTGCAACCGCTCCGTCACCTCGGCGACATGCACGGCGAAATCGGCGTCGAGCCGACAGGGCCGGTCGTCCCGGATCGCTTGCGCCAGTTCGGCGACGCCGCGCGGAAAATCCATCGTCGGCCGGCCGCGCCCGCGCGGCAGCGGACATTTCCGCGCCGGCGCCAGTTTGGTCGGGGGCAAGCCGCCGAAACGGCGCTCGGCGAAGCGAGCGAGCCGCGAGGTCGCGGGGCGACGCCAGCGCACCGGGCTGGCGTAATCCCACAATTCGTAAATCTCCAGCACACCCTCGTCGCCGATCACGCGGAAGCGGTGATCGTAGGGCGCGACGATCGAGTTGGTGAGGCGGGCTGCCAATCCGCCGTCGAATTCAATCATCCCGACCGAGAAATCGGGCGCGGGATGCGCCAGCGGCGGCTGCGTCCCCTTGTCGGGCGCGATCAGCCTGGCGAAGGCGGTCACCCGCCGCGCCGGGCCGAACATCGCCGCCAACAACGTCAGCGCGTAGCCCGCATGTTCAAACGTGCAGCCGATTTCGAATTCGTCGCGCGCCGGCCAGGGCCGCCCGCTGCGACTGACCCAGTTGCGATAGGCCGCTTTGTGCACCATGCCGTCGTCAAGTTCGGCATAAACGAGGCGCGGCGTCCCGATCCGGCCCTCGCGCAAGGCCCGCCACAGCGTCTGCGCGCTTTCGCCCAGCAGATTGCACGGCGCCGCCGCGATCCGGCGCCCCGCCGCCTTCGCCTCGTCGCGCAACAGCGCGGCTTGCGCGCCCGTCAGCGCCAGCGGCTTCTCGGTATAGACATGCTTGCCCGCCCGCAACGCGGCGCGCGTGACCTCGAAATGGCTCTCGACGCTGGTGAGATTGACGACGATTCCCGCCTCGGGCTCGCCCAAAGCCTCGTCGAGCGAGCGATAGGCGCGCTCACCCCAATAGCCTGAAAACGCCGCGAGGCGCGCGGGGTCGCGGTCATAGACCCCGACCAGCCGCAAACCCTCGTGCAGGCCAAGGCACTGCCGATAGGAATCGGCGACGAAGCCGCAGCCGACAAAAACGACGCCCGTACGCTGCACCCGTAAACTCCCTCGCGAGAGGGATTTTACAGCGCGGCGGTTAAAAGACGGCGCCGTAACGGCGCTTAGACCACCGTCTGGCGCTGCGAGCCCAGGATGCCGCCGTCGAGATCCATCACGTCGCCGCGCTTGAGGAACACGGGCGGCTTCTGCCCCAGACCGACGCCCTCCGGCGTGCCGGTGACGATCACGTCGCCGGGCAGCAGCGTCATGAACAGGCTCAGATGCGCGATGATCTCGGCGACCGGGAAAATCATGTCGCTGGTGCTGCTGTTCTGCCGCAACACGCCATTGACTTTCAACGAGACCGGCAGCGCCTGCGGGTTGGGAACCTCATCCGTCGTCACCAGACACGGCCCGAGCGGACCGAAAGTATCAAAACTCTTGCCCTTCACCCACTGGCCGCCGCGATGAATCTGCCAATGCCGCTCGGACAGGTCGTTGGCGAGACAATAGCCGGCGACATAGTCGAGCGCCTTCTCTTTCGGCACGCGACGCGCAATCGTGCCGATGACGACGGCGAGTTCGACCTCCCAGTCCATCTGCTCGGAGCCCTCGGGCAGAGTCACATTGTCGTTGGGCCCCTGGATCGAGGTGATCGCCTTGTTGAACACGATCGGCTCCTTGGGCGGTTGCGCGCCCGTCTCGGCCGCGTGCTTGCCGTAGTTGAGACCGATGGCGATGAACTGGCGCGAACCGCCGACCGGCGCGCCGATCCGCACGCCGTCCGGCACGATCGGCATTTTGGTCAGATCGATCGCCCGGAGTGCCGCGAGCTTGTCGGCGCCGAGCCAGTCCGGCGTGATGTCGGGCACGAGCAGGGACAGATCGCGCTTGACGCCGCTGGCGTCCACCGCGCCGGCCCGCTCCGCGCCCGTGGCGCCGTGACGGAAAAGTTTCATGTGTTTCCCCCTGTCGATGTTCGGGCGCCGCTTAGCATGTCGGCGCCCGCCCCGCCACTTCAGCGATTCTTGAACGCCGCCGGCCGCTTTTCGACGAAAGCGCGCATCCCCTCGCTCTGGTCTTCGGTCGCAAACAGCCCGAAGAACAGCCGCCGCTCGAACAGCACGCCCTCGCTCAGCGTCGTCTCATAGGCCCGGTTGACCGCCTCCTTGGCCGCCTGCACCGAGATTGCGCCCAGCTCGGCGACGCTTTGCGCGATCTTGACCACCTCGGCGACGAAATTTTCCGCCGGCAGGATGCGCGATGCGAGCCCCGAACGCTCGGCCTCCGCCGCGTCCATCATGCGGCCGGTAAGAACCATATCCATCGCCTTCGATTTGCCGACGAAGCGGGTCAGCCTTTGCGTGCCGCCGGCGCCGGGGATGACGCCGAGCTTGATCTCCGGCTGGCCGAATCTGGCGGTCTCGCAGGCGATGATGAAATCGCACATCATCGCCAATTCGCAGCCCCCGCCGAGCGCAAAACCCGCCACCGCCGCGATCACGGGCTTACGCACCTTGGTCACGAATTCCCACGCCACGAACGGGTCGCCGAGAAAGGCGTCGGCGAAGGTCAGGCCCTCGATCTCCTTGATGTCGGCCCCTGCGGCGAAGGCTTTCTCCGAGCCCGTCAGCACGATCGCGCCGATGCCGGCGTCCGCCTCGAAGCCGCGCAGCGCCGCGTTGAGATCGGTGATCAGACCCCGGCTCAGCGCATTGAGCGCCTTGGGTCGATTGAGCCGGATCAGCCCGACCTTGCCGTGGGTTTCGGTGAGGATGTTCTCATAAGTCATAGCGGGACTCGCTTGGGTTGCGGCCTGTCATACAGGGGCGGCGCGGCGGGAGACAAGCGGCGGCGGTTCGGGCTGTCACTGCGATGTCGCGCCCTTCACTCCGCCGCCGTCTTCAGCGACAGCCCCCGCGTCAATAGCGCACGCAGCGGCGCGGGCTTGATCGGCTTGTTGAGCAGTGCGACTTGCGCCCCCGCGCAGGCGTCGCGCACTTCCACGCTGCGGTCGGCCGTCGCCAGCACCGCCGGGATTGCAGACCCCAACCGAGCCCGCACGGCGGCGATGGCGGCCAGCCCGTCGCCGTCGTCGAGGTGATAGTCGGCGATCACGATGTCGGGCGGCGGATCGAGCCGGGTCAGCGCCTCGGCCAGACCGCTCGCCGTTGCGACCGTGCAGCCCCATTTGCCGATCAGCGTCGCCATCCCCTCCAGCACGCGCGGCTCGTTGTCGATGGCGAGCACGTGCAGGCCCGACAGGGGATCGAGCGCCGCCGCCGGCTCCGGCGTCGGCCCCTCCGCGGACGCGGCTATGGCGGAACGGCTCATCGGCGCCGCAACCGAAAACACCGAGCCGCGCCCATGCTGCGACGCCAAGCCGATGGGATGGCCGAGCACACGGCCGAGCCGCTGCACGATCGAGAGGCCGAGCCCAAGACCGCGCGCGACTTTGGCGCCCTGATCGAGCCGGTGGAACTCGTCGAACACGCGCGCGCGCTTGGTTTCGGGGATGCCCAGCCCCGTGTCCCACACCTCGACCCGCACCGTCTCGGCCCTCCGCCGCGCGCCGACGAGAACCCGGCCATCAGGCGTATATTTGATCGCGTTGGAGACGAAATTCTGCAACAGCCGCCGCAGCAGCCGCCGGTCCGAGCGCACGGCGTGGCGCGTGGCGAGAAAGGTCAGCTTCAGCCCCTTGGCGCGCGCCATCGGCGTGAATTCGATCTCCAACTGGCGGAACAGCTCCCCCAGCGACACGTCGCCGATCTCCGGCTTGGTCGCCCCCGCGTCGAGCCGGGAAATGTCGAGCAGCGCGCCCAAAATCTCCTCGACCGCCTCCAGCGAGGCGTCGACGTTGCGGGCGAGGTTGATCCGCTCCTGCGCCGGCGCGTCGGGCGCCGTCTCCACCAGCGAACTGGCGTAGAGCCGGGCCGCGTTGAGCGGTTGCAGGATGTCGTGTCCGGCAGCGGCGAGAAAGCGCGTCTTGGAGAGGTTGGCGTCCTCGGCCGCCGTCTTCGCGCGCGCCAGTTCTCCGTTGAGCCGCTCCAGTTCGGCCGTGCGCTCGCTGACCCGGCGCTCCAGGCTCTCGTTGGCGGCGGCGAGTTCATCCTCGAACGCCACCGTCTGGGTGATGTCGGCGTAGGTGGTGACGATGCCCCCGTCCGGCAGCCGCGCCGAGCGCACCTCCAGCACGCGCTGCGAGCGATGCAGCCGCAGCCGCGTCGGTTCGTCGCGGTCGAGCAGGCTGGCGATCCGCTCGGCGACGAAATCCTCCGACTCGCCCTGCCCATAGACCCCGCGCGCGGCGTTGTAGCGCACGATCGCGTCGAGCCCGCGCCCCTCGCGCAGCATCGTCGGCGGCAGGTCGAACAATTCGGCGAAGGCGCGGTTCCAGGCCACCAGCATCAGGTTGGCGTCGAACACGCTGATGCCCTGGCGCGCATGGTCGAGCGCGTGCTGCAACATGTCGCGGCTCGATTGCATCGCCGCCGAGGCGTCGTCGAGCATCTTCAACGCCGACTTGCCCGACATCGCCCGCCGGCGCAGCAGCAGCGATAGCACCAGCCGCGAGGTCGAGGCGCCGATCACCGGCGACAGCAGATGCTCGGCGTGGCGAATGACGAGGGCGTCGGCTTCCGCGCTGGCGTGCCGATCGACGCCGCGCTCGGAAAACAGCGCGTCGAACGAGCGCCGCGCTCGCGCCGCGCCGATGAAGCGCGCCACCGTCGCCTCGATGTCGCCGATGGTGGCGGAAGCGCGCCAGAGCCGGAACGCCTGGCTCTTGGCGAGCGGCTCGTCGCCGACGAAACCGCTCGCCTGCGTGCGCTCCAGCAGGGTCGGCTGGCGCAGCAGCGAGACGACGAGAAAGGCGAGAATATTGGCGCCCAGCGACAGCGCCACGCCGCCGACGAAGGCGGACGAAGCGAAACCAACCAGCGCCGCCGGCCGCGCCCATGCGAACCCCAGCGGCCCTTCGCGCAAAACATGCCTCAGCGTCTCGTCGGCGGCGAGCGAGGGCAGGAACAAGAGATAGAGCCACGCCAGCGAGCCCACGATCATCCCCGCCGCCGCGCCGCTCGCCGTGCCGCGCCGCCAGATCAGGCCGCCGAGGAACGCCGGCGCGATCTGCGCGATCGCCGCGAACGACAGCAGGCCGATCGAGGCCAGCGCCGCGTCGCTGGCAAAACGCGCATAGGCGTAGCCGAGCGCGAGCACGAACAAAATCGCGGCGCGCCGCACGAGCAACACCAGCGCGCCGAATTCGCCCTCCGCCGCCCGCCCCTGCGCCGCGCGCCGGCGCAGCAGGATCGGCATGACGAGGTCGTTCGACACCGTGATCGCCAGCGCCACGCTCTCCACCACCGCCATCGCGGTGGCGGCGCTCAAGCCGCCGATCATCGTCGTCAGCGCCAGCAACGGCGCGCCCGCGCGCAGCGGCAGCGCCAGCACCGTCAGATCGTGGTCGATCTCGCCGGGCGAAAACGTCGCCAGCCCCGCCACCGCCAGCGGCAGCACGAACAGGTTGATGGCGACGAGATAGAGCGGGAACAACCACGCCGCCGCGCGGGTGTCGCGCGGATCGGCGTTTTCGACGATCGCGACGTGAAACTGGCGCGGCAGCAGCAGCGCGGCGCTGGCGGACAGCAGCGTCACCACGATCCAGCTCGCCGCATCCGGCGCGAATCCGACCTTGGCGGCGATCTCCGGCCGGCGCGCGATCTGCGACAGCGTGTCCAGCCCGCCGAACAGGCCCCAGACGGCGAACGCGCCGACCGCGACGAAGGCGATCAGCTTGACCAGCGATTCCGCCGCCACCGCCAGCATCAACCCGTCCTGCCGCTCGGCCGGATTGAGCCGCCGCGTGCCGAACGCCATCGCGAACAGCGCGAGCAGGAAGGTCACCACGAGCGAGAATTCGGGCGAGGGGGTCGGCGGTGTCAGCCGTCCGTGCTCGAACGATTCGATCACCAGCAGCATCGTCCGCGTGATCGCCTTCAGTTGCAGCGCCATATAAGGCGCCGCCGCCATCAGCGCGATCAGCGCCGCCAGCGCCGCGACAAGCTGCGACTTGCCGTAGCGCGCGGAGACGAAATCCGCGACTGTCGTGAGGTTCTGCGCCCGCGCCAGTTCAACGATGCGGCGCACGAGCCGATGGCCCAAGCCAATGGCGATCACCGGCCCGATATAGATCGGCAGGAAATCGAGCCCATGCGCCGAAGCGAGCCCGACCGAGCCGTAATAGGTCCAGGACGTGCAATAGACGGCCAGACTCAGCGCATACACCAGCGTGCGCCTGCGTCCGACCAGGAATTTGCGCCCCCCGTGGTCGCCCCAATAGGCGAGCGCGAACAAGGCCAGCATGTAGCCGATCGCGGCGGCGAAGACGGTGGTTCCGGTCAGCATTCGGTGGCAATTAGGCGCCGGCCAAGCGCGGGTTGCAAGCCCCTACAGCCCGCCCTTCTCGCGGATGAAGGCGATCACCGCCTCGACCCCCTCGCCAGTCTTCATATTGCTCATCACGAAAGGCCTCGTCTTTCGCATTCGCGCCGCGTCGCGCGCCATCACTTCGAGCGAGGCGCCGACATAGGGCGCAAGGTCGGTCTTGTTGATGACGAGCAGGTCCGAGCGTGTGACGCCCGGGCCCCCCTTGCGCGGGATCTTCTCGCCGCCCGAGACGTCGATCACATAGATCGTCAGGTCCGCGAGTTCGGGCGAGAAGGTCGCGGCGAGATTGTCGCCGCCGGATTCGATCAGGATCAGATCGAGCGCGGGAAAGCGCTTCCGCATTTCGTCGATCGCCGCGAGATTGATCGAGGCGTCCTCGCGGATCGCGGTATGCGGGCAGCCCCCGGTTTCCACGCCGAGAATCCGCTCGGACGGCAGCGCGCCCGCCTCGACCAGAATGCGCGCGTCCTCCTTGGTGTAGATGTCGTTGGTGATCGCGGCGATCTCGAACGTGTCGCGCAGCCGCTTGCACAGCTGCTCCATCAACGCCGTCTTGCCGGAGCCGACCGGCCCGCCGATCCCGACCCGCAGCGGTTGTCTGTTGGTCATGAGCGGAACAGCCTCGAATATTGGGTTTCGTGTTTCATCGCCGCTAGCTCCGAGCGGAACGCGCAAGACCCCAAAACCTCGGGCTCGCAGGCCGTCGCCTGCGCCGCCATCGCGACCAGGCGCGGCAGCAGCGCGGCGATCAGCTTCTGCCCTTCGGTCTGCCCGATCACGCTGAGCCGGCTCCCCGCCGAGACGAGGTTGCCGAATAGCCCCAACGCAAACGCCGGCGCCGCTTCGTCGAGCCCAATCCCATGCCCCGCCGCCGCCGCGCCGACCGCGACGGGATAAGCGACGGGCTCCGCGCCGAACGTGACGAGCGGCTTGCAGGGCCAGGCGGCGCGGGCGGCGGCGACGAAGGCCGTCCCCTGCCCCGTCGTCTCCAGCCGCCGCTCGGCCGAATTGGCGAGCGCGACCGCGAGTTCGTTGACTTGGCGCAGCGCGGCGGGATCATGCGCGGCGCGATGCGCGGCGGCGAACAGGCAGACATCGAGCCGTGGCCCGCCGTGATCGGCGAGATCCTCCAGCCAAAGGCGAAGCGTCGCCGCGTCACGCACGTCGCCCGCCTCGACCGCCCATTCGATGCCGTGGCTATAGGCGTAGGCGCCGACGGGAAAAGCCGGCGACAGCCAGATCAGCAGCGGCAGCGCGGCGTTAATGGCCGTGCTTGTGGTCATGCCCTTGGTCGTGATCGTGGCTGTGATCATGCCCGCAGGACGCATGATCGTGATGATCATGCGCGTGATCGTGGCCGCCCTTGGCGTAGGCCCCGCCTTCCGGGTTGAACGGCGCTTCGATCGCCAGCACCGCGGCGTCGAGTCCGCGCGCCATCTCTTCGATCACGGGATCGCGGCGAATACGCAGAGCCTTACGCATCAATTCCGTCGGCAGATGGCGATTGCCGAGATGCCAGGCGAGCCGCACCAGCGTCGCCGGCTCGTTGGCGCGGAATTCGGTCAGCGGTTCGGGCGCGGCGACCACCTCGACCACGCGCCCGTCCTCCAGCTTCAGCCCGTCGCCGCCGCGCAACAGCACCGCCTCGTCGAGATCGAGCAGAAATTCGAGCCCGCGCACGCCTTTCATCGTCACCCGCCGACGGTGCCGTTCGTCATAGTCGAGCACGACCGAATCGGCGGGTTCGCCGGACCAGCCGCCGGCGGCGATGACATGGGAAGCGCGCAACATGGAATGCCCTCAGCAAGGTTCCCGCCCCTCATAGGGCGGGATGCGGGGCGGAGCAAACGCCGCAGACGCGGCGGGTGACCGTCGCTCCCGCGCCGGACCTGTTCGCGACGTTTCGGCCCATCGTCCCCGGAACGTGCAAATGTGAATAGACGTCAAGCAATTCCGCAATAATTATTCTAACCGTGTTGCGCGAGATCCCTGATGTTTACTCGTTGTTTCCGACTCGACAGGCATCGTTCGCATTAGTTTTATGTTGTCAATCGATACAGGGTTAATATCATGCTTTTTGATGAAACGGCGACCCGACTCCCGCCTGACGCCGATAGAGCGCGGACGGATTCGCTGGTCCTGTGGCAAAGCCTGATCATTCTATCCGACGATGCGAACGAGGACGACGCGCCCGCGCTCGTCCCGGCCGCCGAACGCTGCGCTTTGGATCTGCCGGCGCGCTATCGGTTTGGCGAGGGCGACGAATATAAAGGCGAGATTTGCGAAATCTCGCCTCTGGGCCTGCGCCTCAGTGGTCCCAACAGCGCTCGGCCGGGCAGCCGATGCTCCGCCAATATCGCCCATGTCGGAATCGTCGAAGGTCTGGTCGTTCGGGCTGAGCGGGATTCTTTCGTACTCGGCCTGATCGCCCCGCGGCGCAGACTGCGTCGGTTGGCCAAACGCCTGAATTGGCAAATACGCCGGATCAACAACGACGAGATCATAGAAAAACGTTCGAGCGAACGCGTCGAAATGAACTACGCCAGCGCGACGATCGAAACCGCCAACGGCCAGACCCGCCTGTGCGGAATTCTCGACCTTTCAAAGGAGGGCGCGGGCTTGCACATCGGACCAAGCTCGATTCACTTTTGGATCGGGCAACCGGTCAGGCTGGATGGGCGCTCGGGCCAGGTTGTGCGTACCTTTACTGAAGGCTTTGCGATCAAATTCGATTGAGCGGTCACGCGACCGCCACGGCGCTCGCCTGCGCCAGCGCCCAGAACGCCTCGACATCGGCCCGCTCGGTTGGCAGCGCGCCGATGGAGACCCGCACCATCCAGCGCTCGTCCAGGATCGCCGGCGTCACATAGGCGCGCCCGGAGCGGTTGACCGCCTCCGCCCAGGCCAGCGTATGCGCGTCGAGCGCCTCGCCGCTCAAACCCGGCGGCTCGTGGCGGATGCACAAAGTCTGCAACGGCGCTGGCGCCACGACCCGCCAATCGGGCGTGCGCGAAACCTCGGCCGCCAGCCATCGCGCGTTGTCGAGATCGCGCCGCAGCCGCGCCTGCAACGCCTCGACCCCCTCCGCGCGCAGCAGGCACCAAAGTTTCAGCGCCCGGAACCGGCGCCCGAGCGGGATGCCCCAATCGCGATAGGTCGTCACCTCGCCATCGACCGCCGTGCGCAAAAAGCTCGGGTTGGTGCCCATCACGCGCACCAGATGCTGCGGATCGCGCACATAGTAGAGCGAGCAGTCGAACGCCGCGCCAAGCCATTTGTGCGGATTGAACACCAGCGAATCGGCGCCCTCGATTCCCGCCCACATCCCCCGACATTCCGGCAGGATCATCGCCGAGCCCGCCATCGCCGCATCGACATGCAGCCACAACCCGTGCGCCTTCGCGAGGCCGGCGATCGCCGCGACAGGGTCGATCGCCGTCACCCCCGTGGTGCCGACACTGGCGACGACGGCGGCCGGCTTTCGCCCCGCCGCGAGATCGGCGCGGATCGCCGCCTCCAGCGCGTCCGGCCGCATCGCGTGCTCCGCGTCGGTTGCGACATGGCGCAGATTGTCGCGCCCGAAGCCGGCCAGCAGCGCCGCCTTGTCGACCGAGCTATGGGCGTGCGCTGAGCCATACACAATCAGCGGCGCGTCAAGCGAGACCAGCCCACCGCGCGCGAGGCTGAAATCGCTCGCACGCTCCCGCGCGCAGATCATCGCCACCAGCGTCGCGGTCGAGGCCGTGTCCTGGATGACGCCGGAAAAGCTCTCGGGCAGGCCGACGAGTTGGCGCATCCAGTCGGTCACGACCTCTTCGAGTTCGGTCAGCGCCGGCGCCGATTGCCAGGTCAGGCCCAGCGCGCCCAGCCCCGTGCTGAGATAATCGCCCAGCACCGAGGACAATTCGCTGTTGGCGGGGAAATAGCCGAAAAAGCCGGGATGGTTGAAATGCGACAGGCCGGGCAAGATCAGATTGTCGAGATCGGCGAAGATCGCCGCGAACGGTTCGGGCGTCGCGGGCGCCGATTTCGGCAGCGCCGCGCAGATCGCGCCGGGGGCGACCTGCGCCCTCACCGGCCGCGCCGCGACGCCAGCGCGATAGTCGGCGATGCGGTCGATCAGTTCGTGGCCGAGGCGGCGAAACTCTTCCGGAGACATATTACCAGTCGGCCTATAAGCCGGGTTCTGTAAGGCCGGACACAAGTGTCCGACGCGGCGACCATTCCTCTGGGACGCCCGTTGCCGGACGCCTCAAGCAACCTACCCGAACGACCAGGCCTACGGACAGGCCCCGCGCAAGAGGCAAGCCTCCCCGCGCGTCGTTCCTATTCGGTTTTGCTCCCGGCGGGGCTTGCCATGCCGTCGACGTTGCCGCCGACGCGGTGCGCTCTTACCGCACCCTTTCACCCTTACCTCAAGCTTTCCGTTAGGAAGGCGAAAGGCGGTTTACTTTCTGTGGCGCTTTCCCTGGGGTCGCCCCCGCCGGACGTTATCCGGCGCCGTGTCCGTGTGGAGCCCGGACTTTCCTCTGCTCTTGAGAAGCAGCGGTCGCCCGGCCGACTGGTTTGGGCGGCTTAAGGGCGCCGCGCCGACGGGTCAAGGCCAGCCTCCTGCATCAGCCGCAGCGTCGCGCCCTCGATGTCCCCCTTCAGCCGCTCCAGAAAGGCTCCGCGCGACAGCCCCGGCGCGATGACGGGGAGAAATTCGATCACCGCCGTGCCCGGCAGGCGCAGGAAACCGCGCCGTCCCCAGAACAGGCCGGTATTGAGCGCCACCGGCACGCAGGGCGCGCCCGTCGCCTCGTACAGCGCCGCGACTCCCTGCTTATATTGCGGCTCCGCGCCCGGCGCCCGACGCGTGCCCTCGGGATAGATATAGACCTGCCGCCCCGCGCGCAGCACCTCGCCCGCCTGCTCGATGATCTGCGCCAGCGCATTGCGTCCGCGCGCCCGGTCGATGCCGATCTGCCCGCCGATCGTGAGATAGAGGCCGAACACCGGGATATATTTCAGCGACTTCTTCAGGATGATCGCGAAATCCGGCGTGTGCGGCACCAGCGCGAAGGTCTCCAGAAACGACTGATGCTTGGCCGCGAGGATGTAGCCGCCTGGCGGCAGGTTCTCGACCCCGCGAAACTCGACCCTGAGCCCGCACACCTTGTCGAGCAGCCAGAGCGAGGTCAGCCCCCAGGTTCGCGCCATGAAAAACACGCCCTTGCGGCCGAACAGCATCGCCGGCAGACCGAGGATCATCAAGACAATCAGGTTCAGATAGAACAAAGCGTTGAACAGGAGCGAGCGCAGGGCGATCATGGGGATGCCGTCAGGAGAGAGCGCGCAGATGCGCGGAGGCGACCACGCGCGAGAACAGCGCCGCCATCGCCACCAGCGCCGCGCAGACGCCCACGATCGCGCCATAGCCGACCAGCGGCAGGTGGAACGCGCCCAACAGCACCGTCATCGTGGCGCCCTCGGGCGAGGCGGCCCCGCGCGCGGCGAACAATTCGCTGATGAAAAACAACAGGATCGCCACCCCGCCGCCGACGCTGGTCCCCTCCGCGCTCAGGCGGAAGAAATAACGCTGAAAGTGCTTGGTGATGAAGGCGTCGGAGGCGCCGACGAAATGCAGCACCTCGACGATCTCGCGCGCCCCCGCCATCGCCCCCCGCGTCGCAAAGCCGATCGCGATCGCGATCGCCGCCACCACCAGCGCGAACAACAGCCCGGCGAACAGGGTCAGCGAGCGCCCGACGGCGGAGAGATGCGACAGCCACACCGCATTGTCGTCGAGCGCGGCGTTGGGAGTCTGGAGCGCCAGTTGGGCTCGCAGCGGCTGCAAAGCCTTGGGGTCGCGGCTGGCGAGCGTCGCCACCACCAGCCGCGGGATCGGCAGTTGCGACAGATCGAGCCCGGAGCCGAGCCACGGCTTCAGCGCCTCCTCGGTCTGGGCGCGGCTCAGCAGGCGCACGGATTCAATCGCGGGGGACTGCCTGGCGAGGGCTGCGACCTTCTCAGCCTCGGCATCGACGTCCGCGCCCATCTGCGGGCGGATCTGGATCGTGATCTCGCGCGCGACATCGTCGCGCCAGGCGGACGAGGCGGCAGCGAGCACCACCGCGCCGCCAGCGCACAAACAGGCCAGAAAGGTCAAAATCGCGATCACCGCCGTCAGCGCGCGGCCCGACACCGTGTCATGCGGAATGAGCCTCGCCGGGGGCGCGTGTTCGACTTCGGCTTCTGTCTCCTCGCTCATTCCTCGTCCCCTTCGAGCGATTGCACCTGACCGTCCGCGATCACCAGCTTGCGCACCCCGCCGCCAAAGGCTTCCATCAGCGCATGATCATGCGTCGCGATCACGACCGACGTGCCGCTCTTGTGCAATTCGGCGAACAGCCGCAACAGCCGCCACGCCATATCGGGATCGACGTTGCCGGTCGGCTCGTCGGCCAGCAACAGCTCGGGACGCGCGACCAGCGCCCGCGCGATCGCCGCGCGCTGCTTCTCCCCGCCCGACAGCACCGCCGGCAAGGCGTTGATCCGGTCGCCCAGACCGACCCATTTCAACAGCTCGATCACCTCGGCGCGATAGGTCCCGGGATTGCGGCCCTGCACCAGCAGCGGCAAGGCGACGTTGTCGTAAGTGGTGAGGTGTTCGAGCAGGCGGAAATCCTGGAATACGACGCCGATGCGGCGGCGCACGCCGGTCATCTTCTCGGCGTCGAGGGTCGCCGCGTCTTTGTCGAATATGGTGATTCGGCCGCTTGTCGGCTTCAACGACAGCAGCATCAGCCGCAGCAGCGTCGTCTTGCCCGCCCCCGAGGGGCCGGTGAGAAACTGGAAACTCTGCGGCGCGATCTCGAAACTGGCGTCGCGGATGATCTCCGACCCCAGCCCGTAGCGCAATCCGACATTCTCGAAACGAAGCAAGCCGTCCTCTCGGTCGCGTCCCTTTACCCGCCCTTAACGTTAAGCGAGTGTAAATCCCAGGCGCAGTTGGAGAGCGAATCGGTATGTCCGCCCGCGCGTACCCCCCTATATCTCCGATAATGGCGCCGCGCGCGACGCCTCGGCGCCAAACGTCGGAGACCCCGCAGGCGCCCGCGCGGTCGAAGGCCAGGCTGGCGGGCGGCTTCGCCCTCGTCATCGCCGCCTGGGCGCTCTATGCGACGCCGGCGCAGCGCTGGCGAGGCGTGCCCGTCCTGCGTCCCCTGGTTGCGGCGCTGTCGCCCGCCGAAGCCGCCCTCAAATTCGGCGAGGTGAGCGCCCGCCGCGGCGAGATCAACGGCCAGAGCGTGCTATATGTCGAGGGTTCGCTGGTCAATAGCGCCGCGCAACGGCGGAAAACCCCGACCCTGCTCATCACGCTAGTGGGCGAGGACGGCCAGCCGCTCTATTCCTGGAAAGCCAAGTTGGCCAAAACGGAGATGCAGGCGAGCGCCGATTTCCGCACCCGGCTGCTTTCGCCGCCGGAGAAATTCCGCAATATCGCGATCAGCTTCGCCGACGCGGGTTAGCGGTCAAGATCGGACGGCCGTTCCCTGCCAAGCGGAGGGGAATCGACCCATCTGAGACATTCGGGCGCAAGGGCGGCATTGTCCAAGGGCGGAAAGCTGCCACTCGCTTTGAACGTGTGCGGAGATATTCGCCCCCATAATTTGCATGCGCCAGCAGCTTGAAATCTGGCCCTCGAGATTCCGACAGCGTTCCGGATGTTTGCCCGAAGGACTCCTGTCATTTCAGCTCAAACTCGACCCACTCGACTGCCGAGGTCCCGACGTTTCGAACGGCCCTCGTCGTTCCAGCCGCCTGCCATACGAAATCGCCGCGAACGAGGTTCAGTTCATGGTCGGGTTTGTCCCTTGCGCTTTCCACAGTATCTCCGCCCTGCTCCACGAATCGTACCCCAGGCGCAGTTTGCGTGATCGCAGCAGCAGACTCGCCGGGTTGAAGCACTAGCCGCCAACCGCGGACCCGCTCGTTATCCAGAACCAACGAGTAGGCGGGAACATTTGTCCTCGTCGAAGGAGAAAAGCGTCCCGGCTCTGAGTCTAGAATCTCTATCCCCATGACATGAAACGAACTTTGCCCGGCGTTCGCGACCTGATGAATGAACGGAGCCTTGCTGTATCCACTGAACAGCACTTGCCCCGCCTTCAACGATACCAGCGCCATCGGCTTGTCTAAAACCGTGACCTCGAGGCGATCTGTCGCCTCTACGATCAGTGTCGCAAAATCGATGGAGTGCCGATGGTAGGCGCCCACCTTGCCGGGGGGGATGAGAACGTTTAGAAATCTCACATATTCGTTTTCAAATACCTGCAAATGGAAAGGCGCGCTCTCCACGGGCACCACGACCGGATCAGTTGCAGCGGCGGCAAATCCGGCTCCTAACCCCGCGCTCGTGAGTGTGGCGCAACAACCGCAGAGGAATTGGCGTCGCCCCGTAACGGTTTTCCCTCTCGGTTCCATTTTTTCCTCCTAAATTATTATTTCAT
>JANLPL010000144.1:0-7122 GCA_031367195.1 Bradyrhizobium sp.
AAACGTTCATTATCGGATTTTGGCATGCGCACAGTATATCACTTTGAAATAAAGGACACGTATTGTACAATAGTTATCTATAACCGTCAAGTGGTTGTCTCCTTCTAGTGTATTTGTATTTTGCTTCTTCGGGTTTTATAAAATTAATTTTGTGCTGGGTATTTTTATTTATTAGTATTTGTAAATGCATATTCTTATATAGAGTGACCGGCCAAATTGGCCGCTGCTGACCGGCAAGTATGGCCGTTCTTGACCGGCCAATTTGGCCGATCAGCGTCGGCCACCCTTTTGGGGCTTCGCGCCGAGCTTTTGGACGGTCAGGAAAAGCCGATAGAGATTCGTCTTTCCAAGGCCTCGCTGTTCGATCTCCAACAGGCCGGCCTTTTCCAATTCATCGAGATAGCGGCGCACACTGCGCTCCCCCGAGCCCATATCCTCCGCGAGTTTGGTCTGACCGGGAAAGCATGCATTGTCTCCCCAGGCGTATTTGAGAAGCATGGCGTAACCGAGCTTTGCGCCTACGGATATTTTGGTGCTGGTCAGGATGAAATTCGGCACTTGTGTAAAGCCGTGCAGGGTGACGGGATCGGCGCCGACGATTTCGATGTTGCGCGCGATATTGGCGATGTGCCCTGCAATCTGCTCCATGCTTCGCAGTATAGCGCACACTCAGTCGTCAAGGCGGGCTGTGCACACTCCCCTACTGGCCGGATTCCGATCCAGGTGCTTGCTCTTGCGTTGGTCGATGAGGGTCGGGCGAGCCGAGCATGGGCGCGAGCAAACGCTGCATGCCGCCGATCAAGACGTTCGTCTCGCGGCTGCGCTCAGTCAGTTCTTTGATCTGCGCGTTCTTGGTGGTGAGTTCATCGCGAAGGAATGCGACTTCCCCTTCAAGTCGCCCGATATACCTATCGGTAAGATCAGGAGCCGTCACGACAAGCCGCGACGCGTCGCGGCTTGTCGTGGGTGGCTGTTGCACGGGCTCAACCTTAATTTGCTCGGCGACAACTGTCGCATCTTGTCGCGACATGTCGTGACCTGTCGCGGTCGGACGAACCTCCTCAATGTAGGCAATGTGTTTAGCCACAGACGCGGGCGAGATCAGATATTTTTCACCGAACGGTGTTTCAATGCGGCGACAATCGAGATGGCCTTTGGCGCAGAATCGCTGAATACTGCGTGGCGTCCGGGGATGGCCGGCATGTTCATAACGCTCCAGCGCCTCGTCGACGGTTAGCGTATATTCGCTGTCGGGGGTCGTCGCGGCTTGTCGCGACATGTCGATGTCCATGGGTTTGATGATAGCGCGACTTGCCGAGCGGGAAGTCGGTTATCCCCAAAGGCAGCATTCCGCACCTCAAACTATTCACGTGGCGGAGCGACGCTCATTGCGCGAAATTCATCGAGCATATCCGCCCATTTCTGCATGAGTTCCACACGCTCTTTCCAATATCGCGCGCGATTGTAGGCGCGCCGAATCTCATTTGGATTTTGGTGGCCGAGCGCGGATTCGATCACGTCGGGATTGAGACCATTTTCATTTAGGATCGTGCTGGCGCTGGAGCGAAAACCATGCGCCGTCATCTCGTCTTGTGAGTAGCCCATACGTCGCAACGAGGAATTGAAGGCGTTTTCGGAGAGCTTGCGATCATTGGCGCGAGGGCTTGGGAAAATCAACGTGCCATTGTCGGAGAGCAGCCAAATGTCCTTCAAGACCGCAATCGCTTGCCGGGAGAGCGGCACTTCGTGAACACGCCGCACCTTCGTTCGGTCAGCCGATATTTTCCACACCGCCTTCTCGAAATCCACTTCGGACCGAGTTGCGCCACGAACCTCACCAGGTCTGGCGAAAGTGAGCGCGCAAAAGAGCAGCGCCGCGCGCAGGGACGGCCAGCCGGGGAATTCGTCGATGTTGCGCATGAGCCCGCCCAGCGCCTTCTCATCGACAATGGCCGCGCGTGGTTTTGTGTTCGGACGCAAGAGCGCGCCTTGCAGCGCGACCGTAGGATCGTGGGAGGCGCGCAGCGTCACTACCGCGCGCCGGAATACGGAGCCGATAGTGCCGCGCATTCGCCGGGCGGTTTCGCGCCGCCCGCTCTTTTCGATGCGCTGGAGCAGGTGGAGCAATTCTGCCGCCGTGATCTCGGCGATAGGGCGGTTGGCGATAGGCTTCGCCAATTCCTCCAAAAACCATCGGTTCTTTTTGGTCGTCGCGGGCGCGGCGTTGGTTTTTTCCAGGTTGCCGATGTACTCGGCGGCGATCAAACCGAAGGTGTTCCCGGCGGTGACCTCCGCCTTGATCCGATCCAATTTCTTTTTGACGCTGGGATCGGTGCCGGCCGCGAGGAGCTTCTGAGCTTCGTCCCTCTTTGCCCGCGCATCGGCGAGTTCCACGGCGGGGTACGCGCCGAATGACAGCAGACGCTCCTTCCCAAAAAATTTGTAGCGCATACGCCACAGCCGCCCGCCGCCGGGCTGGACATGCAGAAACAATCCGCCGCCATCGAAGAGCTTGTACGGCTTCTCGGCGGGTTTCGCGTTCTTGATATCGAAGTGAGAGAGGGACACTGGGGTATCTCCGGGGTATCGAGCCACCCCCTTGAGGGGTACTTATCCGCGAATCTACCCCATTTTCGACGCGAAACAACGTGCCGCCATGTTCCGCCATGAGCGCCGAATTCGCGATAAACTGTTGTTTTCGCAATAAAAAAGCGCCCTCTTGGGGCGCTATGTTTAGGTGTCTTGGTGCCCCTAGCCGGAATCGAACCAGCACTCCTTTCGGAATCCGATTTTGAGTCGGACGCGTCTACCAGTTCCGCCATAGGGGCCGACTTCACGTCGTAGAGCGGATATAAAGCCGCCCCTGGCGCGGGTCAAACATTGTTTGGCGCCGGCCGCAAAACTCGCCATGTTCGCGCGGATCGACTATTTCGATGACATCGCAGGAGGCGCTCTATGGCGTTGGACTGGGTCTTGGCGAGTTTGCACCACCTTGCCGTTTTCACCTTGCTCGCAATTCTCGCGGGCGAACTGGCTTTGACGGCCGGGCGCGTGGACGCGGCGGTCGTGGCGCGCCTCTCGCGTATCGATGCGTGGTACGGCGTTGCGGCGGCGGCGGTGGTCGGCGCGGGACTGGCGCGGGTGTTTCTTGGCGACAAGGGAGCAGCCTATTACGGCTCCAATCACCTGTTTTGGTCGAAAATGGCGGTTTTCGGCCTGGTCGCCGCCCTGTCCGTATCGCCAACGCTGAAATTTCTGGAGTGGCGACGAGCGGCGAGGGCAGACCCTCGATTTGCGCCAAGCGCGAACGCCGTGGCGTCGGTGCGTCGGTTTCTTCTAGGTCAGACGGGCCTGATTGCACTGCTGCCGATCCTCGCGGCGGGCATGGCGCGCGGCTTCGGCGCCTGACGCACGGCCCTCGCGATCTCGCAAGCGCGGCGTTATAGTGTGCGCAACCGGAGGCGACGTTTGGAAGAGGCGATGGACGTCGAGGCCTATCTCGCGGCGGGCGGCGTGCTGACCTCGCCCGCCAATGCGCCCCCGCGCTATCGCGGCGAACTGATGCGCTGGATGGCGGGCTTCGTCGATAGCGAACTCGCCGGCGCCGCGGGCTTCGCCGATCTCATCAACGCCGCGCCGGGCCTGAAAGCGCGCATCGCCGCCGCGCGCATCGTGCTGGAAAAGACTGACCACGCCGAGCGCGTCCTCAACCTGATGGGCGAATTCGGCGCCGACGTGACGCGCTACGCCGCACATCAACCCTGGGCGGCCAGACTCCCGCGCGACTCCGCCCTCGGCACGCAACGCTTTGGCGGCGACATGCGCCTGTCCGTGTTTCACTACCCCCTGCAAGGCTGGACCGACGCCGTCACGTTCAACGTGGTTATGGGCGCGGCGGTCGGCGTGCAGATCGAGGAATTTGCCGCCGTGTCCTACGCCCCGCTGGCGGAGGCGTTGCGCGGAATCGCGCCGCGCGAGCGCCGCCATGCCGAACTCGGCCTCGAAGGCCTTCGCATCCTCGTCGCGACGGCGGACGGGCGCGCGCAAACGCAGGCGAGCCTCGCCTATTGGCGCCCGCGCGTCGCCGAGAGTTTTGGCCTCGCCGAGTCAGCGCGGTTCGACACGCTGAAGCGTTTCGGACTGCGCCGCCGCCGCAACGAAGATTTGCTCTCCGAATGGAGCCGACGCCTCGATGCGCGGCTGACCGATTTGCAACTCGTCTGAAAGCTTGCCTGATGTTGAACAATCAAACTCCGCGCCTGCAAAGCTACCTCTGCGGCGCATGGCGTAATGGCGCGGGCGAAGGCGCGCTGGTCCGCGACGCCGGCACGAGCGATCCGGTTGTGCGCGTCGATTCCACGGGCCTAGATTTCGCCGAAGCGCTGGCTTTCGGGCGCGCGGCCGGGGCGGCTTTGCGCGCGCTCGATTTTCATCAACGCGCGCAAATGCTGAAGGCGCTGGCGCAGGCGCTGGGCGAGGCCAAGGAGGCGTTCTACGATCTCTCCTTCGCCACCGGCGCGACCCGATCCGACAGCGCCATCGACATCGAAGGCGGCCTGGGCGTGCTGCTGTCTTACGCCTCGCGCGGCCGGCGCGAGTTGCCGGCGGAGCGCTTTCTCGTCGAGGGCGAGGTGGAGAGCCTCGCGCGCGACGGCAGCTTCGTCGCCCAGCACATTCTGACGCCCCTGCGCGGCGTCGCGGTCCATATCGACGCGTTCAACTTTCCCATCTGGGGCATGTTGGAGAAGATCGCGCCCTGTCTGCTCGCGGGCGTGCCGGCCGTAGTCAAGCCGGCGAGCCAGACCGCTTATCTGACGGAGGCCGTATTTCGCCGCATTATCCAATCCAACATCCTGCCTGAAGGCGCGTTGCAACTGATCTGCGGCGGCGTCGGCGATCTGTTCGATCATCTGACGGGGCAGGATGTCGTCAGTTTCACCGGCTCCGCCTCGACCGGCGCGAAGCTGCGCGCGCATCCCCGCATCGTACAGAATTCCGTGCGCTTCACGATGGAGGCCGACAGTCTCAACGCCTGTCTGCTCGGCCCCGACGCGCTGCCTGGAACGGAGGAGTTCGATCTGTTCGTCAAGGAAGTCGCGCGCGAGATGACGGCCAAGGCGGGCCAGAAATGCACCGCGATCCGCCGCGCTCTGGTCCCGCGCGCACATGTCGGCGCGGCGATCGAGGCGCTGCGCAGACGGCTCGACGCTATCGCCGTCGGCAACCCGCGCGCGGAAACGACGCGCATGGGCGCGCTTGCCAGCCTCGCCCAGCGCGAGGAAGTGCGCGCCCGCATCGCCGAGATCGCCCGCGAGGCGGAGATTGTCTGCGGCGATCCAACTAACGTTGTGCTGACGAGCGGCGATTCCGAGCGCGGCGCCTTCCTCAATCCGGTGCTGCTCTATTGCGACAAGCCCGGCGCGGCGCGCGCGCCGCATGAGGTGGAGGCGTTCGGTCCGGTCGCGACGCTGATGCCCTACGACGATCTCGACGAGGCGATCGACCTCGCCAATCGCGGCGACGGATCGCTCGCCGCCTCCGTGTTCACCAACGATGAGAGCGTCGCACGGGAAGTCGTGCTCGGAATCGGCCACAGTCACGGCCGCGTGCTGATCGGCAATCGCGCCAGCGCAAAATCTTCGACCGGGCATGGCTCGCCGATGCCCGGCCTCGTGCATGGCGGACCGGGGCGCGCCGGCGGGGGCGAGGAGTTGGGCGGCATCCGCAGCGTCAAACATTTCATGCAGCGCACCGCCGTGCAGGGCGCGCCGCGCCTGCTCAGCGCTGTTACGGGGCGCTGGATCGACGGCGCGCCGGTCAATTCCGCGCCGCCGCATCCGTTCAGGAGGTCGCTCGCTGAGCTAAAGGTCGGCGACCAGATCGTGACCGCCAAGCGGACCGTCACGCTCGACGACATCGAGCATTTCGCCGCTTTCACCGGCGACAATTTCTACGCCCATATGGACGAGGCGGCGGCCAAGGCGAACCCGCTGTTCGGCGGCCGAGTGGCGCATGGCTATCTCGTCGTCGCCTTCGCCGCCGGCCTGTTCGTCGATCCCGCGCCGGGGCCGGTGCTGGCCAATTACGGCGTCGACAACCTGCGCTTTCTGACGCCGGTGAAGCCCGGCGACACCTTGCAGGCGGCGCTGACGTGCAAGGAGATCAACCCGCGCGGCTCGGCCGAGCACGGCGAAGTGCGCTGGGACTGCAAGGTGACCAACCAAGCGAACGCGATCGTCGCGCGCTATGATGTGCTGACGATGGTGGCGAAGGCGTGGGGGTGAGGCAGCGCTACGAAATTCAAGACTTTCGCACCACTCGAAAGCGCACATAAATTTGGGACTTCTGAGAGACGTCGTGTAGATAAAGGGCGCTTGGAGCCGCACGCGTCAGGGTTGCTTCGGTCTTCGCCATTACCGCCGAATAGTTGGGTTTTATTTTGGAGGTGAAAGACCGCGATGCCAATCATGTTTAATTCGTTGCTGACGCAGAACGAGGTCGACCCTGCGAAAGTAATACTGCTTCGGCACCAAGACCGGCGAGCGGAGCGTGGTCGAACACCGTACGAGTTGTGGCGCGACAAGCGATCCGACTTCGAGGGTTATCAATCAATCCAGGAGTTCGCGAACAGACCGAAGTGTGAACGCGCAGCGGTATGGGCGTCATTCGTCGGCACGCCTGATGGCACAACCATGTTCGTCGGAATGTATGCCGCAAAATATAATGGTTTGCTCGTGCAGGATACGCCGCAGCCGCACGCAGATGGGATTGATCTCGCAGGAAGCCGTGACGTCTATGACCTGCGGCGTGATGATCGAACGGTCGAGTTTGAAGGAAAGCTTTTCATAGCATGGGGCGAGGGCGCACGGGCTTGGGTGCAACGCGCGGATCGTCAGAACAAGGCAATTGCCGAACTGCGCCCCGAATTTAAAGAGCGGGAATTTCCCGGCTTTCTGAATCTTGTCGAGCCATTGTCTAAAGTGGCAACGTTTCCAAAACTCTGGCTATACTCGGCCTACGTCACGACCCGAAATTGCTTTGGGTTGATGACGCGGAAATTGTCTGTGACGGCGCTGGTGAATTCGCGCCATCTTTTGGGGACGTCTTCGCGCAGGAAGCCGA
>JANLPL010000185.1:0-16781 GCA_031367195.1 Bradyrhizobium sp.
GGGCATGACCCCCGGCTTCCTGCGCAAGATATTCGGCGCGATCGACGGCACCGCGCCGGCCCCGGACCCCGACGCGCCCGCCGCCTACGCCCCGACGCTGCCGGCGCGCTGACGAGCCGGCCTCGCGCTATCGCACCAGCGCCCGCATCTCGTCGGTCGAGGCCAGATCGGCCGCGCTCTTACCCTGCTTATCTCGCAAGCCCTTGTCGGCGCCGGCCTCCAGCAGCGCCCGCGCCGTCTCGAACCGGTTGAGGCTGGCCGCGATCATCAGCGCGCTGCGGCCGCGATCGTCGATGAGATCGAGCCGGGCGTGGCGCGCGATCAATAGCCGCACGGTCGCGGTTGCATGATCGGCCGGCGTGAAGTCGGGAAAACCCGCCGCCCACATCAGCGCCGTCAATTGCCCGCCATAGCGCGCGTTGGGATCGACGCCGGCGTCGATCAGCCGCCCGACCAGCCGGGAGGCGCCGCGGGCGCCGGCGTAGCAGATCGGCGATTTGCCGTAACGGTCGAGCGTGTCGGGACTCGCGCCCTTCTGCAACAACAGATCGGCGAGATCCTCGTCGGCCGCGTATGCGGCTTCGCTCAGCGCCGTCTCGCCCTGCGCGTTGATCGCATCCACCCGCGCCCCGGCGGCCAGCAGGGCGCGCGCCGCCGGGCGCCTGCCATTATGAATGGCGAGCATCAGCGGCGTCGAGCCGCGCGCGTCGGGCATGTCGATCTGGCCGCGCTCCTCCGGCTTGGCGGCGCTCAGCAGCGTCTCGACCACCGCGCCCCGGCCGGCGCGGGCGGCGGCGGCCAGTGCGGTGTCGCCCTCGCGGTCGCGCGCCAGCGGCGAGGCTCCCGCTTCGAGCAGGCGCATCAACGGGGGCACGCAGCCCTTGCGCGCCGCATCGAACAAGAGGTTGTTGATCTCAAGCGAACTGGGCGCCGTCGCCAGCGCCTTGTCGATCGCAGCGCGAAATTCCGTGCAGACCCGCTCGCTCGGCGGCGCGGTCTCCTGGCCCCGCGCGAGGGTAGCCGCAAACAGAAGCGCCAGCGCGCCTAGCGCCCTCATAGGCCCGCCAGCACGCGCGCCATTTCCGCGATGTCGGCGGGCGAATAGGTCTTCAAAAGATCCGTCATCCACGAATTATTCGCCCGCGCGCCGGTGCGGAAATCGAGCATCGTCTTTTCCAGATAGGTCTGCGTCTGACCGGCCAGGCGCGGTTGCGTGCCGGCGCCGACATAGCCCGCCTGATGACAACCGACGCAACCGGCTGACGTCGCCATCGATTCGAAATGCGTCTGCTCTTCCTGCTTCGCGCGCGGCTGTTGCAAGTTTGGCCATTGTTTGGCGGCGAAATAGGCGGCCAGCGCCAACATGTCCTCGCGCGACATCTCTTTGACCAGCGGCGCCATCTGCTCGTTCTTGCGCACACCCTTCTTCATGTCGCGCAATTCGATATAGATGTAGCCTTCGTTCTGACCCCACAGCACGGGGATCGACTTGTCGATCGGAATGCCTGTCTCGCCATGGCAGGCCGCGCAGACCGCCGCCTTTTCCGCGATGTCGTCGGCCGACGCGGCGCCCGCCGTCAGCAAAATCGCCGCTACCGAAGCCCAAAACCGCATCGCCGGACCCTTGCCCCAAAAAGAGAGGCCGGCGCGTGCGCCGGCCTCTCCCGTTTTCATTTCAAACCGTCACTCGGCGGTGAAGGCGATGATGGAATTGCCGCGCTTGGAATCGATCTGGGCGTTGCCGCCCGCGCCGACCACGACATATTCCTTGTTATCGACGGTATAGGCGGCCGGCGGCGCATTGACGCCGGCGCCGGCGTTGAACGACCACAGGATCTTGCCGTTGGCGGAATCATAGGCCTTGAATTCGCCGTTGGCTTCGCCGGCGAACACCACGCCGCCCGCGGTCGCCAGCGCGCCGCCGATCATCGGCTGCGGCGTCTTGACCTTCCACTTGATCTTGCCGGTGTTGTAATCGACCGCGACCAACTGGCCCCACTGCTCCTCGCTCGGAATGATCTTGAACGCGCCGCCAAGCCACAGCTTGCCGTCGGGGTAGGGCGAGGATTCGACGTGATAGGTCATCGGCTGATGCAGGTTCAGCGCGAAGGCGGTGTGCAGGCGCGGATCGGTGGCGATCGGCGACCATTCGACGCCGCCATTGGCGCCGGGCAACATGCGCGCGCCGTCCTTGGTCGGCAGCACCCACATGTTTTCCTGCGGGATCATCGCCTCGGAGAAGCGGATCAGGCTGCAATCCTTGGCGTCGTGCACGTAGATGTGCCCGGTCTTGCCGGCGTGCATGACGACCTTGGTCGCCTTGCCGTCCTTGCCGGCGGCGTCCGCGAGCACGGTCGGCGAGACGGCGTCGAGATCCCACACGTCATGCGCGATATACTGGAAATGGCAGACGTATTTGCCGGTGTCGAGGTCGAGCGAGACCAGCGAGTCGGTGTAGAGGTTGTCGCCGGGCCGGATCGAACCGTCGAGGTCGGGCGAGGGGTTGCCGACCACGAAATAGATCCGGTTGGTCGCCAGATCGACGCTCGGGTTCTGCCACACGCCGCCGCCCAGCGTCTTGTAGGGGTCGCCTTTCTCGGCATAGGCTTTCTTCTCCGCCGCGATGTCGCGGTGCATGTCGCGGCCGGTCGCGTCCATGGTCGCCCACACGCCCTTGGTGTCCTCGGGGATGGTGTCGAAGCTCCATTTGAGTTCGCCGCTCTCGGCGTCGAACGCCTTGACGAAGCCGCGGATGCCGTATTCGCCGCCGTTGGTGCCGATCAGGATCATGCCCTTGACAGCCGTGGGCGCCATCGTCTCGGAATAGCCCTTCTCCGGGTCGGCGATGTCCTTGGACCATTTGGATGCGCCGGTCTTGGCGTCGAGCGCGACGAGCTTGGAATCGAGCGTCGCCACATAGACCTTGTCCTTATAGACCGCGACGCCGCGATTGTTGGGGCCGCAGCAATAGGTCGTGATGGCGCCCATCTTGTGCTTGTATTCCCAGATCTGGCGGCCGGTCTTGGCGTCGAGCGCATAGACGTGATCGAACGAGGTCGTCACATACATCACGCCGTTGACGATGATCGGCGTGGTCTCCAGCGAGTCCATCACGTCGGTCTGGAAGATCCAGGCGGGATGCAGGTTCTTGGCGTTGGCGGTGTTGATGCGGGCGCCGGGAAAAAAGCGGGTCTGCCCGTAATTGCCATTAGTGTGCAGGAAGTTCTTGGTGTCCTTGGCCGCGCCGTCGAGCATTTCCTGGCTCACGTCGCTCGGCGTCGCCATGCCTGCCGTCGTGGCGCCGCCGCCGCCCTTGATCTCCTCGGTCGCTTGAGCGCCGAACGCCGCGAAAGCCAGCGCCATAGCGCTAATCGCAGCCGTCATTCTGACCGTCTTCATAGCTTCCTCCCCCACGGGCGCGAATCGCCCAAAGCGCGCACATTTGCCGCGCAATTTCGACTTGCGTGTTGTTTATGTCGCCATGCCGGCCGGCGCAACCCTCCCACGGGTCTGGAAGAATTACGTCAGGACGATTTTTCGCCATCTCGCGGCGTAAGCGGCGAGGCCGGGCAAGGCCCAGGCTTCGGCGGGCCGGCTTTCCACTGGCGCGGGGCGCTCCCCCCAATGCGCCAGCCGCAGCGCGCCCTCGGCCGCCCCGGAGGCAGAAGGTGCGAGAAGCACTCGCCGCCCCGGCGCCAGCGCCGCCAAGACAGCGGCGTAGGCGGGTGTGCGGGCGAAGCCGCCTTCGACGATCCAGTCGCCCGGCGCTTCCAATTTGTCGAGCACTAGCTTCGTCATCAGCGCGACATAAAGCGTCGCCAGCGCGGTTTTGGCGCTCGGCGTCTGCGGCGCTTCGCCCTCGATGCGGCCGACCCGTTGGGCGAACGGGCCGCCCTGATCGGAGAACGCCGGCAGCGCTCGCGCGCCCGAGGCGATAAGCAGGCCGACGTCGGCCGGCCCGATCCGCGCCGGCTGCGGCCCCGCCAGCGCCGCGAATTCCCGCCCGCCCATGAAACGCGCGCAGGGCACGGGGCGCCCGCGCACATCGACATTGGCGAGCATGTCCCAGGCGGGATCGAGCGGCCCGGTACCCCCAACCGCCATCAGAATGACCCAGGTGCCGGTCGAGATGACGCTGAACGCGCCCTCGCGCGACACGATATGGGGCACCAGCGACAGGTTGGAATCATGCGCGCCGCAATGCACCCGCACGCCAGCCGCCACCCCGGCACAAGCGGCGACCTCGGGCAGAATCGGGAACGCGTCCCAGGCGTTGCGAACGGGGGGAAACAGCCGCGTCCAGCCGCGGCTCTCCACCAGGCTCGAAAGCCGCCCCTCGCGCGGGCGCCACAGATCGCCGTGGCAGGCGAGCGACGTCACCTCGCCCGCCAGCACGCCCGTCAGCCGCCACAGCCAATATTGCGGATACATCAGAAACGCGACGGCGCGGCCAAACAGCTCGGGATAACGCCGCTCGTAATAATAGACGCAGCGGCCGAGGTTGAGCCCGCGCGGCGCCCGCGGCGATAGCGTCTCCTCGAACGGGGGCCGAGCGGCGTCATATTCGGCGTCGAGCGCGCCGAAATCGCCAAATTCGTAATCCATCGGCGGCGGGCTCGCGCCCTTGTCATCGACCATCACCCCGGCCGCGCCATGAGCCGAAATCGAGATCGCCTCGATGGGCGCTCGGGCGTTGAGTTCGGCCAGCGCGGCGAGAAAGAAAGCCCAGATCTTCTCGACATCGAGCCTGGGGTAGGGCCATTGCGCGTCCGCCGCCACGGGACCGTTGGGCTGCGAAAGCTCTGAGATCAGCGCGCCATCGTCGCCGAACAGCGCGACCTTCACATTGGTCTTGCCGACGTCGAGCACCGCGACGCTCATGGGCGTTACTCCAGATGAAACATTTCGATCAGCGGCGCGGAAACCGGGCTGCCGTCGGGATTGGCGGCCATGATGTCGCGCATATGCGCCCACCAGCGCCGCATCACGGGATGGGCCGGCAGATCGTCCATCCCATGCGCGTCGGGCCGTTCGAGATAGCCGAACAGCAGGTTCGTCTCGGGGTCGAAATGGATCGAGTAGTTCGACACGCCGGCCTCTTGCAAAAGCGCCTTGAGTTCGGGCCAGATTGCATCGTGCCGGCGCTTGTATTCCGCAGCTTGCCCGGGATGCAGCGACATCTTGAAGGCGTGGCGGGGCAAGGGCGGCCTTTGGGTTGGAAGACACGCTCCGCGTCATGCCCGGCCTTGTGCCGGGCATCCACGCAGCGAAGTCGCCTGACGATCTCCCAGCGACGCGGCGCGGCGCGGCGTGGATGGCCGGGACAAGCCCGGCCATGACGGAGGAGCCGGGTACAAGCCGGCCGAGCCTCTTATTTCAGAAGTCGAACTTGCCGATATTGTCCTTGTCGAACACGTAAGGAGCACCGAGCAGGATTTCGGAACCGTTCACCACCTGCAACTTGCCGAGCTTGCCCGCTTCGACTTCCGTCGCGCCGGCCTTCAGCTTGCCATCGACCACGGCGCGCAGAACTTCCATCGCGGCGTAGCCGAGATCGACCGGGTTCCACAGCACCACCGACTTGACGCAGCCCGAATTGACATAGGGCTTCATCGCGTTCGGCGTCGCCAAGCCGACCACCGCCACCTTGCCGCACAGCTTGGCCTTGGTGACGGCTTCGGCCGAGGCCGGCGTCGCCACCGAGGTCATGCCGAACAGGCCTTTCAGCTTGTCGCCATGCTTGTTGATGAGCGTTGTCGCCTGATTGAAGGAGAGAACGTTGTCCTCCTGCGCCTCGACCGTCTCCAGCCAGGTCATCTTGGCGTGGCACTTGTCGGCATAGGCGTGCATTTCGGCGATCCAGCGCGCCTGATTGGGCGTGGTGAAGGTCGAGGTGACGATGGCGAAGGCGCTTTCCTCGCCGATCTCCTTGGCCATGTTGTCAACCAGCGACTTGGCGATGCCGTTGAACTGCGCCTGATTGACGAACCATTCGCGCGCGTCAGGGGTCGAATTGGCGTCGTAGCCGACGACATGGATGCCCTTGGCCATCGCCTTCTTCAGCACGGGGGCGATCGCGACCGGATCGTTGGCGGCGAACAGAATGCCGTTGACGCCGCGCGTGATGTAATTGTCGATGAACTTGATCTGCTCGTCGATCTTGGCTTCCGTCGGGCCGTCGGTCGAAGCCTTGACGTTGCCAAGCTCCTTCGCCGCGTCCAGGATGCCCTTCGTGGTGGCGTTGAAATAGCCGATGCCGATCAGCTTCGGCACATCGACCACCGTGATTTCCTTGCCGGCCATGCTGGCGCCGGCCGCCGGCTGCCCGCCGTCATAGGGTTTGGCGGCGGCGGCGGGGCTTGCGCCCGTGCCGCAGGCGAGCGGATTGGTGGCGATGTCGTCGCCGCCGTCCCATTGCGCCGCGCGGCCCGGCGCGGTCGCGAAAGCCAGCGCGCTGAGCGCCGCGCCCGTCAACAGAAGTTTCCTCATCCCATCCTCCCTGTCCCGCTTCTTTGAAGCGGAGGTTAACCCTTGAACGACGCTTACTCGCGGCGCCGTTCAAGGGAGCTCGCAATCAGCACCGACGCGATCAGGACCACGCCGATCACCATGATCGTCGCGTCGCCCTTGACCCCCGTTAGCGCCAGACCATTCTTCAACAACTGGATCATGACGAGCCCGATCACTGTGCCCCAGATCGTGCCCGAACCGCCAAAAATGCTGGCCCCGCCAAGCACCACCGCCGCCACGACGTCGAGTTCGTAGCCCAGCCCCATATCGGAGCGCGTCGTCGTCACGCGCGAGACCAGCACGAAGGCGGAGACACCCGACATCAACCCGGACAAAGTGTAAACGATCAGCTTCGCGCGGTCGACCGGCAGCGCCGAGAACCGCGCCGCCGTCTCGTTCGACCCGATCGCGTAGAGCGTGCGGCCGAAAGCGGTGCGGTCGAGCGCGACGCCGAACAGGATGATCGCAAGTCCCAGAATCCAGAGCTGCGCCGGCACGCCGAGCCACTCGCCCTGTCCCAGCGTATAGAACCATTCGGGATAGCCGCGCACCGAGCGCGCCTTGCTGATCCCCTCCGCCAGCCCACGATAGAACGCCAGCGAGGCGATGGTGACGATCAGCGGCGGCGCCTTCAGCCGGGTGATGACGAGCCCGTTGAGAAACCCCGCCAGCGTGCCGACGCCAAGCGAGAACGCAATCGCCAGCGGCAGCGGCAGGCCGAACGTCTTCCAGGAATAGCCAAGCAGGATCGCGCACAGCCCGACAATGGCGCCGACCGAGAGATCGATCCCGCCGGTGATGATGACGAAGGTCATCGGCAGCGCGATCAACCCGATCTCCGTCATCAGCCGGCCCTGATTGAGCAGGTTGTCGAGCGTCAGGAACCGGTCGTTGGCGCGTCCGAGCCCGATCAGCGCGACGAGCAGGATCGCGGCCAGGATCACTTCGTGGCGGGCGAGCAGGCGGCGCATCAGACCGCTCCCCCGAGACGGCGGCGGCGGCGCAGGATGTCGGCGACGACGGTGGCCAGAATCAGCGCCCCCTGCACGGCGTGGGTCCAGTAGGGCGAGATATTGATGAACACCAGCGCGCTGGTGATCTCGGCGATCAGGATGGCCGCCAGCGTCGCGCCGATCACGGTGCCGACGCCGCCCAGAATGCTGACGCCCCCCACCACCGCCGCCGTGATCACAGTCAGCTCCAGATTGGGCGGCGCGGTCGATTGGATCACCCGCAGTTGCGTGGCGAAGATCAACGCCGCGATGCCCGCGAAAAACCCGTGCAGCGCGAACACGCCGACCACCACCCGACGCGGCGACACGCCGCTGAGCCGCGCGGCTTCCGCATTGCCACCGGTGGCGTAAATCGCTCGCCCCCCCGGCCAGAACCGCATCCAGCCCGCCGCCAGCAAAGTCGCCACCACCATGATCGCCACCGGCATCGGGATCGCGCCGAACAGCTCGATGTCGGCGAGGTGGAAATTGTCGGGCAGGTCGGTGATCCACTTGCCGCCCGTCACGCTGATGAGGCCGCCCTTCAGGATCGACAACATGCCGAGCGTCACGACTATTGCCGGGATTCCGAGATAGGCGACCACGGCGCCCTGCAACGCCATCACCCCCATACCAATGACGAGCGGCGCGGCCCAGGCGAGCGCGATCGGGTAGCCCTTGACCGCCAGCGTGCCCGAAACCGTCGCCAACACGCCGATCAGCGCGCCGACGGAAATGTCGATATTGCCCGAGATGATCACCATCGACATGCCGATCGCGGCGACCGCGACATAGGCGTTGCCGAGCAGGATGTCGGCGAGATTATTGGGGCTGAGAAAACGCGGATTGACGATGCCGACGACGATGGCGAGGCCGATCACCGCCACCGCCAGCATCGCCTCCTGCGAGGAGAGGCGGCGCAACAGCGACGCGCGGCGGCGCGGGGGCAGGGGGACAGCGCTCATGCGGCGTTCCCCATCATCGCCGCCCCGACCGCGCGCGGGTGGGCGTCGGCGCGCGCGAATTGCGCGGCGATGCGCCCTTCGCGCATGACAAGCACGCGGTCGCTCATGCCCAGCACCTCGGGCAATTCGCTCGAAATCATCAGGATCGCGACGCCCTGTGACGCCAGTTGCCCCATCAGGCGATGGATTTCCGCCTTGGCGCCGACGTCGATGCCGCGCGTCGGTTCGTCGAGAATCAGCAGTTTCGGCTTGTTGGCGAGCCATTTGCCCAGCACGATCTTCTGCTGATTGCCCCCAGACAGCCTTCCCGCCATCTCGTCGAGCGAACTGGTCTTGACGTCGAATTGCCTGACCGCATCCTCCGCAAGTTTCTGTTCGGCCGCCCGGTCGATGAAGCCGAAATGGGTCAGCTTGCCCAAAGCCGCGAGCGAGAAATTGTGGCGCACGCTCATCGGCCGCACCAGCCCCTGCGTGCCGCGATCCTCCGGCACATAGGCGATGCCGAGATCGCGCGCCTGCGCCGCCGAGCGGATCGTGACAGGTTTGCCGCCGATGCGGATTTCCCCGCTCTGCGCCGGCGTGATGCCGAACAAGGTCTGCGCCAGTTCGCTGCGGCCCGAGCCGACCAGTCCGGCGAGCCCGACGATCTCGCCGGCGCGAACATTGAGCGAAACCCCGCGCGTCATCGGCTTGGCGACGAGATCGCGCGCCTCCAGCACATCAGAGCCGATTTTCGCCTCGATCTTGGGGAAAAGCGCCTCGATATGGCGCCCCACCATCATCTCGACCAGTTGCGGCGAGGTCGTTTCCGCCGTCGGGCGCGTGCCTATGAAGGCGCCGTCGCGCAGCACGGTGACGCGGTCGGAGATCTGGAAAATCTCGTCCATGCGATGGCTGATGTAGATGATGCCGACGCCGCGCGCGCGCAGCCGCCGCACGATGTCGAACAACCGTCGCACGTCCGCTTCCGTCAGCGCCGCCGTCGGCTCGTCCATGATGAGCACGCGCGCGACGTGCGACAGCGCGCGCAGAATCTCCACCCGCTGCCGGTTGCCGACCGACAGCCGTCCCACCATCTCGTCGGCGTCGAGTTCGTGGATCTCCAATTCGTCGATCAGGCTTTGCGCCCGCGTCCGCATCGCCCCGAGATCAAGCCGACCGAACCGGCCTTTCGGGGCATGGCCGAGAAAGATGTTTTCGGCCACGCTCAGTTCGGGAAACAGCAGCAATTCCTGATAGATCGTCGCCACGCCCGCCGCGCGCGCCGCATCGGGGCCGGGCAAGCGGGTGGCGACGCCATCGACCAGGATCGTCCCTTTGTCCGGTTGCGCCACGCCCGACATGATCTTGATCAGCGTCGATTTGCCGGCGCCGTTTTCCCCCATCAACGCATGGACTTCGCCCACGCGCACGTCGAACGACACATCGCTGAGCGCCCGCACGCCGGGATAGCTTTTGTCGATGCCGCGCACTTCGAGCACGGGGGCGCTCACGAGACCGCCTCCGGCTCGACGACGATCGTCTCGACGCCGGCGTCCTTCAGCATCTGCAATCCCTGTTCGGGCGCGCCCGCATCGGTGATCAGCGTGTGCACGCGCGACAGCGGACAGACGACGAGGCTGCCCTTGACCTGAAATTTCGAGGAATCGGCGAGCACGACCAGCCGGTCGGCGCGCTTGAGCAATTTCGCCTCGGCGCGCGCGATCAGCGGATCGCCTTCGATCAGGCCGTGCGGGCTGATCGAGATCGCGCTCATGAACATCCATTTGGCGGCGTAATGCTGGATCGCGTCGTCGTCGAACGGCGCGACGATCAGCTTCTGGTCGCGATAGACCTCGCCGCCGGGCAAAGCGACGCGGTTGTCGGTCTCGTGGATCAGGAATTCGGCCAGCGGGTAGGAGTTCGTTAAGATCTTCAGCCGCGTGCGGCGCAGATATTCGCCCATCTGATAGGTCGTCGTGCCGCCGTTGACGATCACGACGTCGCCGTCCTGGCACATCGCCACGGCGTGCCGCGCAATGGCGCGTTTGGCGGCGAGATTGACGGCGAGCGAGTTGTCGAACGAGCGCGACCCTTGCGCGCGCGGCGCCGGGGCGAAGGCGGCGCCGATCGCCTGCAAGCCGCCATGCACCCGCTCGGCCAGCCCCAGCTCGGCCAGCCGACCCGCGTCGCGGCGCGCGGAGGCGGCCGAGGCGCCCGTCGCGGCCATCAGATCGGCGATCGACAGGAAGCCGCGCTGGCTCAGCAGATTGCGGGCGATGTCGGCGCGCTGACGCTCGCGCATGATCCTGGCCGTTTCCTCTCTGTAAGTTGACTTTGGGTCGCATGGCGTTCGGGGCGCTGTCAATCACATTCGATCAATAAGCGTTCATTGCGCCGCACAATTCAATCATTGCAGTGCAATATGATCGCTTTAATTGACCTTGCCCCGCCATTCTCGTATTTATCGCTCAGTTTCAATCAAACGCCCCCCTCCGAGGAAATGCCCATGAGCGCCGCGCCCCAAGGCCACAACGCCCTTTTGCCGAGCCTCTGGGATGATGCGGCCGTCGCTGGTCTCGACGAACCCGGTCTGCTGCTCTACCGCTCCAACATTCTGGGCGCGGATCTGCGCGTCACCAATTTCGGCGGCGGCAACACTTCCGCCAAGGTGAGGGAGAAAGACCCGCTGACGGGCGCTGAAGTCGAGGTGCTTTGGGTCAAGGGCTCCGGCGGCGACATCGGCTCGATGAAGCGCGACGGCTTCTCGACGCTCTACCTCGACAAACTTCTGGGCCTCACGGACGTCTATCGCGGCCTCGCCAACGAGGACGAGATGGTGGCCTTGTTCAACCATTGCACCTTCAACCTCAACACCCGCGCCGCCTCGATCGACACGCCGCTGCATGGCTTCGTGCCGCACAGCCACGTCGATCACGTCCACGCCGACGCCGTCATCGCCATCGCCGCCTCGGAAAACGCCGAGGCGCTGACCAGCGAGGTGTTTGGCGGCAAGCTCGGCTATCTCCCCTGGCAGCGCCCCGGCTTCGATCTCGGCCTGAAACTGGGCAAAATAGCGCGCGACAATCCGCAACTGGAAGGCGTCGTGCTCGGCGGCCACGGGCTGTTCACCTGGGGGGCGACGGCGAAGCAGTGTTACGAAACCACGATCCGCATCATCAACCAGGCCGTCGCCTGGCTCGCCGCCCATGCGAACGACCCCGCCTTCGGCGGCGCTGTCGCCATGTCCTTACCGCCCGATCAGCGACGCGCCGTCGCCGCAAGGCTCGCGCCGGCCATCCGCGGCCGCATCTCGGCCTCCGAGCGCAAGGTCGGCCATTTCACCGACGCGCCGGAAGTGCTCGAATTCGTCAATTCGCGCGATCTCAGACCGCTCGCCGCGCTCGGCACCTCCTGCCCCGATCATTTCCTGCGCACCAAAATCCGCCCGCTGGCGCTGCCGCACGACGCGGACGCCGCCACGTTGGACGCCGCGCTCGCCGCCTATCGCGCCGACTACGCCGCCTATTACGCGCGCTGCAAACATCCCAATTCGCCGGCGATGCGCGATCCCAACGCGGTCGTCTATCTGATCCCGCAGGTCGGGATGCTGACCTTCGCCAAGGACAAGACGACCGCGCGTATCGCCGGCGAATTCTACCTCAACGCCATCAACGTCATGCGAGGCGCCGCAAGCGTCAGCCAATATGTCGGCCTCGCCGAGCAGGAGGCGTTCAACATCGAATATTGGTTGCTGGAGGAGGCGAAACTCCAGCGTATGCCGAAACCGAAGGCGCTCGCCGGCCGCGTCGCGCTGGTCACCGGAGGCGCGGGCGGCATCGGCTCGGCGATCGCCGCGCGGCTGATGGGGGAGGGCGCCTGCGTCGTGCTGGCCGACATCGACCGCGAGAGTCTGACCGCCCGCGTCGCCGAATTCGGCAAACGCTTCGGCAAGGATTTCGTCGCCGGCGTCGCGATGGACGTGACGTCGGAGGCCAGCGTCGAAGCCTCCTTCCGCGATGCGGTCGTCGGCTTCGGCGGCCTCGACATCGTCGTCTGCAACGCCGGCATCGCCTCGGCCGCCGCGTTCGAAGACACCAGCCTCGAACTGTGGAACCGCAACATCGCCATCCTCGCCACCGGCTATTTCCTGTCGAGCCGCGCCGGCTATCGCATCCTGAAAGAGCAGGGATTTGGCGGCTCGATGGTGTTCATCGCCTCCAAGAACGGCATGGCCGCGTCGGCCGGCGCCTCGGCCTATTGCGCGGCCAAGGCGGCCGAAATCCACCTCGCCCGCTGTCTCGCGCTCGAAGGCGCAGCCTTCGGCATCCGCGTCAACACGGTGAACCCGGACGCCGTGCTGCGCGGCTCGAAAATCTGGGCCGGCGAGTGGCGCCAGCAACGCGCCGCCTCCAACAAGGTGAGCGAGGATCAACTCGAAGACGTCTATCGCCAACGTTCGCTGCTGAAACTCTCGGTTTACCCGGAAGACATCGCCGAGGCGGTCTATTTCTTCGCCTCCGACCTCAGCGCGAAATCGACCGGCAACATCCTCAACGTCGACGCCGGCAACGCGCAGGCGTTCACGCGCTAAGGAGCGAGCCCATGTCCTACCGCATCCCCGACGCGCTGATCGCGCAATCCAACGCCAAGGCGCACAGCGCGCATGAGGACGAATACGGCGCGTTGCAACGTAAACTCGCCCGCGCCGGCCAAGACATCGAGGCGATCACGCAAAAAGTCGCCTCCTACGCCGTCGCGGTGCCGACCTGGGGCGTCGGCACGGGGGGCACGCGTTTCGCCCGCTTTCCTGGCCCCGGCGAGCCGCGCGGCATTTTTGACAAACTGGAGGATTGCGCCGTCATCAACCAGCTCGCGCGCGCGACGCCGACCTGCTCGCCGCATTTCCCCTGGGACAAAGCAGCGGACTATGCCGAACTTGCCGCCTTCGCCCGCTCGCTGGATTTGGGCTTCGACGCCGTCAATTCCAACACGTTCCAGGACCAGCTTGGCCAGAATCTCTCCTATAAATTCGGCTCGCTGACCCATTCCGACGCCGCCGTGCGCGCACAAGCTGTCGCGCATAATCTCGAATGCGTCGAGATTGGCCAAAAACTCGGCTCGAAGGCGCTGACGGTATGGATCGGCGACGGCGCCAATTTCGCTGGCCAGTCCAACCTCAATCGCGCCTTCGATCTTTATCTGGAGGCGACCGCGCAGGTTTACGCCGGCCTGCCCGGGGATTGGCGCCTGTTTCTCGAACATAAGCTCTACGAGCCCGCGTTCTATTCCACCGTGATTTCCGATTGGGGATCGAGCCTGATGGCGGCGCAGGCTTTGGGACCGAAAGCCTTCTGCCTGGTCGATCTCGGCCACCACGCGCCTAGCGTCAATATCGAGCAGATCGTGTCGCGCCTGATCCGCGTCGGCCGCCTCGCCGGCTTCCATTTCAACGACAGCAAATATGGCGACGACGATCTCGACGCCGGCTCGATCGACCCGTTCCGGCTGTTCCTCGTGTTCAACGAACTCGTCGATGCAGCGGCCCGAAACGCGACCGGCTTCGACCCCGCCTACATGCTCGACCAATCGCACAACGTCACCGATCCGATCGAGAGCCTGATGCAGTCGGCGAGCGAAGTCGTGCGCGCCTACGCCCAGGCGCTGCTGGTGGATCGGGCCGCGCTGGAGGCGGCGCAGGTGGACAATGACGCGCTCGGCGCGCATCGCCTGCTGAAGGCCGGATTCCTCACCGACGTGTCGCCGATTCTGGCCGAGGCGCGGCGGCGCAAGGGCGGGGCGCTCGATCCGATTCGCCTCTATCGACAATCGGGCTATCGCGCGCAGAAAGCGCGGGAGCGTCCGGCGGTCCTTGGCGCCGCGTCGGGAATTGTCTGATTAGGTCAACAGGCAGGCCTAGCATTAACGAACCGTCAACGCTCGACGCCTAAGGTCGCGGCGACGTCGGCGCGTATAAAGCGCCGCTGCATGTCCGCAACACGTCGGCGTGGCGCAAGGCCACATGTCCCAAAACCCCCAGATAAACCCGGCGCCCCGGCGCCTGCGGGAGCGACATGTGACGAACCTACGCGGCCTTGTTGGCAATCTGACGATCGGCAATATACTGACGGCGGGCGTCGTTCTGTTTCTGCTCGGATTGGCCGTAGTCGGCGTTACGACGGAATTGGCGTTCAAACAGGTCGGCGTCGGCGGCGAGTTCTATCAACGCATCGTCGCCGGCAAGGATCTGCTCGGCGACATCCTGCCGCCGCCGGAATACGCCATCGAACCCTATCTGGAAGCCAATCTCATCTACAATGGGCAGGGCAGGCTCGCCGATCACAAGGCCCGCCTCGCTTCGCTGCGTAAGGATTTCGATGACCGCCGCGCCTATTGGCGCGCAAGCTCCCTGCCGGCTGACCTCAGAAGCGAAATCGTCGATGCCGCCGCCGAGGAGGCGGTGGCGATGTGGCGCGAACTCGACGGCCCTTTTCTCGCCGCCGCCGCCGCCGGCGATCGCGCCAAGCTCGACGCTGCGTTTCAGCGCGTCACCCAGCACTACGCGCGCCATCGCGAGATCATCGACGACGTCGTCGCCAAGGCCAACGCCTTTGTCGGACACAATGAAAAGTCTGCAATCGTGCAATCGGAGCGGGCGATGGCGATCGACCTCGGCTTGATCGGGCTGCTCGTGCTTGTGCAGATAATTGAATTCGCAAGCCTGCGGCGCGGCGTGGCGCAACCCGTCGCCGGCGTCGCCGAACGTCTCGCGGAGCTTGGATCGGCCACCGACCATCACGCCCGCGCCACGCTATTGCAGATGCGGCTCGACATCAATCTGACCGCTCTGCGCGGCGCGCTTTACGCGCGCGGCCCCGCGCATGTGGATGGCGACAAACTCTATTTCGGCGACTATCTCGTCAATAACGACACGAACATCGTCGACGACATCAAGCGGCGCTTCGGCGGCGTCGCGACCGTGTTCCTCGACGACACCCGCATCGCCACCAATGTCACCACCGAGTCCGGCGCGCGCGCCGTCGGCACGAAACTCCCGCGCTCGCCTGTTTACGAGCGAATGTTCGACGAAGGCGCGATGTTCCAGGGACAAGCCGAGATTCTCGGTCGCGATTTCATTACGATCTACGAGCCGATCATGCAGGACGACAAAACCATCGGCGCGATTTTCGTCGGCGTGCCGCTGTCAGACGCCGACAACGCTGTCGTTAACGCCTCGCAACGCAACGAGGTCTTGCGGATGTTGGCCGCGCTTGAAGTGGCGGATAGCGCAATTGCGCGAAAGGACGAGATCGAACGTAAGGCGCTCGCCGCGCGCTATCGAGCCGCTGACGAAGCCCGGCGCGCCGCCGCGGGCGCCGCCGCCACCGCCGCAAGTCAGCGCATCGTCGTCGCCAGCCTCAGCCAGGCGCTGGAGCGCTTGGCCGAAAACGATCTCACCCACCGCATAGCTGAGGAGTTCCCAAGCGAATATCGCGCGCTGAAAATCAATTTCGAGCGCGCCGCGCAAATGCTTTCGCAGACCATTGGCGAGTTGGTGGCGCAAGGGCGCTCGATCCTCGACGTGTCCACCGAGATCAGCCAATCCGCCAGCGATCTGTCGCAGCGCTCGGAACAGCAGGCGGCCAATCTGGAGGAAACCTCCGCTGCGCTCAACGAGATCACAGCGAGTTCGAAACAGGCCTCCGACGGCGCCGCCCACGCGCGCACCGTTGTCGCCGCAGCCGATTCCGACGCCGCCCGCAGCGCCGTCGTGGTCGACGAAACCATCGTCGCCATGCGCGAGATCGCCGACAGCGCCGGCAAAATCAGCCAGATCGTCGGGTTGATCGACGAAATCGCGTTTCAGACCAACCTGCTGGCGTTCAACGCCGGCGTCGAGGCCGCGCGGGCGGGGGAAGCAGGGCGCGGGTTCGCCGTCGTCGCGCAGGAAGTGCGCGCGCTCGCGCTGCGCTCGGGAGATGCGGCCAAGGACATCCGCAAGCTTATCTCCACCTCGACCGAAAGCGTCAAACAGGGCGTCGATCTCGTCAGCCGCACCGGCGATGCGCTGAAACGCATCGTCGAGCAGGTCGGGCAACTCTCGGGCATCGTCGGCGACATCGCCACGGGCTCGAAAGCGCAAGCCTCGGGTCTTACCGAGGTCAATTCCGCGATCCGCCAGATGAATCAACTCACCCAGGCCAATGCGGCCATCGCGCAGCGCTCGGCCGACACCGCTAAAACGCTGGAGAGCGAGGCCGAAGGGCTCGGCGCGCTGGTGGCGCGGTTCCACATCGACGACCAACCACGGCAGCGCGCCCGCGCCGCCTAAGCA
>JANLPL010000194.1:0-27076 GCA_031367195.1 Bradyrhizobium sp.
CGCGCTTTGCGCGCGCGCGCCTCACGCTGAAAGTCGGCCTCGCCGACACGCCGCGCGCCGCCGCCGCGCTCGCCCGTTTCGGGCGCGCCGCCTGCGCCCCGGCGGGCCTCGAAGGCCAAGCCTTCGCCAGATTGTTCCACGACATGCCCGTCGCCGCGCTTAGGCTCGCGCCGGCGTTAGCGGCCGAGCTTTCCCGCGCCGGCCTGCGGCGCATCGGCGATCTCGCGATGCGTCCGCGCGCGCCGATCGCCGCCCGTTTCGGCGCCGATTTGATCGCCCGGCTCGACGAATTGCACGGGGCCTCGCGGCCCTCGATCTCGCCACGCTTCGCCGCCCCCGATTTTCTCGCCGAGCGGCGCTTCGCCAGTCCGATCCAGCATCTTGAGGCGGTCGAGGCGACGCTGAAGCGGCTCGCCGACGATCTCGTCGTGCTGCTGGAACGGCGATGCAAGGGCGCGAGAAAACTGGAGCTGGCGCTGTTTCGCGTCGATGGCGCGGCGTGGCGGCTGCGCATCGCCGCGAGCCGCCCGCTCAATGAGGCGCGCGCGATTTCGCGGCTGTTCCAGGAGCGGCTGCGGTATGGCGAGCCGATCGATCCCGGCTTCGGCATCGACCTGATGCGGCTCTCCTGTCTGCTGGCTGAGGATTGCGAGCCCTCGCAACACGCCTTCGAACGCGCTTTTGAGGAGACCCAAGCTAAAAACCTCGCCGATCTGATCGACCGGCTCGGCGCCCGGCTGGGGCCTTCGCGGGTGACGCGGCAGATTCTGGTGGACGCGCATCTGCCCGAGCGGAGTTTTCTGTCGCGCCCCGCCGCGAAGGGGCCGCCGCCGACGGGCGCGCTGGAGACGGCGGAACGGCCGCTAAAACTGTTCGAGCGGCCAGAGCCGATCGAGGCTCTGGCGGAAGTGCCCGACGGCCCGCCGCTGCGGTTCCGCTGGCGCCGTGTATTGCGCGAGGTCGCCGCGATCGAGGGGCCGGAGCGGATCGCGCCGCCGTGGTGGCGGGGTCCAGGCGGCCCGACGCGCGACTATTTCCGCGCCGAGGATTCCTTCGGCCGCCGCTACTGGCTCTATCGCGAGGGGCTGTATGGCGAGACCGCGCGGCCGCGCTGGTTTTTGCATGGGGTGTTTGGGTGAGCTTTCATCCGCTCGCGCCAATGCTAATTTCTAAAGCTGTCGCGGCCTTCAATCGAGATTGCGAACTCGCAGCCCTGTTATAAAAGCAACCTGCTCGGCTCGCGCTACTCGGCAATTCGGGCTAGACCCCTATCTCGGACGATCCAAAGCCGCCCACATGAATGAGAACCGCGACAGGACAGCGAAGGTGAGGGAGGCGGCGGCCTATACGCTCACTGAAGCGGCTCACTATTTGCACTTGCCGCCGGCTACGCTGCGGACATGGGTGCTCGGGCGCGAATATCCGACCACTGCAGGCAACAAGGATTTTTCGCCGCTCATCAAGCCCGCGTCAGCAAAACCGCCGATGTTGTCGTTCGCGAATCTAACCGAGGCTCACATCCTTCGATCTCTTCGCACGGAGCACGGCGTCACAGTGAGCGCCCTCCGAGCCGCCCTCACTTACGCACAAAAAACGCTCGGCATCGAGCGACTGCTCCTCAGTCCGGAACTGAGAACGGATGCGGGTCGGGTTCTTCTTGATCGATATGGCGAACTGATTGATCTGTCCGCTTCGGGGCAGCTCGCCATGCGCAAACTGCTTGAGCACTACTTGAAGCGCGTCGTCTGGGACGAGCGCAAAGTCCCGATAAGACTCTATCCATTTGTCGTCGGCGCAGACAGCAGCGACGATCGTCCCATCGCTATAGATCCGCAAATCTCGTTCGGCCGCCCGGTCGTGCTAAGTAAGGGCATCTCCACTGCGGCAATCGCCAACCGTATCGACGCGGGCGAAACTATCGACGAGATAGCGGCCGACTACGACCTCAAGCCAGAGGAAATAGAGCAGGCGGCTCTTTACGAGCGGGCGGCGTGAGATTCACTTTCTTTACAGATCGTGATCTCGGAAAGCAATTCCCATCGATAATGTCCGCTGCGGGGTTGTCGGTCGAACGGCATCAAGACCATTTCGCCCCTGACGCCACGGACGAGGAATGGCTCGAAGCGGTCGGAAAAAAAGGCTGGATCGCCGTAACCCACGACCAGCGAATTCGCTACAAGCCAAACGAGCGAGACGCTGTGATCCTACATCGCGTTGGCCTTTTCGTTGTAATCGGAAAAGCCCCATATGCCGAACTTGCGCGCGCCTTCGTCGGCTCCTTCAAGAGAATCGAGGCGTTCTTGTCCGCTCAAGCCCCGCCGTTTATTGCGAGGGTCTATCGACCGTCGCCCTCCGAAATTGCGGGAGGGACTGCGGCGGGCCGGGTAGAGCTTTGGTATCCGAAAGGCCCGTAGATCGATACGCCCCACGTAGGTCTCCGCGCCGTCGGGGGCGACCTTTCCCGTAGAAGCGCTGCCGGTTCAAGCCCCTTCCGACTTCTTCATGAACGCCAGCCCCCTGACCACCGACCCGGGCCCGAACTTCTCGCGCAGCGCGTCGATCGCCTTTTCCCGCGCTTTCTCCTTCGCCCGGTCGCCCTCGACCAGATCGGCGGCGTCGGCTTCCGCGCCCGGCCGCAGATCGGTCGTGCCGACCCCGATCAGCCGATAGCGCTCGCCCGAGGGCTGCGCCGCCAGCAGGGCGCGCGCGGCCTCGAACAGCCGCGGCGCGAGCTGGGTCGGTGGCAGGGTTCGCGCGCGGGTGCGCAGCTTGAAATCGGGCAGGCGCAGCTTCAGCGTCAAGCCGCCTGTGGATAATTCGCCCTGCTTCAGCCGGCGCGCGAGTTTTTCGCACAGACCCAGCAGCACCGCCTCCAACTCGGCGCGATCGCCAATGTCCTCGGCGAAGGTCGTCTCGGCGGAGACGCTCTTGCTCTCGCGCTCGCTCGACACTTTGCGGGCGTCGATGCCGCGCGCGAGCCGCCACAGCCGGCGCCCGTCCTCGCCGAGCCGCGCCTGCGCCTGGCCCTCGTCAATTCTCTGCAAATCGCCGATCACGCGGAAGCCGAGCCGCTCCAGCCGCTGGCGCGCCACTTCGCCGACGCCCCACAAGCGGCCCACGCTCAGCGGCGCCAGCAGCGCTTCGACCTCGTCCCGCGCGATGACGGAAAACCCTCTGGGCTTATCGAGATCGGAGGCGAACTTCGCCAGAAACTTGCAATAGCTGAGGCCGATCGAGACCGTCACGCCGATCTCGCGCTCCACCTTCAGAGCGAACCGCGCCAGCGCCGGCGCGATGGCCAGCCCCAGCGCGGCCTCGCAGCCGGAAAGGTCGAGAAACGCCTCGTCGATCGACAACGGCTCGACCAGCGGCGTCAGTTCCCCCATAGCCACGCGAATCTGGCGCGAGACGGTGGAATATTTCGTCATATCAGGGGGAAGCACGGTCGCGTTGGGGCAAAGCTTCAACGCCCGCGCCATCGGCATGGCGGAGCGCACGCCAAAGGTGCGGGCGATGTAGCAGGCGGTCGAGACCACGCCGCGCTTGACGCCGCCGCCGATGATGAGCGGCTTGTCCAGAAGTTCCGGCCGGTCGCGTTTCTCGACCGAGGCGTAGAACGCGTCGCAATCGACATGGGCGATGCGCAGCGCGGGATCGGCGCGGGCGATGCGGGGCGAGCCGCAACGCAAACAGCGCCCGGACGGCGCGTCCGGCGCGAGGCAGTCGCGGCAGAAGGCGATCACCCTTCGCTAGGGCGAGGGTCGCCCATCGCGCGCCGCGCCGCAGCTATGCTTTCGGGCGAAATGTTGCGTTGGGCGGCGAAGCCGATCAGCAGCGGCTCGTCGCCGAGCAGGTAATCCAGCACCGCCGCCAGAAAACCCGGGTCGGCCGCGGCGGCGCGCAGATTGTGCGGTCCGAGGCCGCAGAGATCGAGAAAGCGCGACAGCCTGTCCGGCTCCTGCGCGAGAAAGGACAACGCCGCGACCGCCAGCTCTTGCCCATCTTCGCGTAAAGGTGAAGTCTTGGGTCGCAGAGGGCGTAAAATCACGCGATTCTCCATTCGTAAACGCCTCTCGGCTAGAATGATTACGCCGGGAACGCTAGTGTCGAAGCCCGCCCGCCATGGATCGCTGAATGACCAAGACCGTTCTCATCGTAGAGGACAACGAGCTGAACATGAAGCTCTTCAACGATCTGTTGGAGACGCGCGGGTATAAAATCGTCCAGACGCGCAACGGCGTCGAGGCGGTCAGGCTCGCCCGCGAAACTCGGCCCGACCTGATCCTCATGGATATCCAGTTGCCCGAGGTTTCCGGCCTCGAGGTGACGCAATGGTTAAAGGACGATGAATCGCTTCGCTCGATTCCCGTCATCGCCGTTACAGCTTTCGCAATGAAAGGCGACGAAGAGAAGATCCTGCAAGGCGGCTGCGAAGCCTATCTGTCGAAGCCGATTTCCGTCGCGAAGTTTTTCGAGACGATCGACCATTTTCTTGGAGCGCCCAAGCGATGACCGCCCGCGTCCTCGTCGTCGACGACAATCCCGCCAATTGCAAGCTGCTCGAAGTGCGGCTCAACAACGAATACTTCGAGGTTCTGACCGCTTCCAACGGTCTCGACGCCATCGCCATCTGCGAGAAGTCGCTATGCGATATCGTCCTGCTCGACGTGATGATGCCGGAGATGGACGGCTTCGAGGTCTGCCGTCGGCTGAAGAGCCATGTCTCGACCGCGCATCTGCCGGTCGTCATGGTCACCGCGCTCGACCAGCCCGCCGACCGGGTGCGCGGGTTGGAGGCCGGCGCCGACGACTTTCTCACCAAGCCGATCGACGAGTTGCAACTGATCGCCCGCGTGCGCTCGCTCTCGCGGCTGAAGGTGACGATCGACGAATTACGCAACCGCGCCGCCACCACCGTCGCGCTCGGCATGATCGCGCCGTTCGGGGCGCCAAGCGCCGAGGACGGGCGGCGCGGCCGGCTGCTGATCGTCGACGACCGCAAAAATTCCGCCGAGCGGCTGTCGGTCGCGCTGAGCCCGCATCACGCCGTCACCATCGAGGCGAACGCGCAGGAAGCGATGTTCAAGGCGGCGGAGGAGCATGTCGATGTCCTCATCATCAGCTTAGGTCTGGCCAATTACGATTCGCTGCGGCTGTGCAGCCAGATCCGCGCGCTGGAGCGCACCCGCAATCTGCCGATCCTGCTGGTTTCCGACGCCGAGGACCGCGACCGCGTGCTGCGCGGCATGGAGCTTGGCGTCAACGACTGGCTGAGCCGCCCGGTCGACCGCAACGAATTGCTCGCTCGCGTCCGCACCCAGTTGCGGCAGAAGCGCTACGCCGACAGCTTGCGTGAGAAAGTGCAGCAATCGATCGAGCTGGCGCTGTTCGATCCGCTGACCGGCCTCAACAATCGCCGCTTCCTGGAGAACCACCTCTCGACGATGATCGAAAACGCCCGCATCCGGCGCGCGCCGCTGACGCTGATGATCCTCGACATCGACTATTTCAAGCGCGTCAACGACACCTATGGCCACGATTGCGGCGACGAAGTGCTGAAGGGCTTCGCCGACCGCTTACGCGGCATCATCCGCGGCGGTGATCTCCTGTGCCGGCTCGGCGGCGAGGAATTCGTCATCGTGATGCCCGGCGTCAACTCGACATCGGCCGCCCGCATCGCCGAGCGGGCGCGTCAGGCGATCGAGCAGGAAGCCTTCGTGATGGTTGACGGGGGACAGTCGATCGCCATCACCACCTCGATCGGGCTGGCCGAGCGGCGTGACGACACCGGTTCGCACGAACTCTACCGCCGCGCCGATCAGGCGCTGTATCGCTCCAAATCGGAAGGCCGCAACCGGGTGACGGCGGCGGCGGCCTGAGGCGGGCGTTTATGTCGTCCTCGCGGATTGCGCCCATCCGTGGTACCATATTGGTATGATTGCGACCGTCACCCGCTCCACGCCGTCGCCTCTGCCGCCGACAGAAGCGGAGTTGGCCGCTTGGAAAGCCTTGAACCGCGAAGAACAAATCGCGCGTTACCGGGAATATCTGTCTCACCCCGACTGCGACCGCGTGAGCGACTCGGCGATGGCTGACATTCTGAGCGAAGCCCGCGCGCGCGCCGCGCGTCGCCGCAGTGGCTGAGTTCCGCCTATCGGAACGCGCCGAAGGCGACCTCCTGGTCATCTATGAAGACAGCGAAGTCCGCTTCGGCGCCTATCAAGCCGAGGCTTACCTTGCGGGATTGGAGCGCACCTTCGGCCTGCTTGCAGACTTCCCGCTCATCGGGCAAGACGTTGCCGCGCTCCACCCCGGATATCGGCGTTTTCGCTTTCAAGCTCACATTATCTATTACAGCGACGATGCGAGAGGAGTTCTTATCCGCGCGATAGTCCACGGCGCGCGGGAAATCCGCCCCGAACTGTTCGATTGAAGCGCCCGCGCTACCCCCGCTCCCGCTCATACCGCGCCCGCGTCTCCGCGTTCGGCGGATAGAGGCCGGGCAGCGCGACGCCCTTCTCGACCTCGCGCAAAATCCATTCCTCCAGCCGCTCCTGCTCCTGGGCGAGGGCCGCGACCTCGTCGACCATCGCCGCCGGAATCACCACCGCGCCGTCGGCGTCGGCGACGATCGTATCGCAGGGAAATATCGCCACCCCGCCGCAAGCGATCGGCAGATTCCAGCCGGTGAAGATCAGGCCAGCCACCGAGGGCGGCGCGGCGTAGCCCTGCGCCCAGACCGGCAGCCCCGTCGCCTTGACGCCGGCGATGTCGCGCACCATTCCGTCGGTGACGAGGCCGGCCAGGCCCCGCTTGACCATGCGGGCGCAAAGAATGTCGCCGAAAATGCCGGCGTCGGTGAGGCCGAGCGCATTGGCGACCACCACCGCGCCGGCCGGCGCGGCTTCGAGCGCGGCGCGGGTGGAGGTCGGCGACGCCCAAGCCTCCGGCGTCGCCAGATCCTCGCGCGCGGGGATGAAATTGAGCGTGAAGGCTGGGCCGACGATGCGGGGCCCGCCGCTCGCAAGCGGCCGCGCGCCGCGAATCCAGATATTGCGCAGGCCCTTCTTCAGCAGCACCGTGGTCAGGGTCGGCGTCGAGACCTGTTGCAGGATTTCATAGCTTTGCACGCGGCCATCCCCCTCGTCAGGCGAGACTCTTTAGGGCAAAGCGCCGAGGGAAAGAAGCTACAGCTTGTCGCGCCAGGAAGACCGGAAGCCGCCGTCGCCGCGCCGGCGCAGGTTGTTGAGCCAGCCCAGACCCGCAATCGTGCCTTTGGCGGGACGATATTCGCAGCCGACATGGCCGCGATAGCCCAGTGAATCGAGCCGCGCCAACACCATGTCGTCGTTGAGTTCGCCCGAGCCCGGCTCGTTGCGGCCGGGAACCGAGGCGATCTGCACATGGCCGATTATCGGCATCAGCGCCGCAAGGCTGGTCAGCACGTCGCCATGCAGGATCTGGCGATGATAGATGTCGTATTGCAGCTTCAGCGACGGCAGCTTGAGTTCGGCGATGATTTTCGCCGCGAGATCGAAGCTCGACATAAAATAACCGGGAATGTCGCGCCGGTTGATCGGTTCGATCAGCACCTCGACGCCGTCGAGCCGCTCCGCCGCAAGCCGCAGTGCGTCGCGGAACGCGCTTTGCGCGGCGGGATCGTTGGGGTCGGCCAGGCCCGACATGACATGGACTTTTCGCGCGTTGGTGTGCTCGGCGTAGATCATCGCCTGCGCCAACGACGCGCGAAAGCTGTCGGCGCGGCCGGGGATGGCGGCAAAGCCGCGCTCGCCGGCGGCGAAATCGCCCGGCAGCGTGTTCATCAGCACCAGTTCGACGCGCGCGCGCTCCAGCCGCTTCTGGATCGCCTCGGGCGGATGGTCGTAGGGAAACTGAACCTCGACCGCCTTGAAGCCATGATCCGCCGCGGCCGCGAAACGGTCGAGGAAGTCCCATTCGGTGAACATCATCGACAGATTGGCGGCGAATTGCGGCATGGCTTCGCGCGATTCTTTTAACGGTGGATTGCCTGAAATTACCCCTCAGATTGAGAATATTCAATGAAGTTCAATTCGGTTGGTCAGGTTGACGCGGATTATCTTCGGCATTGGCGGGTCGAGACTCGCCTTGGGCGCTGCCGGGACGACGCATTCGGTCGGACAGCGGGCGCCTGGGCGCCGGCGACCAGGGTCGGTCCTGCAACGGGCCGCGGTCGGTGGAGACGCGGAAGCGCTCGCCGTCCCAGTTGAGCCCGACCGCGCCGGTCTCGGCCAGCCGCCGCTCGTCGAGCAGCAGCGCGGGCTTGCAATTGGCCGGCGCGGTCAGCGGGCTGACGACAATCGCCGCCCGCGCGCAATCCTCCTCGAACGCCGCGCGGTCGAGCACGAGGCTGAGCGACAGGCCCTCGGGCAGATCGCCGACGCAACCCGACCGGTCGCAGGCCGGATTGGGGGTGAGCGCGGCCGCCGAATCGCGATTGTCGCCATCGGCGGCGAGCCATTGCTCGGTGGCGAAACCATTGTGCCGCTTGCCCAGGATCGCCAGCCGCCCGTCGGCGTCGCGCAGCGCAACCTCCTCGCCCGAGGGCGGCACGATCACGTCGAAGCGCGGCCCGAACGCGGCGCCGGCGAGCCCGGCCGCAAAAAACAGAACCGCGCTTGCGCGGAAAACCCAAGTGCGCCAGATCACCATGCTCGCCACCGCCAGGCTCAGCAGCGGCAGCGACCACGGCGCGAAGGCGCGCACATGCAGCGTCGAGCCCGGCGCGGCGGCGATCAATCGCGCCGCAAACAGCACCAGCTTCACGCCGAGCCCGACGAACAGCCAGACCCAGGAATCGAGCCCGAGCGGATAGAGCAGGGCGCCGAGCAACGCGCCCGGCACCGCGAAGAATTCGATGATGATGAGCGTCAGCGGATTGCCGATCAGCACATAGGGGCTGAGGTCATGGAAATGATAGGACATGAACGAGGCGGTGGCGCTGGTGGCGCAGAAGGTGGCGAACAAAGCCGCGCGCACTTTCTCTATTCCCAGCGACCAGGGCTTGCGCTCCGGTTTGCGCGGCTCCGGCAGGAACGGGTCGGCGCCCAGTTCGAGCGAAGCCAGCCGCGCCTCCATCACCGCGACCAGCGCGGCGACCGCCGCGAACGAAAGCTGGAAGCTGACGCCGAGCACGGCCTCCGGTTCGATCGCGACGACGGCGAGAATCGCCAGCGCGAGATTGCGCATGGTGAGCGCGCGGCGATCCAGCACCACTGCACCCAGCACGATCAGCGTCATGATCAGCGCGCGCTCGGTGCCTACGCGCGAGCCGGTGCCCAGGTCATAGGCGAGCGAGCCCGCCATGGCGACCAGCGCGGCGATCTTCTTGATCGGGTAGTTCAGCGCCAGCGTCGGCGACAGCGCCAGCAGCCGGCGCACGACGACGAAGAAGATGCCGGCGACCAGCGTCATCTGCACGCCGGAGATCGTGATGATGTGGAAGATGCCGGCCTCGCGGATGAGATCCTTCGCGCTCGCGGAGAGGAAATCGCGCTTGCCCGTCACCATCGCGGCGGCGATGGCGCCTTCGTCGCCGCCGATGATCGCGCGCACGCGCAGCGCCAGCCGGTTTCGCGCGCGATCGATCGCGGCGAACATGCGCTGCGAAAGGCGGCCGTCATCGGGCGCCGTTGCTGGTCGCACCGCGCCGAGCGTGGAGCCGACGGCGCCGATGCCCTGGAAATAGGCGTCGCGTGCGAAAGAATAGCCGCCCGGCAACGCCGCCTGCGACGGCGGCAACAGGCGGGCTTTGGCCTCGACGAAATCGCCCGCCGCAATGTCGGGCGTCTTGCGGACGGTGAGCCGGACGCGGCGCGGCGCGAGGCTTTCCGGCATGTCGCCGGAATCGGTCACGCCGAGCACGAAGCGCGCCCCGACATCGCGAAAATCGACCGCCTCGACATAGCCTTGCAGCGTGACGATGCGGATATGGTCGAGCACCGGCGCGCGCAGGCGCTGCGTCCGCAGGCCCATCGACACGAAGCCCGCCGACAGCGCCGCGAGCCCAAGGAAAATCCCGCGCGCGACGGGACGCGTCCGCGCCAGCCACGCCACCAGCGCGAAAGCGGCGGTCAGCGCGGCGGGCAGCCAAAGCGTGGGCTCGCGATCTGCCGCTAGATTGAGCGCGACGCCGCCAATGGCGGCGATCGGCAGCCACAGAAAGAACCGGCGCTGCTCGCTTTCCCGCGCAAGCGCGGTGGCGAGGCGACCGCGCCAGTCCGGCGCGGCGACGGCGACCCAGCCTCCGGAAAAGGCGCCGACTGCGGCGTGCGGGGGCATCGACATGCCGTATGGTTAGCTAACGCAACGCGCTAAAGCAACTCGAAGTCGAGCGCGGCAAGTCGATCCAAATCGGGGCGCGCGAGCCCTATTTGACCGTTACCTTGAATGTGTCCGTGCGTTCGGAGCCGACGAAAAAAAACACATCGACTGAAAACGTGTCGGAACCCACGAAGCCACGGTTGGGGCGATAATCCACGTAAATCACCGGAACTCGCGTCCGATTGCAGGCGCCGCGCGGATTGTCAGCGGCGAAATTGGGAAAATCCTTGCCCTTCCTGAACGACAGGACACAGTTCCCTGGCGGTGTGACCACGCGCACATTGGGGTAGTCCTGAAGACTGCAATCCGGGTTGATCGCCGTATAAAACTGTCCCTTCAGCGTTCCCCCGACGGGGACCACCCTGTTAACATAAATCGCGAGCGCCGGCGAACACTCCAGAGTCAGGGCGAGCAGGGCGGCGTTTAATCTCAACATCGAAATAACTTGCTCCAAAGTCGCGCCAATCTCGATGCGAGGCGGGCGAGTCAAGCGCCGGGGAGGGTTGCCGTAGCGACCGCAGGCGCCTAACATGCCAGGGAACCACAAAAGGGCGCGCCATGTATCACGGACAGGTCGAAGGCACGGGATTCGTCAGCTACGACAAGCGGTTCGGTCAGCTTTACGCCGGCCATGCGCGGATCGAGCGGCTGTGGACGGGCGGGCGCTGGTGCGAGGGGCCGGCGTGGTTCGCGGCCGGGCGCTATCTCGTCTGGTCCGACATTCCCAACAACCGCATGATGCGGCTGGTCGAGGCGAGCCACGGAGTCTCGGTGTTCCGCGAGATTTCCAACAACTCCAACGGCAACACGGTCGACAATATGGGTCGGCTGATCACCTGCGAGCATCTGACCCGTCGAGTGACGATGACCAACTGGGACGGCCGCATTCATGTCGTCGCCGCGCGCTACCAGGGCAAGCGCTTCAACTCTCCCAACGACGCCGTGGTGAAGAAGGACGGCTCGATCTGGTTCACCGATCCCGCCTATGGGATCGACGCCGACTACGAGGGCGACAGGCAGGAGCGCGAGATCGACGGCTGTTATGTCTATCGCGTCGACCCGCGCACGCGCGAAGTCACCGCCGTCGTCACCGACATGGTGCGCCCCAATGGCCTCGCCTTCTCGCCGGACGAGGCATATCTCTACATCGCCGACACCGGCGCGACCCATCAGGACAATGGGCCCAAACACATCCGCAAGTTCAAGGTGAGTTCGGACGGCGCCACGCTGTCGGGCGGCGAGGTGTTCGCCGATTGTCAGGCGGGCATGTTCGACGGCTTCCGCGTCGATACCGAGGGCCGGATCTGGACCAGCGCAGGGGACGGCGTGCATGTCTATGCGCCTGATGGAACGCTGCTTGGCAAGTTCCTGATTCCGGAGATGGTCGCCAACGTCACCTTCGGCGGAACCAAGCGCAACCGGCTCTACATTTGCGGCACGACGTCGATCTACTCGATGTTCACCTTCGCCACCGGCTGCAAGCTGGGTTGAGCCTCAGACCGCCGGCACGCTGAGCACCGGCCAGCGCGCGTCGTCGAGGATGGCGGCGCTGACGCTGTTGCGAAACCCGGCGAGCAGGCCGCGCTTGCCGGCCGTCGGCATCACGATCAAATCGGCGCGGAACGATTGCGCCGCGCTCAGGATCGTCTCGACCACCGGGCCCCGCGCCAGCGTCAACGGAATGTCCGTCGGGCAGCCCGGCGGCGGCGCATCGCCGATATGCAGCAGCTGCTTCTCGACCGAGGGGCCGAGCGCGTCGAGCAACGTGCGCGCGCGGGTGATCGCCGCCTCGCAGGGGATGGCGCCGTCGATGGGGATCAGCGCCCGCATCAGCTTGACGTCGCCGGTCGCCAAATCGACGAAGCCGCGCTGACCCTGGCGCAGAAACAGGATCATCGTGTCGGCGTGACGCAGCGCGCGGCGGCTCACCGAGCCGGCGAACCAATAGCTCAGGCCGGAATGGGCGTGCGTCGTCAGCACGGCGAGTTCGATCGGGTGGTCGGCGAAATGTTCGAGCACGCCCGCCGTGACGCTGCGCGCCGGCACGTCGAGGCAGGCGGCGGTGAAGCCAAGCCGGGTCTGCAAATCGGCGAAGCGTTCGCTGGGGCTAAGTTTTCGCCAGCGCACCAAGAGATCGCCAACAGGACCAAGCCCGTTGCGGGTCGGCCCGGCTTCGTCGGGATTGCGGATATGCAGCAACGTCAGCCGGGCGTGGGTCCTCAGCGCCAGCGCGACCGCGTGGGCGAGCGCCGAGGCGTCGGTCGGCCCGAAATCGGTGGGATGCAGGATGTTGGGGCCGGTCGGCGCGGTGCGCGCGAGGGGAAATTCGGGCTTGGCGTTCATGTCGGGGTCCGCGCGGGGCCAATGTGCGCGAGGCTGCGCGCTCAATCCGGCGCGAGGCTTGCGCCGCGCATTCCCTCTGCCGCCGAAATGCTCTATTCGCAGCCGCCATGAGCGAACGGTTCTACATCACCACGGCCATCCCCTACGCCAATGGCGCGCCTCATATCGGCCATGCCTATGAGCGCATCGCGACCGACGCGATCCAGCGTTTCATGCGGCTCGACGGGCGCGACACCTTGTTCGTCACCGGCATGGACGAGCACGGCCTGAAGGTGCAGCAGACCGCCGCGAAAGCAGGCGTCACGCCGCAGGATTTCGTCGATGGAATCGCGGCTGAATTCGAGGCGATGGGCGAGTTGCTCAACGCGCGCGCCGACGACATCGTGCGCACCACGCAAGACCGCCACCGCGCCGCCGTGCAGGCGATCTGGGAGCGCATGGCCGCCAATGGCGACATCTATCTCTCCAAATACGCCGGCTGGTACTCGGTGCGCGACGAGGCCTATTTCGAGGAAAGCGAACTTTCCAACGCCCCCGACGGGAGCAAACTCGCCCCCTCCGGCGCGCCGGCGAACTGGGTTGAGGAGGAGAGCTATTTCTTCAAGCTGTCGGCCTATGCCGACAAGCTGCTGGCGCATTACGAGGCGCAGCCGGAATTCGTCACCCCGGACAAATACCGCAACGAGATCGTCGCCTTCGTCAAACGCGGCCTCAACGATCTCTCGATCAGCCGCACGACGTTCAACTGGGGCGTGCCGGCGCCGGGCGACCCCAAACATGTGATGTATGTCTGGGTCGACGCCCTGACCAATTACGTCACCGCCACCGGCTTTCCCGACGATGGCCCGCGCGCGAAATACTGGCCGGCGGACGTCCACGTCATCGGCAAGGACATCACCCGCTTCCACGCCATCTATTGGCCGGCGTTCCTGATGTCGGCCGGCTTGCCGCTGCCCAAACAGATCGTCGTGCATGGCTTTCTGTTCAACCGCGGCGAGAAAATGTCGAAATCGGTCGGCAATGTCATCAGCCCCGCCGATCTGGTGACGGCCTATGGCCTCGATCCCGTGCGCTATTTCTTCCTGCGCGAAACGCCGTGGGGGCAGGACGGCAATTACTCGCACGAACTGATCGTCGCGCGCATGAACGCCGATCTCGCCAATGATCTGGGCAATCTCGCGCAGCGTTCGCTGTCCATCGTTGCGCGCAACGGCGCGGCCGTTCCGGCGATCGCGGCAAGCGGCTTCGGCGAGGCGGATCGCGAGATGCTCGCCACGGCGGACGCGCTGCTCGGCCTCGCGCGCGGGCACATGCGCGCGTTCCAGCTTCATCTCTACATCGGCGCGGTGATGGACGCCGTTGGCGCGGCCAACCGCTATTTCGCCAATTCCGAGCCGTGGAAGCTCGCCAAGACCGACCCGGCGCGGATGGCGAACGTGCTCTATGTCACGCTGGAGACGTTGCGCATCGCCGCGATCCTGCTTCAGCCGGTGATGCCCTCGGCGATGAGCCGTTTGCTGGACTTGCTCGGCGTGCCAGCCGAGCGTCGCAGCTTTGCGGATATCGCGGCGAGACTGCCGCCCGGCGCGCCGCTGCCGGCGCCCTCGCCGGTGTTCCCGCGTTACGTCGCCGAGCCCGCGCCCTAGGGCCGGCGGGCTTGACGGCAGAGCCTGGAGCGGGCAAGCGCGTTTCCAGGTTTGGAGGCGAGTATGGACGAGGCGACGGGGCGGACGATCGAGACTATCGACATCCAGCGCCTGCTGGAGCTTTTGCCGCATCGCTATCCCTTCCTGCTGGTTGACCGCATCGTCGAGGCCAACGGCGACGAATCCGGGATCGGGATCAAGAACGTCACCATCAACGAGCCGCATTTCCCCGGTCACTTCCCCGGCAAGCCGGTGATGCCCGGCGTGCTCGTGATCGAGGCGATGGCGCAGACCGCCGGCGCGCTCTGCGCGGCGAGCCAGACGTCGAGAACCGGCTCGACCCAGGTGCTGCTGATGACCATCGACAAGGCGAAATTCCGCAAGCTCGTCGTGCCGGGCGATCAGTTGCGCCTGCACATGAAGAAGATCAACAAGCGCCGCAATATCTGGTGGTATCGCGGCGAAGCGATGGTCGATGGCGTGCTGGTGTGCGAGGCGGAAGTGTCGGCGATGCTGGTGTCGGTTTGACCTTTGTCCACGCCAGCGCGTCCGTTCACCCGAGCTCTTGCGTCGAGCCGGGCGCCGTGTTGGGCGCTGATGTGGAGATCGGCCCGTTCTGCCATGTCGGCGGCGAGGCCAGGCTTGACGACGGGGTCAAGCTCCTGTCGCATGTCGTCGTGGCCGGGGCGACCGAGATCGGCGCGCGCACCCGCATCTTTCCGTTCGCCTCGATCGGCCATGAGCCGCAAGACCTGAAATATCGCGGCGAGCCCACTCGGCTGAAGATCGGCGCTGATTGTCTGATCCGCGAGGGCGTGACGATCAACCCCGGCACGCAGGGCGGCGGCGGCGAGACCCTTGTTGGCGACGATTGCGCGTTTCTCGCCCAGAGCCACGTCGGCCATGATTGCCGGCTCGGCCGGGGCGTGATCCTGTCCAATAACGTCATGCTGGCGGGCCATTGCCGGGTCGAGGATTTCGCCATCTTCGGCGGCGGCGCGGCGGCGCATCAATTCGCGCGCATCGGCGCGCACGCCTTTGTCGGCGGGCTGACCGGGGTCACCGACGATCTCATTCCCTACGGCGTCGCCATCGGCAACCGGGCCAGGCTCGGCGGGATCAACATCGTCGGCATGAAGCGGCGCGGGTTCTCGGCCGACGAGATCCAGGCCGTGCGCCGCGCCTACCGGCAATTGTTCGCCGCCCAAGGCGCCCTGAAAGCCCGCGTCGAGCAGGTCGCGCTGGATTTCGCCGGCGTCGAAGCCGTGCAGCAGATCGTCGCCTTTCTACGCGAGGGCGGCGACCGCGCCGTCACCATTCCGCGTGAGCGGGGGGAAGCGCCGGCGTGACCGCTCCGCTCGCCCTTGTCTGCGGCAGCGGCAGCTTGCCCTTGGAGGCCGCGCGCGAAATCCGCGCCCGCGGCCGCGAGATTTTCCTGGTCGGCCTGATCGGCTCGGCGGGGCGCCAGATCGAGGCCTATCCGCATTTATGGGTGCGTCTGGGCGAGGTCGGCAAGCTGCTGGCGGCATTGCGCGCGCGCGGCGTGTCGGAGATCCTGTTTCTCGGCGCCGTGACGCGGCCCGATCTGGGCGACCTGATGCCGGACTGGGGCGCCATCGTGCGCGCCGGCGAGATCGCCAAACTGATCCGCGGCGGCGACGACGCGCTGCTGCGCGGCGTGGCGCAATTGTTCGAAAGCGAAGGCTTCCGTATCGTCGGCCCGCGCGACGTCGCGCCCGGCCTGTTCGCGCCCAAAGGCGAAATCGTCGGCCCGTTCCCCGACGAGGAGGCGCGCGCCGACATCGCTTTCGGGGCGAGGCTGCTGGAGGCGATGTCGCCCTACGACATCGGCCAGGGCGCGGTCATTTCGGCCGAGCGCGCGCTTGCCGTCGAGGCGGCCGAAGGCACCGACAATATGCTGGCGCGGGTGGCGGAGTTGCGCGCCGGCGGCCGCCTGCGGCTGAAAGGCAGGGCAGGCGTGTTCGTCAAGGCGGCCAAGCGGGGCCAGGACGTGCGGCTCGACCTGCCAGCGGTCGGGCCGGCCACGATCGCCGCCGCCAAGAAGGCGCAACTGGTCGGGCTGGCGATCGCCGCCGACGAGGTGCTGATCGCCGACCGGCCGGCGTTCCTGAAGGCGGCCGAACAGGCGGGCCTGTTCGTTTACGGGTGGTCGGCATGAAGGCGCTCAAAATCGCGCTGGTGGCCGGCGAACCCTCCGGCGACGCGCTCGGCGCCAAGCTGATCCACGCGCTGCGGCGAATCGCGGGCGATTCTGTGAGCTTCGTGGGGGTCGGCGGCCCGCGCATGGAGGAGGCGGGGCTCGAATCCGCCTTCCCGCTTTCGGAAGTCGCGGTGATGGGCATTCTGCCCGTGCTCGCCCGGCTGCCGCGTATTTTCGCCCATATCGCCTGGGCGGCCGAGCATGTGATCAAGGCGGCGCCGGACGGGTTGATCCTGATCGACAGCCCCGATTTCACCCACCGCGTCGCCCGCAGGGTGCGGGCCAAACTGCCGGATATGCCTGTCATCGACTATGTCAGCCCGACCATCTGGGCCTGGCGGCCGGGCCGGGCCCGCAAGATGAAGGCCTATGTCGACAAGGTGCTGGCGCTGCTGCCGTTCGAGCCGGCCGCGCACCAGCGGCTCGGCGGCCCGAAATGCGTCTATGTCGGCCACCCCCTGATCGAACGCCTGCACGAATTGCGCCCCAACGCGGAGGAGCTTGCCCGCCGCGACGCCAAGCCGCCGGTGGTGCTGGTGCTGCCGGGTTCGCGTCGGTCGGAAGTGGCGCGGCTGATGCCCGATTTCGGCGCGGCGCTGGGCGCCTTGTCCCATTCCATCGGCCCGTTCGACATCGTGCTGCCGACCCTGCCGCACCTCCACGCCGAGGTGACCGCGCGCGCCGCGCATTGGCCGGCGGCGCCGCGCCTGCTCATCAGCGAGGCTGACAAGCTTGCGGCTTACCGCACGGCCCGCGCGGCGCTGGTCGCCTCCGGCACCGCGACGCTGGAGATAGCGCTGGCGGGCGTGCCGCTGATCGGCGCCTACAAGGTGTCGCGACTGGAGGAGCCGCTGAAGCATTTTATCAGCGTGCCCTCGATTCTGCTGCCGAACCTGATTCTGGAGGAGCGCGCGATCCCCGAATTCCTGCAACATGATTGCGCGCCCGGCCCGCTGGCGCTGGCAATGGCGGGCATCATCACCGACAGCCCCGAACGGGCCGCCCAACTGGAGGCGCTCGCCCGGCTCGACGCCAAGATGCGCCTGCCCGGCGACGAGCCGCCGAGCCACGCCGCCGCGCGCGAGGCGCTGGCGACGATCCAGTCCGGCGGCGCGGACTGAGCCGCCCAGATCCGTTTTGCCGGGCCAACAGGCAGGACACGATGACCGACAATCTCAACGCCCTCGCCAAAGGCGCGCTGGCCGATCTCGGCGCGGTATTCGCCGCCATCCCCGTCGATGCGCTGGACGGGCTGATCGAGGAAATCGTCAAGGCGCGCCGCATCGTGGTGTTCGGTCTGGGTCGCGAGGGGCTGCAAATGCGCGGCTTCGCGATGCGGCTGTTCCACATGGGCCGCGATGTCGCGGTGTGGGGCGACATGACAACTCCGGAAGTGGCGAAGGGCGATCTGCTGATCGTCTCCGCCGGCCCTGGCGACCTCGCCACCGCGCGCACGCTCGCCGATATCGCGCGCAAGGCGGACGCGCGCACATTACTGGTGACCGCGCAGCCGCGGGGGGAGCTTGGCCAACATGTCGATGTCGTCACGCTGATCCCGGCGCAGACCATGGCCAACCACGAGGGGGCCAAGCTCTCCGTGCTGCCGATGGGCTCGCTGTTCGAGACGGCTGAGATGATCGCATTCGAACTGGCGATCCTGAAGCTGCGCCCGCGCTTCAACGAAACCGCCGAGACGATGCGGGCTCGCCACACCAATCTGGAGTGAATTTACGCCGCGCGAAACGTCAGCGCGACCCCGTTCATGCAATAGCGCAAGCCGGTCGGGCGCGGCCCATCGTCGAACACATGGCCGAGATGGCCGGCGCAGCGGCTGCACGAGATCGCGTTGCGCGACATCCCCAACGACCGATCCGCGCTTTGCGCGACCGCGCCGGGCAGAGGGCGCCAGAAGCTCGGCCAGCCGGTGCCGCTGTCGAACTTCGTCGCGGAAGAAAACAGATCGCGCCCGCAGCCCGTGCAACCGAACACCCCCTTGCGGTGCTCCTCCAGCAGCGGACTTGTGTTGGCCCGCTCCGTGCCGTTGCGGCGCAGCACCTCATATTGATCAGGCGTCAGACGCTTGCGCCATTCGGCGTCGCTGAGCGAAAAGGCTTTGGCTTGAGAGATCGTCAGGCCGATCGCGGCGAGGGAGGCGATCCTTAGAAAACGACGGCGATCGAGCATAACGGGAACTCCTGAGACAAGCGCCTGACGTTGATACGCACGCGGCGAGCGGAGGTTTCACCCCGCCGCCTTGGCCTTGCCCTTGCTGTGCGTCGGCGTGATCCGCAGCACAGCGAGCCGGTTCTTCTGCCGCCGCAGCACCTCGAACCGGAAGCCGTGGAACACGAAGGACTGCCGCGCCTCGGGAATGGCGCGCGCCTCGTGGATGACGAGGCCGGCGACGGTGGCCGCCTCCTCGTCGGGCAGATCCCAGTCCATCGCGCGGTTGAGATCGCGGATCGTCACCGAACCGTCGACGATCAGCGAGCCGTCGAGTTGCTGGCGCACGCCCTGGATCGCGACATCGTGTTCGTCGGTGATGTCGCCGACGATCTCCTCGATGATGTCCTCCAGCGTGATGAGGCCCATCACGGCGCCGTATTCATCGACCACCAGCGCGGAATGGGTCTTGCGGCGCAGGAACGCCTGCAATTGCGCGCGGCAGGTGGTGGCGTCGGGAATGAACCAGGCGTCGAGCGCGATATCGGCGGCGCGCAATTTGGAAACGTCGCCGCCGGCGGCGGAATAGGCGCGGAACAGATCCTTGATATGCAGGATGCCGATGATGTTGTCGGGGTCGCCGCGCCACAATGGCATCCGCGTATAGGGCGAGGCGAGCGCCTCGGCGACCAGATCGGCGGGCGGCAGATCGGCGTTGAGCGTCCGCATCTTGGTGCGATGGATCATCACATCGCCGACCGGCACTTCCTCCAGTTCGAGCAGGCCGCCGAACATGTCGCGCTGGTCGCGCGCCACTTCGCCCTCGCGGTGCAGCATATCGACCGCGCCGCGCAATTCCTCCGTGCCCGACAGGCTGGGATCGCGATCCGTCAGCCCGACGCCGAAGCGGTTGAGCACCCAACGCACGAAGATTTCAACCGCGTGAACGACCGGCCCGAACACGGTGACGAAGAAGGCGACAGCAGGCGAAAGGATCAGCGCGACGCGGTCGGGATAGGCGATCGCGATCGTCTTGGGCAGCACTTCGCCGAACACCACGATCAGCACGGTCATCAGCGCGGCCGCCTCCAGTTCGCCGTGCGGGCCGAAACTCTCCACGAACACAGTGGTGGTGTAGGCGGTGGAGGCGATGGTGACGAGCTGGCCGCCGAGCAGCATGGCGCTGATGAGACGGCCCTTGTGGCTGGCGAGCCGGTTGGCGAGCGCGGCGCGCTTGTCGCCCGAGGTCTCCAACGCCTGAAGTCGCGCGCGCGAGGCGGCGGTGAGCGCGGTTTCCGCCGCGGCGAAAAAGGCGGCCCCGATCAGGCAGAAGAGAATGACGAACGCGGCGAGGGCGAGGGGCATGGGGTGGCGTTGTAGCGGCGCGGCGCGCGTAAATCGAGGGCGTCAGTCCGCCGCCTCGCGCCATTCGATCCGCAGCGTCTCGCGGAACGCGAATCGTTCGAGATGTCGCGCGACCACGTCCTTCAGTCGGACGAGATCGTCATCGCTCGCCGCCGCCAGCGAGATCGCCAGCTCCTGCGCGTCGGCGGTAAGCCGTGTCTCTCCGGCGGGAAAGCCGATCTGTCCCGCCGTAGCGTCGAAACTCGCCGGCAGCTTGTGCAGAAAGTGCTTGCAAAGCTGTTGCAGATATTTGCTGGCCTGCGCCGTCTCGATACGCGCCTGCGCGCGGAAGTCCGCCTGAGACATGAAGCCCTCCTCTCCGCACGATGCGGCATCTTAAGATATATCTCAAGATATATCTTATAGCAAGAGAAAGCGATTTGCGCCGTCGCCAAAAGAGGACAGGTTTTGGCGCCTAGGTCCGTGCCTGGTCCCCCAATCGTCCCAGACTTTCCTCGCGGCCCAGCACATCCAGCACGTCAAAGATTCCCGGCGAGGTGGTGCGGCCGGTGAGCGCGCAGCGCAAGGGCTGGGCGACCGTGCCGAGCTTGGCGCCGATCTCCTCGGCATAGGTCCGCACGACCGCCTCCGCCGACGCCGCGCTCCAGTCGGCGACCCCCTCCAACCGCGGCAGCAGGTTCTTCACGTGCAGCCGGCCGCCGCGCGCCAGCATCTCCTCGGCCTTGGCGTCCATCGGCAGCGGCCGGCGCGCGAACAGATATTGCGCGCCATCGACTAGCTCCACCAGCGTCTTGGCCCGCTCGCGCAGGCCGGGGAAGGCGGCGGTCAACTGCGCGCTCCTGGCGGCATCGAGTTGCGCGGCCATCGCCGGGCCGCCTTCGAGATAGGGCAGGGTCTTCAGGAACAGGGCCAGCAGCGTGTCGTTGTCGGTCGCGCGCATGAAATGGCCGTTCATGCTTTCGAGCTTGGCGTAGTCGAACCGCGAGGCCGAGCGGCCAACCGCGCCGAGATCGAACGCCGCGATCATCTCGTCAGTCGAGAAGAATTCCTTGTCGCCGTGGCTCCAGCCGAGCCGGACGAGGTAATTGCGCAACGCCTCCGGCAGATAGCCCATGGCGCGATAGGCGTCGACGCCGAGCGCGCCGTGGCGCTTCGACAGCTTCGCCCCGTCCGGCCCGTGGATCAGCGGGATATGCGCCCATACCGGCGCGTCCCAGTTCACGGCCTGATAGATCTGCGTCTGGCGCGCCGCGTTGGTGAGGTGGTCGTCGCCGCGAATCACGTGGGTCACGCCCATGTCGTGGTCGTCCACCACCACGGCCAGCATATAGGTCGGGTTGCCGTCCGAGCGCAGCAGCACGAGATCGTCGAGATCCTTGTTGGGGAACGCGATCCTGCCCTGCACCTTGTCGTCGATCGGCGTCTCGCCATCCTGGCGCGCGCGCAGCCGGATCGTCGGGGCGACGCCGGCGGGAGCCTCTGCGGGATCGCGGTCGCGCCAGCGCCCGTCGTAGCGCGGCGGAAGGCCGGCGGCGCGCTGTCGCTCGCGCATTTGCGTGAGTTCGTCGGGGCTGCAATAGCAGCGATAGGCGTTGCCGCTCGCCAGCATCTGCATCGCGACCTCGCGATGGCGCGCGGCACGCGCGAATTGATGCACCGGCTCGCCCTCCCAGTCGAGGCCGAGCCATTTCAGCCCGTCGAGAATGGCGTCCACCGCCTCCGTCGTCGAACGCTCGCGGTCGGTGTCCTCGATCCGCAGCAGGAACCTGCCGCCGACATGCCTGGCATAGAGCCAGTTGAACAGAGCGGTGCGCGCCCCGCCGATATGCAGGAAGCCGGTCGGGGAGGGGGCGAAGCGGGTGACGATGGCGGACATGGGCGGCTCGGGCGAAGGGGAGGCGCGCGTCTAGCAGATGCGGGACGCAGGGACAAAGGCCAGGCGATGCGCGGTGAAGCGGTTAAAGGTCTTCCGGGGTCAGCCCCGAGCGTTTCGCAATCCGCTCCAACATCCTCGGGCCGATTTCATCCGAATCGTGGAAAGCGAATACAAGATCGGGCCAATCGTCCCGTTCGAGCGTGGCGTGAGACCCCGACTGGCGCTTCAGCCGCCAGCCTATCCGCTTCAGCGCATCGAGCTCACGACGCGCCTTGGCCGCGCCAAACCGGCTCACTCCACCGCAAGCAACAAATGAATCGTCATCGGCGAGGCTTCGTCATTGTCCAAACGTTCGGCCAGTACGCGCAAGGCAAGCGCCTCCGCCTTCGCCATCGCGGCCTCTCGGGTTGGCCCATAGGCCATGGCGCCCTCGATTTCCGGCACTTCGGCCAGCCAACGACCGTCAGTTTCCTGTTCGGTCTCCAAAGTTAAATTCATAGCAAGTTCCTCGCTTAAGATCGCGAATTGCCGCCATCATCAAACATATCATACTTGTACCCCGTTCTTCATCCGTCTTGGCGCAGAGCCAGTTAAACAGAGCGGTGCCCGCGCCGATACGCAGAAAGCCGGTCGGGGAGGGGGCGAAGCGGGTGACGACGGCGGACATGGGCGGCTCGCGGCGACGGACGCGCTCGCGCGACTACGGCAGCGAATGGACGATGACCGGCCCCGCGGTGGCGCGCGCCGGCTCCGCCACCAGCGGCGCGAGGTGCTTCTCGATCCACGCGAGCGCGCGCCGGTTCGACTCCTCGGCCCCCTCGACCGTATTGAAGATGCTGATCGCAGTGACGGTGTCGTCGGGGGCGTAGAGCACGTAATAGCCCATGAATCCGGGCACGCCGCTGATGATCGGGACCGCGCCCTTGATCTTTTGGGCGAGTTCGTCCGATTTGCCGGCTTTCGCCTTGAACTGTCGCAATGCAGCATACATGGCTTTCTCTCCTAATGTGGATAATCCAAGCGGATCGCGGCTCAAGGCGGTTCTCACCCCCGCAAGCTGATCCGCACCGGCACGTGATCCGACGCCTTCTCCCGCCCCCGCATGGCCTTGTCGATGGTCGCGCTAGCCAGCCGGTCTGCGGCCTGCGGCGACAACAGCAGATGGTCGATGCGGATGCCGTTGTTGCGAGCCCAGGCGCCCGCCTGATAATCCCAGAAGGTGTAGAGCCCGCCCGCATCCGTCGTCGCGCGCAAAGCGTCGGTAAAGCCCAGCGCCGTCAATTCCTGATATTTCGCGCGGGTCTGCGGCAGAAACAGCGCGTCGGAAGTCCATTGCTCGGGGTGGGCGGCGTCGAGCAGGGCGGGGATCACATTGTAGTCGCCCGCGATCACCAGCGGCTCCTCGTATTCCAGCAGTTTGCGAGCATGGCGGATCAGCCTGTCCATGAAGGCGAGCTTGTAGTCGTACTTTTCCGTCCCCACCGGATTGCCGTTGGGCAGATACAGGCTCGCCACCCGTAGCACCATCTTGCCCCAGGGGATGACCGCTTCGAGATAACGCGACTGGACGTCGTTCTCGTCGCCGGGCAGGCCGCGCTCGACCTCGAACGGATGTTTTGACAGGATGGCGACGCCGTTAAAGGTCTTCTGCCCGTGGGTGGCGATGTTATAGCCGAGCGCCTCGATCTCCTCGCGCGGGAAGGCGTCGTCCTGGCACTTGATCTCCTGTAGGCAGATCGCGTCGGGCGCGACCTCGCGGAGATAGTCGAGCAGGTGGGGCAGGCGCTGGCGCACCGAATTGACGTTCCAGGTGGCGATGATCAGGATCGGTCTCCTTCTGCGCCGCCAGCATCGCACGGGTGCGGGGCGACGGCCAAGAGGCTGGCCGTTGCGCTCGCGCACCTATAGATAGACGCCATGACCGTCCCCTTGAAAAGTCTCGCCGGCGCGACCCGCGCCGAACTCGTCGCCGCCCTCGCCGAGGTGGGCGTGCCCGAGCGCGAGCAGCGGATGCGCGCCGCGCAACTATGGCACTGGATCTATCATCGCGGAGCCGGGGATTTCTCCGCCATGCGCAATATCGCCCGGCCGCTGTTAGAGAAACTGGCGGAAAGCTTCACGCTGGCGCGGCCCGAACTCGTCACCGAGCAAATCTCGGCCGATGGCACCCGCACATGGCTGTTGCGGATGCCTCCGCGCGGGGCCCACGACAAGGGCGCCGAGATCGAGTGCGTCTATATACCGGAAAACGACCGCGGCACGCTTTGCGTCTCGTCCCAGGTCGGCTGCACGCTCAACTGCACCTTCTGCCATACTGGCACGCAAGGCTGGGCGCGAAACCTCTCGACAGCGGAAATCGTGGGGCAGGTGTTGGTCGCGCGTGACCGGCTCGGCGATTTCCCCGGCGGCGTCGCGCCGACCGACGGGCTCGTGCCGTCGGGCGAGGGCGTGCGCGCGGTCAGCAATATCGTGTTCATGGGGCAGGGCGAGCCGCTGTATAATTTCGAAAGCGTGCGCGACGCGATCTCCGTGCTGACGGACGGCGAGGGCCTGTCGCTGTCGAAACGCCGCATCACCGTCTCCACCTCCGGCGTCGTGCCGGAGATGTCGCGGCTGGGCGCCGAATGCGGCACGATGCTCGCCGTCTCGCTGCACGCGACCAACGATCGTTTACGCGAAAAGCTGGTGCCGCTGAACCGCAAATATCCGATTCAACAACTGATGCAGGCCTGCCGCGACTATCCCGGCGCCTCCAACGCGCGCCGCATCACGTTTGAATATGTGATGCTGAAGGGGGTCAACGATTCGCCGGCGGAAGCGCGCGCGCTGGTGCAACTGCTCAAAGGTCTGCCCGCCAAGATCAACCTGATCCCGTTCAACCCCTGGCCCGGTTCGCCTTACGAATGCTCGGACTGGGAGACGATCGAGCGGTTCTCCGAGGTCGTGTTCAACGCCGGCTATGCGAGCCCGGTCCGCACGCCGCGCGGCCGCGACATTCTGGCCGCCTGCGGGCAGTTGAAGAGCGATACCGAGCGCGTGCGGGCGCGCACGCGGCTGATGCTGGAAGAGAGCCTCGTCAACGGGCTCGACTGAGGCTTATCCACAAGGCGCGCTTTGCCGCGACCTTCCAGCGCGCTAACGCAGGCTCCCATGCCCCTGCATCTCTTGAAACTGTGCGTCGGCGCGGAATCCGTCGCCGATCTCGAACAATGGGTCGAGCAGCGCGTGCGCGAGCGCTTCGCCAAGCGCGAGCCGCCGCGCTCGCTCCACGTCACCCGCATGACGCCGACGCGGGCGGGCGAGATCGTCGAGGGCGGGTCGCTGTATTGGATCGTCAAGGGTCAACTCGCCGCGCGCCAGCGCGTGTTGCAGATTGAGCCGTTCCTCGATGTCGATGGGATCGGGCGCTGCCGCCTGTGGCTCGATCCCGATGTGGTCAAGGTGAGCCCGCGGCCGATGCGGCCGTTTCAGGGCTGGCGCTACTTCGCCGCCAAGGACGCGCCGGCCGATCTCGGCGGCTCGGGGGCGGGTGAGATGCCGGAGGAATTGCGCCGTTCGCTCGCGGAACTCGGGCTGTTATGAATGTCCGAGACATTTGCGAACGGCGATCTCGCAACGCTCGCCCTGCGGCAAAGGCCGACCGAGCGAATCGGTGTAGGCGATGCCGCGCACCCCGTGACCGTCGATGGTGAAGCGGGCCTCGCAGCCGGGCGAGGGCGCGGAGAAGGTCGGGCGCTCGTCGGCGCCGAACGCGGGCAGCCAGCCTTCGACGCGAAGCGCACCGACGCGATAGACCCAGATCTGCTCGATGCCGACGGCGATGCGCTGGTCCGGTTTGCCGAAACAGGCGCGGATCTTCGCCGCCGGGCGATTGAACAGATAGGCCTCGCCAAGCTGCGCCTCGTCGGGCGCGCAGCCGCCGAGCCCCAACAGAACGACACCGATGCAAGCCCGCCATGCCATGTCGCGGGTTTAGGCGAGCGCCGCCACCGCGTCCAGTGGACGCGGCGGCGGCGCTGAGGCACCAAGGCGCATGACCCAGGTTTCCGACGACGTCGTGCGCTGGCGACAGACCCTTGTCGGGCTAGTCGTCGTCGCTTTGCTGCTGGTCGCGGGCTGGTGGGTGATGAACGAGTTGCAGCGCCACCGCGAGATCGACAATTGCATCGCCTCGGGGCGCCGGGATTGCGCGCCGTTGGACACGGGCAATTAACAAAAATGCCGAAATGGAAACGTTTTGAGCTTGCGCAAGCGAGCTCATCTTTTTTAGTCGGCGGTCTATTTAATCCTATATAGTTTTAGCAGCCCTTCCACAATATACAACTTGACCACCTCCCCCGCTGGTCGATGACCCGCGAAGGAGGCGGCGATCAAAGCATTATTGGGCTTCCGATGTCAGCGCGCAACAAACAAGAAGAACGATGCGTCTACCAGTCCCGCCGCATTGTTACAATCCACAAAGATGCCGCTAATCAGCCCAGATCGGTCCGCCGTCGTGCAAAAGGCGACCTCCGAGCCGATATTCAGCGTGTCCACCTGAACCCATCGGCTAAATCCCGCCGCTGCCGTAATATTGCCGACAAAACCGACTTGGTATAGGCCAACTCCTAAGTGAATGGTGTTTGCCCTGTTGCAACCTAAACAGCCCGCAACAGTACCGTCTGAATTGACAGCCGCAGTGTACCAAACTTGACCGTGCGTTGCACCAATTGGCCCCGATGCATCTGGGGTCACGGGACCTTTGTTCGGGCCGTTAACGCTTTGAGCGAAAGCGCCAGTCGATAACAGAACGGAACCGGCGATCAGAAGACTGGCAATGAGCGTCTTTTTCATCTTTCGTACTCCCTTACGTTTCGCGCGGCCTTTTGGCCAAGAAAAAGTTTACCACGTAAAGTTTTGACGTCAAGCGCATTAATGAATGCTTTACCTTGAGGTTCCGGGCTTTCACAAAGTAGTGAAATACATGCAGTCGCGGCGCAGGAACAAAACACGAAAGGCCGCAAGGTCTTCGAACCAGGGCGGCGCCGCGCCTCATCCGTCCGAAACCGCAATCCGTCTCTCCGCCGCTATTCATTCGCGACGGATTTCTCTGGCCGGATC
>JANLPL010000202.1:0-20838 GCA_031367195.1 Bradyrhizobium sp.
TTCCGGGATTCCTGGGAACTGTTCGTATTCCGCTTGAGGGCCCAGTAGACATTTATTTGAACCCGTTCAACTTTACGCCGATCGGATCGAAAGCGCTGTTTATTGGCTTCGATTTCGTGAACCTCGGATCTACGGCGGGACTTTGGGTCACGGACGGCACGGTAGGCGGCACTTTTGAACTCCTGCCGGGAAAAACCAGGGGAGCCGGCGACCTAATCGCGGCGTTCGGGCAGCAGGCCGTGGTCGCAGCGGATGACGCCACTGGCAATACGGCGCTTTGGCGCACCGACGGCACAGTTGCGGGCACATATCTGATCGAAGCGGCGAGTCAGGGGAGTCACCACCTCAACCCGCACGCCTTCCTGCGCGCCGGCGACCACGAATATTTTCTCGGCGATGACTCGACCGGAAAAGTCAGCGTCTGGGTCACCGATGGAACGGCGGCCGGCACGGGGGAAATGCTGAGCGGCCTCCAGGGCGCCGTGGCGCTCAACCCGACCGACTTGACCGCGTTCGGCGCCGACCTCGCCTTCACGGGAGACGACTCGACCGGCAAGATCGGCCTTTGGATCACCGACGGAACGACGACCACCGAACTCGTCGCCGGCGCGCAGGGGCCGATTCTGAGCCTCAATCCCAGCCTTCTCCAGGTCGTGGGAACGCATCTCGTCTTTTCCGGGACCGACGCCCAAGGCCGCCGTGAGGAATGGTCGACCGACGGGACGATCGCCGGCACGCGGGAAATCGGGCTGCACGACGCCGTGGGGTCGCTTTTCGCCCTCGCCCCATCGACCGCGCCGAACGATATCTCCGGCGACGGAACGTCCGACATCGCGTTCGTCAACGTCAGCGGCGCGCTCGCCGCCTGGCTGGTCGGCGACAACGCCATTTCCGGCGCGGGAGGGCTCGGCGCGCCCGGCCCGGCGCTGACGCTGGTCGCCACCGCCGATGTTACAGGGAAAGGCTATGCCGACCTGATCTTCTCCGATTCCGCCGCCGGCAGGATCGACGTCTGGCGGATGTTCGGGACCAGGGTGATCGACAATTTCGGCTTCGCCGCGCCGGGCGGCTCCTGGCGGGTGGTGGGAACCGGCGATTTCAGCGCCGACGGGATCACTGATCTGCTGTTTCGCGACGCCGCCGGCGATCTTGCGATCTGGACCCTCAACGACGACGCTCTCCCCGCCTGGGGCCTGATCGGCGATCCCGGCGCGGGTTGGACATACCTGGGAACCGGCGATTTCAACGGCGACGGCCTGACCGACCTGCTGTTCAAGAACGCCGGCGGAACTTACGCGACCTGGACGCTCAACGCCAACAAGATCCTCGGCGGCGCGACGCTGGGAACGCCGGGGCCGGGCTGGGTCTATAAGGGGACCGGCGATTTCAACGGCGACGGGAGCCGCGACATTCTGTTCGAGAATGTCGATAGCGGCGTCTATGCGACCTGGGACATCAAGCACGACGCCATCGTCGGCGGCGGCTCAATCGGCGCGCCGGGGCCGGATTGGTCGCTGAAGGCGATCGGCGACTACAATAGCGACGGCCGTAGCGACCTGTTGTTCCAGAACATCGCCACCGGCGCATTGTCGAGCTGGTGCCTCGACGACACGACGATCGTCGCGGCGGCCGATTTCGGCGCGCCGACGCCGGCCTGGAGCGTGACCGGCGCGCCGCCCGCCGCCGCGCCGGAATTGCCCGGCGCGATCTACTTCCAGCGCAGCGATGGCGAGATCGCCGTCTGGAACGTCGCGGGCGGCGTCAACGCCTACGGCCCGTTTCTGGGCAATCCCGGCTCCGGCTGGGCGATGCTCGGCGTCGGCGACTTTTACGGCGATCACGCGCCCGACATTCTGTTCGAGAACGGCGGCGGCGGTTATGCGTTGTGGCGCACCGATGGGCGCGCGTTGACGGGCGGCGGCAATATCGGCTCGCCGGGAGGCAGTTGGGCCTTCAAGGCCATCGGCGACTTCAACGGCGACGGCGCCAGCGACATCCTGTTCGAGGACGCCAGCGGCGCTTACGCGACCTGGGCGATGAACGGGACAAAAATCATCGGCGGCGCGACGCTCGGCAATCCCGGCGCGGGCTGGAGCTTCGCCGTCGCCGCCGATTTCACGGGCGACGGGACGACGGATATTCTGTTTCAGCACGCCGGAAGTTTTGAGCTTTGGGACGTCGCGCGCGATCAGATCGCCGGCAGCGGCGCCCTCGCCGGGCCCGGCGCCGGCTGGACATTGCAGGGCGCCGGGGATTTCAACGGCGACGGCCGCGCCGATCTGTTGTTCAAGAACGCATCGGGAAGCTACGCGACCTCGGACTTGAACGGAACGTCGGTCATCGGCGGCGGGGCGATCGGCAATCCCGGCGCCAATTGGCTTTTCCGGGGAATCGCGGACCTCAACGGCGATCATCAGGCCTCGATTCTGTTCATGAATTCGTCGACGGGCGATTACGCGACCTGGCGGATGCAGGACTCCTTGATCGACGGCGGCGCGAATTTCGGTTCGCCCGGGGCAGGGTGGAGTTTTCGCAGCTTCGTTTAGGGCCCGACTAGCGCAGTCCTTGGCGCCGGGGTCGCGCGCGGTTAAGGGCGGCTCTATGTCCATTCCCGTTCTCCCGCTCGATCAGGTCCGTCAATTTCTCAGCCGCGAATTTCCGCAGGTCGAGGGCGCTTTCGCTGTCGAGGAGGTGGGGCTGATGCGGGCGCGGATGCGGCTGGTCTATCAGGAGCGGCACCTGCGGCCCGGCGGCACGATCTCGGGGCCAGCGATGTTCGCCCTCGCCGATGTCGCGCTCTATGTCGCAATCCTCGCCAATATCGGCCCCGTGGGGCTGGCGGTGACGACCAACCTCAACATCAATTTCCTGAAAAAGCCCGAGCCGGCCGATCTGATCGGCGAGGCGCGGCTGATCAAGCTCGGCAAAAGGCTGGCGGTTGGAGAAGTGTCGATCTTCGCCACGACGAGCGACGATCTCGTCGCCCATGCGGTGGGCACCTATTCGATCCCGCCGCGCGCCTGAGCGGCTTCAGCCAAACTTGCTGGGATCGACGGTCGAGACCGAGGCGATCCGCTCTTCGGCCGGTCCGTCCACCGTCTCGTCGTCGGAGCTCAACGCATTGTCCATTTGCGCGAGCGTGTTGCGACCGACGCGGCCGTCCCATTGGCCGGGCTGATCGGGAAAGGCGTGGCGCTGGAAATCCTGCACGGCGCGAAAGGTCTCGTCGCCGAATTTTCCGTCGGCGTCGCCGGTCTTGAAGCTGAGCGACATCGTATAGCCGATCTCACGCAAAGCGCGCTGGATGCGCTGCACGGCGTCGAAATCGTCGTCGGGCGGGCGTCGCTTGACCGAGGGGCCGCCGACAGCGGCGTTTTCCAGCCGCGGATTGCCGGAGAGAATACGCGATCGCAGCATGGCTTGGGCTCCGTGGGTTCAGGGGAACAGGCCGGCGGCGCCGAGCGCGCTGAGCAGCGTCGCGCCGGGCATACGGGCGGCGGATAAGGCGGCCGTCCATAAAGCCTGCCGGGCGGGGCGCAGTCCGTGATTGGTGTCGGTGTCGTATTTGTTGTGAATCGGCTGCGTGCGCCCTAGCCGACGTATCGTGTCGGCGACGCGGGCGCGGCCGGCCTGCGCGTTGGCGAAGGCGGAGCCGTTGATGTCCTGCAACTCGGTGAAGAAATCGGCGGCGTTGAATGAACTGATGTCATAATGACCCTGTTCGTGCGCCAGCAGCGAGGCCTGGAAGGCAGCCGCGCTGGCCGCGACCCAGCTTGCGACCCAGGAAGCGGTCTCGAAGCGGATCGTCACGTCGGGATCCTGCCTCATTTTGAAGTTGGGCGGCCGCAGAAAGGTCGCGCGGGCGAAGCTGAAGCGGTTTGGCGACAAAAGGCGCGTGACGCGCGTTTCGGCGGCGCTCGCGCTCTGGCCAGGGGCGGGCGCGCGCATCTGCCGCGTGGTGAAATCGTTCCAGGTGAGCTGGCGCCCCAGCGCGCCGGCCGGCAACAGGTTTCCCACCTAACGCCTCCTTTTCCGGCCGCATCGCGGCTAGCCCGTCAGGTTTACGGTCTGACGGTCGACAATGCGGTATTCCAATACCGTAATGCAAAAACGTCCTCTTTTCGGCGCGAGTCCGGGCGTTTGGCGTTGACGCAAGCGCCAGAGACCGTTATGAGCCGCGCCGAACGGCCCGCTTCCTGGGCGGGCTTCGTAGTTTGGATAGTGAAATGTTCGGACATACTCATTCCACCAAGACGGCCGACATCGAGAAGAACTGGGTCGTCGTCGACGCCGCCGGGCTCGTCGTCGGGCGGCTCGCGTCGCTGGTCGCGCTGCGGCTGCGAGGCAAGCACAAGCCCTCGTTCACCCCGCACATGGATGACGGCGACAAGGTCGTGATCGTGAACGCCGACAAGGTGGTCCTCACAGGCCGCAAGCGCGAGAAGAAGGTGTATTATCATTACACCGGTTACATCGGCGGTATCAAGGAGCGCACCGCCAAGGCGATCCTTGAAGGCAAGCACCCCGAGCGGATCGTCGAGAAGGCGGTCGAGCGCATGTTGCCGCGGGGGCCGCTGGGCCGCCGGCAGTTCGGCAATCTCCACGTTTACAAGGGACCGGACCATCCGCATTCGGCGCAGCAGCCCGTGCCGCTCGATATCGCGAGCCTCAACAGCAAGAACAGCCGGAGCGCCTGATTATGGCCGAGACCCTGAACTCCCTCGCCGAACTCGCAGGCAAGTCCGTCGCCTCCGACGATTCCAGCGCCGCGCCGATCCATGTGCAGAAGCTCGACAAGGAAGGTCGCGCCTACGCCACCGGCAAGCGCAAGAACGCCATCGCCCGCGTCTGGATCAAGCCTGGCAAGGGCAAGGCGACGATCAACGGCAAGGCGCTCGAAGTCTATTTCGCCCGGCCCGTGCTGCGAATGATCCTCAACCAGCCGCTGGTGATCGCCAATCGCACGACCCAATATGACCTGATCGTCACCGTCGCCGGCGGCGGTCTTTCGGGTCAGGCGGGCGCGGTGCGTCATGGTCTGGCCAAGGCGCTGACCTATTACGAGCCGGACCTGCGCCCCGCGCTGAAGAAGGAAGGTTTCCTGACCCGCGATTCGCGCGTGGTCGAGCGTAAGAAGTACGGTCACAAGAAGGCCCGCGCCAGCTTCCAGTTCTCGAAGCGCTGATCGCTTCACGAACGGGGTTCCCAGGGGCGGCTTCGGCCGCCCTTATTTTTTTGCCCCTGAGGAGACGGAGATGACAAGGATTTTCATCGACGGCGAGGCCGGCACCACCGGCCTGCAAATCCGCGACAAGCTCCACGCGCGAGCCGGGTTGGAGTTGGTCAGCTTGCCCCAGGCTTTGCGCAAGGACGCCGGGGCCAAGCGCGAATTGCTGGGGCAGGTCGATCTGACGATCCTGTGTCTGCCCGACGAGGCGGCCAGGGAGGCTGCCAAGCTGATCGACGAGATGGGCGACCGGGGACCGCGCGTGATCGACGCCTCCAGCGCGCATCGCGTCGCGCCGGGCTGGGTCTATGGCTTTGCGGAGATGACGGCGGGCCAGGCGGAGCGGGTGCGTAACGCCCGCTGGGTGACCAATCCGGGATGTCACGCGACGGGGGCGATCGCGCTGCTGCGACCGCTGACGGAGGCAGGGCTCATCCCGAGGGATTTCGCCGTGTCGATCGGCTCGATCTCCGGCTATTCTGGCGGTGGCAAAAGCATGATAGAGGCTTACGAGCGTGGAAAAGCGCCAGCGTTCGAGCATTACGGTCTCGGTCTCGAACACAAGCACATGCCCGAGATCTGCGAATATTCAGGCCTGACCCGCCGGCCAATCTTCGTGCCCTCGGTCGCCAATTTCCGGCAGGGAATGCTGGTGAGCGTACCGCTGTCGCTCGACGACCTGCCGGGCCGGCCGAGCGGCGCCGATCTGCGCGCGGCGCTGAGCCGGCACTACGGGCAGGGCTACGTCAGCGTGGCCTTGGAGTCGCGGGACCGGATCGAACCGGAATCGCTCAATGGGACCAACGCGCTCGAAATCCATGTGTTCGCCAACGAAGCGCGGCGTCAGGCGGTGCTGATCGCCAGGTTCGACAATCTGGGCAAAGGCGCTTCCGGCGCGGCGGTGCAGAACCTCGAACTCATGCTCGGGCTCTGAGGCGGCCGACGCCACGCCATAGCCCGCGCAGAACCGCCTGCGCGAGCGCGCCGGCGAGATAGGCGAGCCCCATGACGAAGACGGCGGCGCCGATGAGTTCGCCCGGCGCTTCCAGCGAAAAATGAGAGGCGCCGGCGACATGCAGCATCGTCCAGTTGTAGGGGAGGGCGATCAGGAACAACGCTTGCGCGTCGAGCCAACCGGCGCCGGCGCGCACGGCAAAGGCATAGGCGGCGGCGAAGGCGATTCCCGCGATGATCGCCAAAATCAGGCCAAGGGCGGATTTCATGCGCGTTTCCTTATACGGGCTCGGCAACCTATGCGCGCGGCGGCGCGAAGGCGGCGCAAATGACGGCGGCTGTTTTTCTCTGGGAAAGCAAATGCTGGTAATCGTTAGTGAAAAACCAAGTTTATACCCTTGCGAAGAAGTTCGCAAAGCCGAAGTGAATCCTTTCGGGGTCAGTGCTCCCTGTTCAAACTAACTCAAAATTAATGTTGCCACGCCTTTCTCCTCTTGACGTTTGCGACCTAAACATGTTTGTTCAGGAGAACGTGGTCGCGCTGCGGATTTATCTCGGCTGATTCTCGTCATTTGGCTAAATTTTCTTCCGCCCGGACAAAGTATCGTCCAACTCCCCGGCCGAACCGCCGTTTGGTTCTCAACAGCAAGAAAAGCCTAGAGTATGTCCAACCCTGAACGTATAGCTCTATTCATCGATGGCGCTAACCTTTATGCGAGCGCCAAGTCACTTGGGTTCGACATTGACTACAAGCGGCTGCTTAAGGAATTCCAGGGCAAGGGGCGCCTGATTCGCGCCTTCTACTACACGGCATTGGTTGACGATCAGGAATATTCGTCGATTCGGCCGTTGGTCGATTGGCTCGACTACAATGGTTATTCCGTTGTGACGAAGCCGACGAAGGAATTCGTCGATTCGACTGGTCGCCGTAAGGTCAAAGGCAATATGGACATCGAATTGGCGGTCACCGCCATGGAGATGGCCGAGCATATCGACAGCATGGTGCTGTTCTCCGGCGACGGCGATTTCCGCTCGCTGGTCGAGGCGGTGCAGCGCAAGGGCGTGCGCGTGTCGGTGGTTTCGACGGTTTCGACCCAGCCGGCGATGGTGGCCGACGAGTTGCGCCGACAGTGCGACGAATTCGTCGATCTCGTCACGCTGATGCCCCGAATCGGGCGTGACCCAGCGGAACGCGCCGCGCGTGTCGCGCGCGCCGCACATGCCTATAGCCATGCCTCATCGGGCTCGGCCGTCGGGTCGGGCGAGGAGCCGGATCGCGACTGATTCGCAGCGGAATGGCGTTTGACGTCAGCCCGCCGCGCGACTGCTCGCTTTGCCCGCGATTGGCTGGCTTTCGAGCCGATAATCGCGCGCGTTTTCCCGAATTCGTGAATTCGCCGGTGGCCAGTTTCGGCGACCGCGACGCCCGCCTTCTGATCGTCGGGCTGGCGCCGGGACTGAAGGGCGCCAATCGCACAGGACGGCCCTTTACCGGGGATTTCGCTGGCGATCTGCTTTATGCCACGCTGGGCGAAATCGGACTCGCGCGCGGGACTTACGATCGCCGGCCGGACGACGGGCTGACGTTGGAAGGCTGCGCCATCGTCAACGCGGTGCGCTGCGTGCCGCCCGAAAACAAGCCGACGCCGGCCGAAATCACCCAGTGTCGCGCGTTTCTGCGCCAGACCCTCGATTCGCTGCCGCGGCTGCGAACGCTGGTCGCGCTCGGCCGGATCGCGCATGAGAGCGTCCTGCGCGTGTTTGGGGCGCGGCTCGCCGCGCATCCTTTCGCGCATGGCGCGCAACATGACCTGGGGGCCGCGCTGCCAAAACTCTTCGACAGCTATCATTGCTCCCGCTACAACACCAATACCGGCGTCTTGACGCCGAAGATGTTTCGCGAAGTGCTGTGCGCGGCGCAGGATTCAGCCTTCGCCGGAGCTTGAACGTCGTCCGGCTCCGCTTGGCGATAAAACGGGAGGGCGCTATGGCCGCAAAGGTTTTCGGCAGTATCGGCGACACGCTGATTCTTGAGGCCGAGATCGGATCAAAGGCGGGCGCGCGCGCGAAAATCCTCACCTATGGCGCGGTGTTGCGGGATCTGACAATCCCCGTCGCCGGAGCCTTGCAGCGGGTGACGTTGGGGCTCAACAGCATCGAGGATTATGTCGCGCATTCCCCGAGTTTCGGCGCCGTGCCGGGACGCTTCGCCAATCGCATCGCGCACGGGCGCTTCACCCTCGACGGCGAAGCCTACACGCTCGACCGTAAGGAAGGCGCGGCGCATACGCTGCACGGCGGATCGAAAGGATTCGGCAAGCGGGTCTGGAAACTCGGCGAGCATAGCGCCGACGCGGTTGAGCTGACCCTCGTCTCCGAGGACGGCAACATGGGCTTTCCCGGCCAAATGCGGGCGTCTTGCCGCTATAGTTTCGTCGAGCCGGCGACGCTGCGGGTCGAACTGAAGGCGGTTGCCGACAAGCCGACGCTGGTCAATCTGACCCAGCACGCCTATTTCAATCTCGACGGCTCGCCCGATATTCTCGATCACCTTCTGGAGCTGGGGAGCGATTTTTACACGCCGAGCGACGCCGAACTGATCCCGACGGGAGAGATTCGCGCCGTGGCGAACACGCCTTACGATTTCCGGACCACGCGCACGATCCGCAATCCGCAAGGGGCTACTTACGACACCAATTTCGTGGTTGCGCGGATGGCCGGCCCAGACGGGCTGGCGTTCGTGGCGCGGCTGAAATCGCCCCGAAACGGACTGGCGCTGGAACTCCATTCGACCGAGCCCGGCGTGCAGGTTTATGACTCGGCCAAGCTGAATTGCCCGGTCCCCGGCCTCGACGGCGCGCTTTACGGCGCGCACGCCGGACTTTGTCTGGAGCCGCAGGCCTTCCCGGATTCGCCGAACCGGCGCCATTTCACCGATACCGTGCTGCGCCCGGATCGGGAATATAGCCACATCAGCGAATTCCGGTTCCTGGCCTGAGGATTATTCGCGGCCGAGGGTCTCGCCCGGGCCGGCTTCATTCAGCGCGCGGCCGACTTCGAGCCCGAGGTCGTCCATCGATGTGGTCTCGCGCACGGTCAGATCCTCGCCCTTGGCCTGACGTTCAGCCTGCTCGACCGAGCGGGCGACGTTGACCGTGACATGCGCCTCGACTTCGGGGTGCAGGTGGACGGTGATCTTGTGCAGGCCGAGGTTCTTGATCGGCTGGTTGAGCGCGACGTGGTTGCGATGCACGGAGAACTTGGCCGTTGCGGTCATCGTGTCGGCGATGTCGCGCGCCGAAACGGAACCGTAGAGCAGGCCGGTCTCGCCCGCCTGACGGATGATCGTGTAGGACTGGCCGTCGAGCTTGCCTGACTTGGTGGCGGCATCCGACTTCATCGTCTCGTTGCGCTTTTCGAGATCGACGCGCTGCTCCTCGAACTTCTTCTTGTTGCCTTCGGTCGCGCGCAACGCCTTATGGCGCGGCAGCAGGAAATTGCGGGCGTAACCGTCCTTGACGCGCACCGTCTCGCCCATATGGCCGAGTTTGGCGACGCGCTCGAGCAGAATGACTTCCATGTGTATCTCCTTATAGTGGGATTTCAGCTTCGGGGTTTAAGGCTCCGCGCGGCGCGGCCGCGCAGATTGGCGAAACTTTCGGCGACACCCAGCAGCGCCAGCGCCGGCGCGACCCATTGGGCGGCGACCGCACAGGCGAAATAGAGCGCCGCCAGCATGAACGGACGCGCAGGGGCCTGCCGCGACAGCGCATGCAGCGCCGCCAGTCCGTGCATCGCGTAGAGCGCGCCCAGCGTCCCGGTTACAACGAGCCCGTAGTCGTCGTAAGGACTTGGCGCGAGCAGCGCCGTCGTCAACGCCAATGCGACCGGGGCGCTAAGTCCGCGCGGCAGCACGAAGCCCGAGGGGATGTCGCGCCATGGCCGGCTCAGGCGTTGCGAGAGCTGCACCGAGCGCGCGGCGAGATAGAGATTGGCCAGATGCATGATCATCGCGCCGGTCGCCAGGGCCGTCGGGGCGATCTGCACCATCGCGACGGCGAGTTCGTCGGGGTTGAGATCGGCGGGCAACTCGCGGGTCGCGCCGCTGGAATCGAGCATGGCGCGCAGCTCGCTCGACAATTCAGCCACGGCGCCGGCATAGCCGCCCTTGGCGGCCCACATCAGCGCGAGTTGGACCGCGCCGGCGGCGATGAAAATCGCCGCGGCCAGCAAGGCGATCGCGCCGGGGCCGGGATATACACGCGGCCTTGTGAGATCATCGGGGCGTTTCGAGCCCAACTTGGGGGTGGCGGCGAAAGCAGCCAGTCCCCAGGCCGGCCCGGCGATCAGCAGGCCATAAACCAACCCATAGGAAGGCGCCGCGGCCGCGACCAGCGCGCAGGTGACGAACAGCGCCGCCAGACCGGCGTCAAAACCCCAGCCGAGCGTCGCGATCATCAAAGGCAGCGGGCCGAGATAGGCGAGCGCCACGCCGAGCGACGCGCCGCGCGTCGCCGCCAGAAACAGCGTCGCGGCGGCGGCGCCGGAACCGACGCCAATGGCTATCCTCGTCAGGTGAAAACGCATCGCTGTCCCGCGGCGCTCAGTGAAGCGCGGTTAGAGCGGGGTCTCGCCCCGCCCAGCGTATTTCCCCGCGCGACAGGCGCGGGGAGTAGTCTTATCGGATCACGTAGGGCAACAGACCCAGGAAGCGCGCGCGCTTGATCGCCTGCGCGAGCTGACGCTGCTTGGCGGCCGAGACGGCGGTGATGCGCGAGGGCACGATCTTGCCGCGCTCGGAGATGTAGCGCGACAGCAGACGGGTGTCCTTGTAGTCGATCTTCGGCGCGCCCGGACCCGAGAACGGGCAGGACTTGCGGCGGCGGAAGAAGGGGCGGCGAGGAGCGGTCGACATCAGTAAGCTCCAGCCTGGGCGTCATCGCGGGGACGACGGGGAGGGCGGTCGGGACGGTCTCCCCGGTCGGGACGGTCGCCACGCGGCGGACGCGGGCCGCCGGGACGATCGTCGCGGTCGGCGTCGTCGCGCTTGCGCAGCATGGCGGAGGGGCCGGCCTCGTGTTCCTCGACGCGCAGGGTGATGAAGCGGATCACGTCTTCGTTGTGGCCGAGCTGGCGCTCCAATTCGGTGATCGCAGCCGGCGGAGCGTCGATATTCATCAGCGTGAAGAACGCCTTGCGGTTCTTCTGGATGCGATAGGCGAGCGATTTCAGGCCCCAGGGCTCGACCTTGGAGACCGAGCCGCCCTGCGCCGCGATGAGGGTTTTCAGCGTTTCCGTCAGCGTTTCGACCTGTTGGGCCGTCACGTCCTGACGCACGAGATAAATATGCTCGTAAAGAGCCATGAGCCTTTCCTTTCCTGCTCGAACGTCCCGCGCGGAGCCCTTCGAGCCCATCGGGCTCGAGCGAGGTATCTTCGAAGGCGGAGACACGGGAAGACGGAAGCTTCAGGCTTCCTGCCGCAAAGCGCGGCCTTCCGTTCAGCCCCCAGCGGGACGGTTCGAAGCGCCGGGCTATAAAGGAGGTTTGGCCGGACGCAAGGAAAATCGGCGCTGTCCGCAGATTGTTCAGTCGGGATCGCGGAAGCTCAGCACCTTGTCCCTAGGGAAATCGTACAGCTTGCCCGTCTCCGTCCAATCCGGCGACAGCAGGCGCAGCAGCCTGGGCGCCAGTTCCTCCGGCGTCGGCAGCGTCGCGGGGTCTTCGCCCGGCATGGCGGCGGCGCGCATCCGGGTGCGCATCCGGCCGGGATTGACCAGCATTACGCGCACGGCCGTGTTGATCGTTTCGGCGGCGTAGGTGCGCGCCAGCAGGTCGAGCGCGGCTTTCGAGGCGGCGTAGAGGCCCCAATAGGCGCGCGTCTCGGCGCGGCTCGCTACACCCGACGTGAGGAAGACGACCCGCGCGGCGGGCGCGGCGCGCAGCAGGAGATCGAGTGAGCGGATCAGCCGCCAGTTCGCCGTGACATTGACGCTGAACACGTCGGCGAACGCCTTGGGGCTGATATGGGGCAGGGGCGAGATCGGACCGAGCAAAGCGGCGTTGCCGAGGAAAACGTCGAGCCGGCCCCAGCGGTCGTAGATCGAGCGGCCGAGCCGATCGAGCGCGTCATGATCGGTGAGATCGAGCGGGACGAGCGTGGCGGAAGCGGCGGGGTTTTGCGCGCGGATTTCGTCGTCGAGCGCCTCCAGCGCGCCTTGCGTGCGCGCGACGGCGATGACATGCGCGCCCTCGGCCGCCAAAGCCAAAGCCGCGGCGCGGCCGATGCCGCGCGAAGCTCCGGTGACGAGCGCGACACGGCTCACGGCGGAAGGTTCGGTCATGCGGGGGGCTCCGGTCGCGCCGGGCAGGGCGCCTAGGCCCGCCCTACCAACATTTCATATGGCTTTCCAGACCTTTGCCGCGAAAGCCTTCATCCCTCTGTTCAGCCGGGACGGAGGCTGTATAGTGGCGCGGGGGCGACGTTCAGGAATCCGGACGCGCGGCAGCGGCGAGGGGTAAATGGCGGAAAAACCAGCGGAAAGTGCTGATGACGCGGCGGGTCGCACGGTCACGCGCGCGGATCTGGCGGAGGCGGTCTATCGCCGGGTCGGTCTTTCCAGGGCGGAATCGGCCGATCTGGTGCAGAGCTTCCTCGAGGAAATCTGCTCGGCGGCGGAGCGCGGCGAGACGGTCAAACTATCATCGTTCGGCTCGTTCGTGGTGCGCTCGAAGAGCCAGCGGATCGGCCGCAACCCGAAGACAGGCGTCGAAGTGCCGATCCTGCCGCGCCGGGTGATGGTGTTCAAACCCTCGAACGTGCTGAAGGCGCGCATCAACGGCGGCACGGCGGAGGCGGAGAGCTGAGCCTCGAAGGGGCGCAAGCGGCGGAAGACAAGGGCCCGGACGCATTCCGCACGATCAGCGAGGTCGCCGACGAGCTCGACCTGCCCCAGCACGTGCTGCGTTTCTGGGAGACGCGTTTTCCGCAAATCAGGCCGCTGAAGCGGGGCGGCGGGCGGCGCTATTACCGGCCCGACGACGTAGAGCTTTTGCGGGCGATCCGCTTCCTGCTCTACGACGAGGGCCTGACAATCAAGGGAGTGCAGAAGATGTTGCGTGAGCAGGGCGTCCCCGCGGTCCGCGCCGAACCCGGGCGCATGAGCGCGCAAGGCCCGCATCGCGACCCGCCCTTCGCGGCGAGCGAGCCCGCGACAGCGCCTTCGACCCTCGAACTGCGGCAGGCGTTGGAGGATTTGCGCGAAGCGGAGCGGTTACTGACGCAAGGGCGGCGGCGCTAAATTCCGCATTGTCATCGCGACCCCGGGCCGCTATAGCGGCGGCGTCGGAGTGTAGCGCAGCCCGGTTAGCGCACTTGTCTGGGGGACAAGGGGTCGTGGGTTCGAATCCCGCCACTCCGACCATTTCCCCCTCCCGAATCTCCGATCCTTACCTAAACGAGGCGCACTGCCGGCGACCGGCTGCGCCCTCGCGACGAATGTCGGCGCTCTCCCCAGCAGACTTGCAGGCCCGCCCAGCGGCGCCTGAGCCCCGTTCGTTCTCTCACTGAACCGGGAAGGCCTCAGCGCGGCGGCGAGGGGAACGGAGCGGGGGCGCCGAAAGGGCAAATCGTGTGAGCATGGTCTTTTCGCATAATGTATATTATGGAACTTAGACAGGGATGTGAAGAAGGCTTTACCTTCAACGGCTTATGGGTGGGCTTGTTGTGCGTGGCGCCTCGCGGTCCTCATCCGTTCCGGGTCGGCGCCCGGACGGAAACGCCAAGCGCGCGGCGCGAGGCGATGTTTCGCGGTTCGTTCGCCCCGGGCCTAAAAGCCCTCGATCCGCATCCCGTCATAGGCCGGCTCGACATGCGGTGGCAGTTCGCGCTTCAAGGTCGCGTAGTCGAGGTCGGTATGCAGGTTGGTCAGCACCGCGCGCTTCGGCGCCATGCGGGCGATCAAGGCGAGCGCTTCCTCCAGGCTGAGGTGCGAGGGGTGACGGGCGTAGCGCAACGCATCGATCACCCAGACGTCAAGCCCGCTCAAATGCTCCAGAGCCGCTTCGGGCGCGCGACTGAGGTCGGGCGAATAGGCGAGGCCGCCGAAGCGGAAGCCGAGCGCGGGAATATCGCCGTGCTCAAGCTCGAACGGCAGGGCGACCAGCGCGCCGCCCGGCCCCGTCACCGCGACGGGAATGCCCGGCGTCAGGCGATGCTCGCGCGCGATCGGCGGGTAGGAGCTTCCCTCCGGCGTCTCAAAAACATAGCCGAATTTGCCCCGCACATCGCGCGAGGTGGCCAAGTCCATGTAGATGTCGATGCGCCGGCGCGTAACAATGGCGAGCGGGCGCAGATCGTCGATGCCATGGGTGTGATCGGCGTGGGGATGGGTCAGCAACACGGCGTCGAGGCGGGCGACCTCGGAATCGATCAATTGCCAGCGCAGGTCGGGGGAGGCGTCCACCAGCGCCAGCGTCGACCCGGCCGCGCCGCGCCGCTCGACCAGCGCCGAGCAGCGCCGGCGCAGATTGCGCGGCTCATTCGGATCGCAGGCGCCCCAGCCCTGCGCGACCCGCGGCACGCCGCCCGACGAGCCGCAGCCGAGGATCGTGAAGGCCAGACTCACGCCCTGCCCTCGTTCATTTTAGGGAATATCGCCAGGGTGTTGGCGCGGGTCGCGGCAGCGATCTCTTCAAAGCCTACGCCCTTGGCTTGCGCGAGCGCCTGGGCGGTGGAGACGACGAAGGCGGGCTCGTTGCGTCTGCCGCGATGCGGGACCGGCGCGAGAAAGGGCGCGTCTGTTTCCACCAGCAGACGATCCAGCGGGCAATCGCGGGCGATGGCGCGCAGATCGGCGGAGTTCTTGAACGTCAGCACGCCGGAAAACGAGACGTAGAGCCCGAGTTCGAGCCCGGTCTGCGCCAAAGCGCGCGACGAGGTGAAGCAATGCAGCAGCGCGGCGAAGCGACCGTTCGCCATTTCCTCGCGCAGGATGCGAGCCACGTCGTCGTCGGCCTCGCGGGCGTGGATAATGAGTGGTAAGCCCAGTTCGCGCGCCAGCCCGATCTGGGCGCGGAACACCCGCTCGGCGATCTCGCGCGGCGCGTAATCATAGTGATGGTCAAGCCCGGCCTCGCCAATAGCGACGCATTTGGGATGGGCGGCGAAATGACGGATCGCGTCCGCGTCGGTCTCGGCCTCCTCGGCGGCCTGATGCGGATGGGTGCCGATGGTGAAATAGACCTGGGGGTAACGCTCGGCCAAAGCGCGATAGGCTTCGCCGCGCGCGACCCGGGTCGAGATCGTCACCATCCGCTCGACCCCGGCGCCAAGCGCGCGCGCGACGATGGCGTCAAGCTCGTCGGCGAAATCGGGGAAGTCGAGGTGGCAGTGGCTATCGATGACGCTCATGTGCGCTCATATAGGGCGCCTTCGAGGGCAGGGGCGCCCCCTGCCCTTTATCCCCAGGGCAATCGGGTGAAGAAGTTCTCGACAAAATGTGGAATGGCTACAGGAGCGACACGATTGGCCGGGCCTGAAAAGCGTCGTCGTGGTCGAGAGCACGCGCGAAGTGGACGGCAGAATCGATCGTGAGATGCGCCTCTACATCACCTCGCTGGTCTTGATGGCCACTCAGAGCCTGACCGATGATCCGAGGTCATTGGATGATCGAGAACGGTCTTCACTGGGTGTTGGACATGATCTTCCGCGACGACGAATGCCGCGTGCGGACCGACAACGCTCCCGCCAATCTGGCCACGATCAAGCATATCGCACCATGATTCCTTCACCCGATTCCCCTGGGCGGCCCGATCACGCTCGCGCGCGCCGCATCGAGCCGCGCCGTCGCGACGCCAATATCGAACATCTCCGCCGCCCGCGCCCGCCCGGCTTGCTGCAAGCGACGGCGAAGCTCGTCGTCCAGCGCCAGCCTTCGCAAAGCCTCAGCAAAGCCGGCGGCGTCGCCGGGGTCGACATATGACCCCGCATCCCCCGCAATCTCAGGTAATCCGCCGCGACGGCTCGTCAGCAAGGCGCAGCCGGAGGCGAGCGCCTCGATCGCCGCGCGCGGGCACGGATCGTCCCACACGGAGGGAACGGCGGCGATCTCGGCCTGCCCCAGCAACGCCATCGCCTCGGCATGCGACACCTGCCCCCTGATCTCGACCTTTTCGCTCCTCACGCCCGCCAGCAGGCCCTCGGGATCGCCGCCGGCGATCGCCAGCCGCCAACCCGGCAGATCCGCCGCCAGAAACGCCCGCACCAGCTCCCCCGTCCCCTTGATCGCCGACACCCGCCCCGTGAACGCGATCAGCTTCGCCTTCGGGGCTGCCTCCAACGGCCGCTCAACGCCGTTAAGGATCGTGAAAACCCTGCCTTCGCCGCCGCCAAGCCCCTGTAGAAACCGCCCGCGAATAAAATCGCTGACGCAGTAGATCGCCTCGCAGGCCTCCAGCAGCCTGCCGCGCTCGGCGAGGCTGCGCGATCCGTCCATGCTCTGCGGATCATTGTGCAGATGCAGCGCCAGCTTGACCCGAGGCAGCCGCTTTCGCAGCGCGTCAATCAGATAGGGCCTGTTCTGCACCTCGATCAGCGCATAGTCGCCGAGCGCCCCCGCGAGCGCGCGCCCATAAGCGTCGCGTTCGCGCCGCCACCAGCGCCGCCAATCCTCCAGCCGGTGATACGGCGTGTCGGCATATTCGCAGGCGCCCGCGCCAAAAATGTCGATCCGCGCCGCATATTTGCTGAAGCGCTGGAAATCGCGGGCGCAAAGCGCAACCGCGCCGGACTTTCGCAGCAGGAACGTCTCGCGCGACGGCAACGCCACGGCGATGCGCCCCGCCCTCACCACAACTGGGTTGGCCATAGATAGCTCTGCGAAAACGGCCGCCTGAACAGAACCTCCTCGACGAATCGCGCCACGACCCGCTCGTTGTAGGCCTCGTGCGCCTTGCGCCATCCCGCCGCCGCGATGCGACGCCGCGCCGCATCGTCGCGCTTGAAGCGCAGCGCCGCCTCCAGCATCGCCTCGGGCGTCGCGGCGAACGCCATCTCCCGCCCCGGCTCGAACAATTCCTGATAGGAATTGGTCTCCAACGACAGCGTCAGCAGTCCGCACCCCACGAGTTGGCTCACCCGATCGGAATTGTAGAGATAAAGCTCGTCCGCCGGCGCCGGTGCGTTCGCCGTCTCCGCGCGATCGGAATTGAGATTGAGCCCCATTCGCGCCGTGCCGAGCGCTGCGAAATAATCCGCGCCATAGACGCCCGGCGTTCCGTCGAAGCCATGAAACGCGCAGGCGAGTTCCCCGCTTTGCCTGAACAGGCGCGGCGTCGCGCGGCGCAGATCGTCCGGCCTGTCCCCGCCCGCGTTGGCCGCGAAGAACACGTCGAGCGGCAGATCCTCACGCTCAAAATTGCGCAAATCCTCAACCGACGCATCGACGGGATTGGGGATGAACGCCGACACATTGCCGGGCGTCGAGAACCGCGCCAGCGCCGCGCCCGCCGTGGTGACGAAGGTTGCGTCGGTCACGCGTGCGCGGTCGGTGAGAAAGCCCGCGTTGACAGCGCGAAACAGCGGATCGACGCAAATCTGCGCCAGTCGCGCCCCTGCCGTTTTGGCCTGCGCCAAAGTCTCCGTCGCGATCAGACAGGCGTGTGAGAATACGATCGCGTGCGGCGCGTAGTTGCGCGCCGCGTCGAGAAACCTGGCGTTGGCCGCGCCCCGCCCCGCCCGCGACGAGCGAAAAAAGCTGCCCGCCCGCGCGACGTCGCGATCGCTGAAGAACCAGACGCTGTGCCCGTTGCGAACAAAGCCCTGGCTGAGCTTGCGCTCGACGCTGTAATAGCGCCGTCCGGGCTCGCGCTCGCCCGCATTGCCGATGACGAGAATCCGCATCCCGCCGCCTATGGCGGCGCGGATGCGGTTTGGCAATGGCTTGCATCACGCCGCGCCGCGCCCGATATACGCCGGCGTGACCGCGCGCCCGCTCAACCTCGTCAACGCCATGTTCGGCCGCAGGCTCGGCGGGCTGGAGCAGGTGTTCGTCGATTACAGCGAGGCGCTGGCGCTGCGCGGCCACGCCATAGTCAATCTGGTCTCCCCCGGCGCGCTTGCAGCCGCGCCTTTGCGCGCGCTGGGCCAACGGGTCATAGAGATCGGCAATTTCAATCAGTGGGATCCGCTGGCGATCTGGCGCTTGCGCCGCGCGCTAAAAGGTCTGCGCCCCGACGCTGTCATCGCGCACGGCAACCGCGCCATCAATCTCGCGCGCCCCGCCGCAAGCGGCCTCGCACCCTTCGTCGCCGTCAATCACAGCATCAATGTCAAGCGCACCATCGGGGCCGATTTCGCCATCGCCATCAACGACGACATGCGCGCGCGCTTGATCGCCGCCGGCCAGCCGGAAGCGCGCGCGCCAAAACTGTTCAACATGGTCCGCCGCCCGCAAACCCTCGCCGCTCCCACCCCTCCCAAAGACCCGCCGGTGATTGGCGCGATGGGCCGCTTCGTGGCGAAAAAGGGCTTTGACGTGTTCCTCGCCGCGCTTGGCGCGCTCAAGCGCCAAGGCCGCCCGTTCCGCGCCATCCTCGCCGGCGCCGGCGACCTCGAAGCGCCGCTGAAAGCCCAGGCCGCCGCGCTGGGCCTTGCCGATGTGGTCAACTTCCCCGGTTGGGTGCATGACAAAGACGCCTTCTTCCGCGAGATCGACCTGTTCGTGTTCCCCTCCTCGCACGACGTCTGCCCCGTCGTGCTGCTGGAAGCGTTCCTGTGGGCCAAGCCCGTCGTGCTGAGCGATTGCCCCGGCCCGCGCGAAATCTCGTGCGACGGGCGCGACAGCCTGCTGTTTCCCATCGGCGACGCCGCGGCGCTGGCTAGCCGCATCGCCCGCGTGCTCGACGAACCTGGCCTGGCGCAACGGCTCGGCGCCGCCGCGCAGGCAAAAATCCTTGAGGAACACACATTCGAGCAGGCCGGCGCGCGGCTGGAGGCGATTCTACGCGAGGCGGCGGCGTGAAAGCCGCGCTTTTCCTCTGGCTCGCCGCCGCGTCCCCGGCCTTGGCCGACCCGGTCTGCCTGTTGGATCGCGCCGCCGCGCCCGATGTCGCCGACACCTATCCCGGCATCGTGCGCGGCCCCGCCACCACGCAGGAAATCCTGACGCAGACCGCGATTGCGATCAACCGCACCCATGCCGCGCTGAGCCCGAAATACGAGACGCTGCCGCGCGTGTTCGTGATCTACCAGGCGGGCGGACAGCGCCACGGCACCATCGCCGCCGTGCTCGACAGCGATATACCGCCGCCCGGGGAGCCAGTGATTGTCGCGTCCCGCCATCGCGACCCTGACGCGGCCTGCGCCTTCATTCCCTGGACGGTGATGAAGGGCTCGCCGGGCAAGCCAGTGTCGTGACACGCCCCGAATCGTGCTAACCGGCGAACGTGACCGACGCGCCCTTCACCGCTTACGATTTCATCCGCAAATGGAAGCCCGTCGCGCTTACCGAGCGGGCGACGGCGCAGGAGCATTTCCTCGACCTGTGCCGGCTGTTCGGCCACCCGACCCCGGCCGAGGCCGACCCGACCGGCGAGAGCTTCACGTTCGAGAAGGGCGTCGCCAAGGTCGGCGGCGGCGACGGCTTCGCCGACGTCTGGAAGAAAGGCTTCTTCGCCTGGGAGTACAAGAAGAAAAAACGCGACCTGTACAAGGCGCTTGAACAGCTCTCGCATTATGCGGGCGGGTTGGAGAACCCGCCGGCGCACGTCGCCTGCGACACCCACCTGTTCCGCATCGAGACGCAGTGGACCGGTGAAATTCCGGCAAAATACCAGTTCGAACTGGAGCAGCTTTCCGACCCGCATTACTTCGAGATTTTGCGCCGCGTCTTTTTCGAGCCGGAAAAGCTGCGCTCCGGCCGCGACCGGCGGGTGCTGACCGGCGAGGCCGCCGGCAAGTTCCAGCGCGTTTCGGACGCGTTGCAAAAGCGCAATGCCGACCGCGAGGCGGTGGCGCATTTCGTCAACCAACTGGTGTTCTGTTTCTTCGCCGACAGCATCGACCTGTTGCCGAAAGGCATGTGGAAGAAGGTGTTGCAGGCCTGCGAGAAGAACCCGCACCGTTCCGCCGCGATCCTGCAACGCCTGTTCGACGGCATGGCGAGCGGCGGTCTGATCGATTTCGAGGAACTCAACGAATTCAACGGCGGCCTGTTCGACGGGCGGCCGGCGCTGGCGCTCGAATTCGCCGATGTCGGCCAGATGTTCGCCGCGCTCAACCTCGACTGGAGCCTGATCGACCCCACCATTTTCGGCACCCTGTTCGAGCGCTTTCTCGATCCCGACAAGCGCGCGCAGATCGGCGCCCATTTTACCGACGCGGAAAAGATCATGCTGATCGTCGAGCCGGTCGTCGCCCGGCCGCTCCAGCGCGAATGGGAGACGGCGAAGGCTGAGATCGAGGCGATTATGGCGCCGGCGGCGGACGAACGGGGGGCGCAGACGAAAAAATTCGAGGCCGCGCGAACCAAAGCGGAAGCGCGCCGCGACGCCTTTATCGACCGGCTGTGCGCCTTGCGGATTCTCGACCCCGCCTGCGGCTCCGGCAATTTCCTGTATCTGGCGCTGCAAACGGTCAAGGAGATCGAGAACAAGGCGA
>JANLPL010000025.1:0-16046 GCA_031367195.1 Bradyrhizobium sp.
GGGGAGGGTTCTGAGAGCGTCGAGCCGCAGATCATCCTCGACGAGCGGCATCTGCGCGAATTTGTCGCGAAGGCGGACCCGCGTATCGCCGATGAGGCGCGCAATGGCGCGGTTTCTTTTCATCTCGATCCCACGGCGATGAAGAATTTGATGGCCGCTTCCGTGGAGGCGATTGGGCGAAAGCTCGCCATTCTCGTCGACGACAGAATCGTCGTCGATCCGGTCATTCGCGCGCCGATCGCCTCCGCCACCGGCGAGATTTCCGGCGGCTTCTCGGCGGCTTCGGCCGCGCAACTGGTCACGCTGATGCACAGCGGCCGGTTGCCGGCGCAAGTGGCGATTGTCGGCCGCGAGGCCGCGCCCTGCCCGACGCACTAATCCTCAAGCGGAAACACGGCGCGTAAGGTCAACCCGTGCGGCTCCGCCGCCGTCAGCGTCAGCGCGCCGCCGTGAGCCGCGACGCGCTCTCGCATACCGATCAGGCCGCGCCCGGCGGGCTTCTCGGGATCAAGCCCGCGTCCGTCGTCGGCCACGGTCAGGGTCAACTCGCCGGACGGGGCGCCAAGCGTGATGCGAACAAGTTGGGCCGCCGCATGTCGCGCGACATTCGTCAGCGCCTCCTGCGCGATGCGATAGATCGCGGCCTCCAAACCCGGCGACAGCGGCGGGAGTTCGGCGCAGTGCACGGAAACCTGTAGCGCGGGACTGTTGCGCTCGAAGAAGCGGCCAAGCGCGTCGAGCGCGGCGGCGAGCCCCAGTTCCTCCAGCGCAACCGGGCGCAGACGGTCGAGGATGCGGCGGTTGACGGCTTGCAGCGCGTCGATGGTTTCGATCAGCGCGTCGAGCGCGGGCTCCGGCGCGGCGCGGCGCGCGGCGCCCGCCTGGGCGCGCGCGGCGAACAGATAGGGGCCGATCTCGTCGTGCAATTCGCGCCCGATCTCCTTGCGCTCCTCGTCCTGGATCGAAACCAGCCGCGCCCGCAACTGCCGGTTCTCGCGCTCGGCGGCTTCGAGCGAGGCCCCGAGCACATTGAAGCGGGCGAGCAGGGGGGCGAATTCGGGCGCGGCTTGTTCGGGCAGCCGGGCGGCGTATTCGCGCCGGCCGAGCGCCGCCAGGCCCGCGGTGAGCCGCTCCAGCGGCGCCAGGGCGAAGCGGGCGACGAGCGTGATGACCGCAAATCCCAGCGCGGCCGAAGCCGCGCCGTCCAGCGTCAGCGTGACAAGACTGTCCCATAATTCGCCGATCTCGTCGTCGGGATCGCCCTCTACGACGAAAGCGCCGACGCTTCGCCCCTGCACAGACGCCGCGACGGTTTGAGAAACGGCGCGCGGACGCACCAGCGCGACGAACCAGGCTGGCGGCCGAGGGCGGGTCGGAGCAGACCTGACGGCGACCGCGCCCTCGGGCCGATAGGTCACGCGCACGTGGCGCAGCCGATCAAAGCTCGCCGCCAAGGCCGCGAGCCGCTCGTCAAGATCCGGCCCCGCCGCGACGCCCTTGACCGCCTCACGCAAGGCGCCGCTCGTCAGCGCCGTCGCGTTGGCCACTTCCGGATCGATCCGGCGACCCGCGCCCAGCACGGTGAGCGCAATGTCGAGCGCGATCAGCAGCGCCAGCACGGCCGCGAAGGCGAGGCTCAGGCGACGGCGAAGGGACAGGGCGGCCATGGCTGCGCTATAACACGCGCGCGTCGGGGCGGGCTTGGCGCGAGGCAGGGAAGCCAAAAATTGCGTCTGTTGATCATCGACGATCATCCCGTCGTCGTCACCGGCTGCCGGGCGATCTTCGCCGGCCGCGCCGAGGTCGAGACATTTGCCGTGCGCGAAGGCGCGGCGGGGGTCGAGGCGTTCTTCGATCTGGCCGCCGATCTCGCGCTGATCGACATCAACCTGCCTGATCTCTCCGGCTTCGACGTGATTCGCCGCATTCTCGCGCGCGAGGCGGAGGCGCGGCTGATCGCCTTCAGCATGAACGCCGACCCCGCCATCGCCGCGCGCGCGATCGAACTCGGCGCGCGCGCCTATCTAACCAAATCCGACCCGCCCGAGCGGTTTCTCGAAGCGGTCGATGTGTTGTTGGCGGGTGAAACCTACCTCACGCCCGCCATGGCGCGCGAGATCGCCTTTCTGCATACTCGCTCCGCCGGCGCCCTGTCGCCGCGCGAAAACGACATTCTGCGCTTGCTCGGCGCGGGACGCAGCCTCGCCGATGTCGCCGCCGAACTCGGCGTCTCCTACAAGACCATCGCCACGAACTGCGCCGTGCTGAAAACGAAACTGGGCGCGCGCACATCAGGCGATCTGGTTCGCGCGGCGGTGGAGAAGCGCAGGATGTGAGACGGGAACTCCGATTCTATCCGCCCGGTAAACGCCTTGGCCGCGCCGTCGCTTCTGCTCACGGTGGCCAGGGCTGCGAGGGTCCGCCCCTTCCCGCGCGGACCCTCCCTCTCACTTCAAGAGCCGCTGCAATTGCCCGCCAGCTTTCGACTTCAATTCCTTCTTGTCGATCGTGCTTTCCGCGTCCGGGTCGGCTTTCTTGAACATCATTTCGACCAGGGCGAGATATTCGTCCTTGCTCAGCGTGCCGTCCTTGTCGGGATCGGCGGCGGCCCAATCCTTGTTGGCGACGCGCCCCTTCAGTTCCTTTTTGTCGAGCGATCCGTCGTGATCCAGATCGAGCTTGTCGAACGCCGCGCCCGCCGCGGCCTTGGCTTCGGTCAGATCAATCGTGCCGTCCTTGTCGGCGTCGACCGCCGCCAAGGTCGAAGCGGCGAGCGCCGGCGCGGCAAACATCAGCGCGCCAACGATGAGCAGGGTTCTAAGCATTCAGGCCTCCGGGCTAAGCGCGCGGAAAATGCGCGACTCGCTCACCTTAGCCGTACGCGCGGCGCGCCTCAAACTCAGATTCAGTTCAACCGGCCGCGCCGTCGCATCACCAGCGCCACGGCCCCGAGCAGCGCCTGATTGCGCGGAAATTTGGCGATCTCAATCCGCACGCGCTGCGCGGGGGGCGTCTCGTCGCGCTTAATCAGCGTGTGGCGCTCATAGGAGGCGATCAAGGGCGCGAGCAGCGCGTCGCCCGCCAGCGCCGCGCGGCCGCCGATCAGGATGAGGCCGGGGTTGAGGATCGCCCCGATCATGCCGAGGCCGCGGCCGGCGACCTCCGCCGTGTCGGCGAGCAGGCGGCGGAAGCCCACGTCGCCTTGCGCCGCCGCCTCGACGAATTCGTCGACGCCGACCTCGCGCCCGGCCAGCCGCGAGGCGACGGCGACGGCGGGATTGAGGCTCGCGGTCAATTCGAGGCAGCCGCGATTGCCGCAGCGGCAAAGATCGCCGTGCGGGTCGAGCGTCATGTGGCCGAATTCGCCGCCGGCGCCGGCGACGCCCGTCAGCACGCGGCCGTTGGCGACGATGGCGCCGCCGACGCCGATGTCGATCTTGAACAACACGAAATCATCGACGCCCACCGCCGCGCCCCAGGTCATTTCGGCGAGCGCCGAGCAATTGCTCTCATTGTCGGCGAAGATCGGCCGCTCCAGCGCCGGCTCGAACGCCTCGCGCAGATTGACGCCGGCCCAGGTCGGGATGATGCTCGCCCGCTGCACGCGCCCATCCGGCGCGACCGGGCCGGAAAAGGCGACGCCGACGCCGATCACCGAGCGCCAGTCCACGCCCGCTTCACGGCAGGAGTCGCGCAAGGTCCGCCGGGCGGCCTCGACGGCTGCGGCCGGCCCGTAGTCGCGGCCGAGCGGCACAGTTTTTTCAAAAATGACAGAATGCGAAACGTCGGCGGCCGTCAATTTCAGCTCGTCGAGCGAAAGATGCAGCCCGATGCAGGCGCCCGCGTGCGGATTGAGCGCAAAACTCGCGGCCGGTCGGCCAACGCCGCGCGCGCCGTCGCCGGGGCTGGCCTCGACGATGACGCGCGATTTGCGTAATTCCGCCAGGGCTTGCGAAATTGTAGAGCGCGCAAGGCCCGTCGCGCGCGCGATCTCATTGGCGGAGACGGCGCCGCGTTCGCTCAGCACGCGCACCACCCGCGCCTCGGCGTGGTCGGCGTCGGCGTCGTCGAGCAGGGACTGCAAATCGTCCCTCAGCATGGGCGTCCTCCCGGCGCTGGTCGGTTGACAAGCGGAATTCTTTCGAAATAGAAATAATGGAGCGCGGACAAAAGCGCAAATCCGCGTCGCGGGGTCGACTTGACCTCCGGCGCGCGCGAGGGAGGACCAGGATGCTGACGAAAAGAGCGGCGCTCGCCGGAGCGGCCCTGCTGGCCATGATCGGGACCGCGGCCGCGGAACCCAAGACAAATATGCTGCATCAATGGTCGGAAGGCTCGGACGCCGCCGCCATCGCAAAGCTCGGCGAGATGTTCACCGCCGCCGGCGGCAAGTGGGAGCAGACCTCCATCGCCGGCCACACCGCCAATACGCTGGCGAAATTGCGCGCCGACGTCGTCGCCGGCAACGCCCCGCCCGCGGTTCAGCTGAAGGGTCCTGAGATCGCCGAGTGGAACGCCACGGGCATGACGGCCAATATCGACGACCTCGCCAAGTCGGAAAATTGGGACAAGGTGGTCGCGCCGGAATTGCTGCCGGTGATGAAGCCGACCGGCCACTGGGTCGCGGCTCCGATGAACATTCACCGCATCAACTGGCTCTGGGGCTCCACGAAAGCGATGGAGAAGGCCGGCATAAAGGAATTGCCCAAGACCTGGGCCGAATTCAACGCCGCTTGCGACAAGGCGGTGGCCGCGGGCCTCAAGTGCATCGCGCATTTCAGCGCCGACTGGACCGATTCCACCACCTTCGAAGTCGTGGTCTATGGCCAGAGCATCGACCTGTTCCGCAAGGCCTTCGTCGAAGGCGATTCCGCCGCGATGCGCTCGCCCGAAATGGTGAAGGCGTTCGAGCAGATGCGGTTGATGATCTCCAAATATATGGACCCCGGCATTGCGGGGCGCGACTACAACACGATGGTCAGCATGATCGCCAAAGGCGAAGCCGCCTTCATGATCATGGGCGACTGGCAGATCGGGGTGTTCGCCGGCGCGGGATTGAAAACGCCGGCCGACTATGTCTGCGGTCAGGCGCCGACGGATTGGGACAAGCCGGGCTTCATCCTCAATTCGGACTCGGTCGTGTTCTTCAAACAGACCGACCCGGACTTTATCTCCGGCCAGAAGCTGCTGGCGCAGTTGATCCTGTCGCCAAAATTCCAGACCGTGTTCAACCAGGCCAAGGGATCTATCCCGGCGCGTCTCGACGTCGATCTCAGCCAGGGCTTCAATCCCTGCCAGCAGATGGCGCAGAAGGACCTGGCGGCCTCGATCGCCGATAAGACGCTGGTGCGCTCGTTCGCGCACAATATGACGATCCTGCAAAAATATCGCGGCGCGGCGATGGATGTGATCACCACATTCGTTAACAATCCGAAGATGACGCCGAAAGAAGGCGCCACTGCGATGGCGGACGCCGTCGACGCGCAGAAGTGACGACTTTGCCTGAATAGTCGCGGCCCACGCTTTGTCGCCGATGAAGCGTGGGCCGTCGTGCGGCGGACGACAACCCGATCTCCATGACCTCTCTCGTCAATCGAACCGCCGGCTTGGCGCCCGCGACCCCACGTTGGCGCGAACGCCTCGCCGACTGGACGCCGATCCTGGTGATCGCGCCGTCGCTGGCCGCGAGTTTTATCTATGTCTTCGTTTTTACGGGTTGGACGTTCTACATCTCGCTGTCGAATTCCTCGTTGCTGCCGAGCTACGGGTTTGTCGGGCTAAAGCCCTATTTCGATCTCTGGTCCAACACGCGTTGGCAGATCGCCTACAGCAATCTGCTGTTCTTCAGTCTTTTCTACGTGTCGCTATCCATGGCGCTGGGGCTCGGGCTCGCCATCGCGCTCGACAGCCGCGTGCGCGGCGAGAGCGTCTTTCGCACGATCTTTCTTTATCCGCTCGCCGTCTCCTTCGCGGTGACGGGCTCGGTATGGCGCTGGATCTATAGTCCTGACGCCGGCATCGAATATCTGGTGCGTGGATTTGGTTGGACCGACTTCACCTTCCGCCTGACGACAGACCGCAATCTGGCGATCTATTCGATCATCGCCACCGGAATCTGGCAGTCCTCAGGCTTCGCGATGGCGTTATTGTTGGCCGGCCTTCGCTCGGTCGATCCCGATATCGTGAAGGCGGCCGATATCGACGGCGCCAGCCGCTTCCGCACCTATCGCAAAGTCTTGCTGCCAAGCATCGCGCCGATCTTCATCTCGGTTGCTGTCGTGCTATTGCAATTCGCGATCAAGACGTTCGATCTGGTTGTCGCCCTGACCCAGGGTGGGCCAGGTATTTCGACGACATTTCCCGCCAATTACGTTTACGATCTCATGTTCCAGCGCGGCCAGATCGCTATCGGCGCGGCAGCCTCGATCATGATGCTGGCGGCGCTCGCGCTGGTGCTCGTCCCTTACTCAGTATGGCTGGTATGGCGGCGCAATCGGGAGGCGGGCCGCCATGGTTGACGCATTCCAGGCCGAATATCTTTCGTCGGTGCGCGCCGAGCGTCGCCGCAATGCGTTGGGACGCGTCGCGGTTTACAGCTTTCTCTGCTTCTTCGCGTTTATTTATCTGCTGCCGCTGTTCGTGATCGTCGCCAATTCGTTCCGCAGCCTGCCGGAGATCACGCAGAACGGGCTGATTGCGTTTCCACGCAGTTTCACCTTCGGCGCCTGGTCGAACGCCTGGAGCCATTATTGTGTAGCGGGCACCTGTCAGGGCGTGAAGCGCAACTTCTACAACTCACTGATGATGACGATACCCGCCACAATCATCTCGACGCTGCTGGGCGCCGTCAACGGCTACGTGCTGTCAAAATGGCGCTTTCGCGGCTCGGAATTCCTGTTCGCCTGCGTCACACTGGGCGTCTTTATGCCTGGCCAGGTCGCCCTGATGCCTTGGGCGTTCATCCTCGGGCGTCTGCATTTGTCAAACACGGTCTATGGCCTCATTCTCGTTCATTGCATCCAGGGCCTGTCGTTCACGACGCTGTTCTGCCGCAACAACTACATCAACATTCCCGACGATCTGATCAAGGCGGCGCGTATCGACGGCGCCGGCTTCTGGCGCATCCTGATTAAGATCGTGCTGCCGCTGTCGCCGCCGATTCTGATCGTCACCGTGATCTGGCAGTTCACCGGCATCTGGAACGAATATCTGTTTGGCGTGGTGTTCACCGGCGGCCGGGAGCAGCCGATCACGGCCTCCGTGGTTGCATTGGCCACGACGGTGATGAATGCGAAAGCCTATGACGTCACCAGCGCGGCGGTGCTGATCGCCGCCGTCCCGCCGTTGCTGATCTATTTCGTCGGCGGCAAATATTTTGTGCGCGGACTGACACAGGGCGCTGTCAAATGAGAGTTCGGCAATGGCGACGCTGACCATCGCGCGGCTACGCAAGCGCTTCGGCGCGGTCGATGTGTTGAAGGGCATCGACCTCGAAGCGCAGGAGGGCGAGTTCGTCGCCCTCGTCGGCCCCTCCGGTTGCGGCAAATCGACTCTGTTGGCGATGATCGCCGGACTGGAGACGGTGAGCGAGGGCGAAATCCGCATCGACGGCCGACTCGTCAACGCGGTGCCGCCGAAGGATCGCGATATCGCCATGGTGTTTCAGTCCTACGCGCTCTATCCCACGATGACGGCCCGCCAGAACATCACGTTCGGCATGGAGAGCCGCCGCATTCCTAAGCCGGAGCAGGACGAGGCGGTGAAGCGCGTCGCCGCGCTGTTGCAAATCGAACAACTGCTCAACCGCAAGCCCGGTCAACTCTCGGGCGGACAACGTCAGCGCGTCGCGATGGGACGCGCGCTGGTGCGCGATCCCAAGCTGTTCTTGTTTGACGAACCGCTTTCGAATCTCGACGCTAAGCTACGTGTCGATATGCGTACGGAGATCAAGAAGCTGCATCAGCGCGTCGGCAAGACGACAGTCTATGTCACGCACGATCAGATCGAGGCGATGACGCTGGCGACGCGCATCGCCGTGATGTATCTGGGACAATTGCAACAATTCGATGAGCCGCATGTCGTTTATAGCCGACCGGCGAACATGTTTGTCGCCGGCTTCATGGGCAGCCCCTCAATGAACTTCATCCCCGCGCTTTTGACGCAGGCGAATGGCGCGCTGGCGGTCGAATTCGCGCTGTTCGGCGGCGGCGTCGCGACGTTGCCGTTGCCCTATCAACCATCGCGGGCGCCGGCCGGCAATCGTGTTGTCCTGGGCGCGCGACCGGAGCATTTGTTCCGCTACGATGAAGACTTGAAATCTCGCAAACCCGCGCTCGCGGCTTTTGAGGCGCCGGTCGATGTTGTCGAGCCGACGGGGGCGGAGACGCTGGCCGTGTTGAAGCTTGCCGATCGCGACATAACCGGCAGGTTCGATCCAGATGGCGCGCCGCGTCTCGGCGAGCGCATGAAAGTCGGCCTCGATATGGCCAATGTCTGCCTGTTCGATCCCGCCGATGAAACCCTGATTGCGAGAGCCAGCGCGTGAGTTTCGCCCACTATCCCAGCCTCGCCGAGCGGGTGGTGTTCGTCACCGGCGGCGCCACCGGCATTGGCGCCGATATTGTGGAGGCGTTCGCGCGGCAACGGGCGAAGGTGGCGTTTGTCGATTTGCAGAGCTCGGCAGGCGAAGCGCTCGCCGCACGGCTCGCGGCGCTCGGCCTGCCGAAGCCGCTCTTTCTGTCTTGCGACGTGACTGACATCGCGGCCCTGCAAGCGACGATCGCAGATACGCGGGAAGCGCTGGGGCCGATCAGCGTGCTAGTCAACAATGCGGCCAACGATCAGCGGCATGACATCGACGATGTTTCAGTCGAGTTCTGGGATCATACGCAAAACGTCAACTTGCGTCATCAGTTCTTCGCGGCGCAGGCGGTGCGCGCGCATATGCGCGAACTCGGCGGCGGTTCGATCATCAACATGTCCTCGACCGCGTGGCGTTTCGGGGCGGGTGAAATGGCGGCTTACGCCACCGCCAAGGCGGCTGTGTTGGGGCTGACACGGGCGCTGGCGCGCGCCTTCGGGACCGACAACATCCGCGTCAACGCTATTGAGCCGGGCGCGGTGATGACCGATCGGCAACGGCAGCTTTGGTACAAGACTGAGGAATCCGTGCAGGCGATGGTCGAACGGCAGTTGATGCGCCATGTGCTGCTTGGCGAGGAAATCGCGCGCATGATCTTGTTTCTGGCCGCCGACGATAGCCGCATGATCACCAAGCAAAGCTTCACGGTCGACGCGGGGTTGCGATGATCGGACGAGCGCAATCCGTCGTGTTTGGCCTCAACCCCTATGGGTTGACCTATCACTTGGGGCTACAGGGGGCTGGAGGGCCGCGCGCCAATCCGAACGGCGTGGGGCTGGAAGGTTTTATTGCACTTTGCGTTGAAGTGGGCGCGCGCGCGATCGAGCTATTCGATCCCTGGTTGCGCGCGATGAGCGACGCCGAGTTGGCGGCGTTGAAGGACCAACTCGGTTGTCTGGGGTTGACGCCGATTGTGAGCTGGGGCCTGATGATGGGGCCGTTTGAGAGCGCGGTGCGTTCGGCGCGGGCGCTGGACGCGGCGACGATCCGTTGCGGTTTGACGACGGTGCTGTGCGGCGATCGCGCGACGCTCGCCGACAAATGGCCGGAGTTGGTGGAGAGCGTGCGCGCGACACTGACGCAATACGGGCCGATTGTCGCCGATGACGGGCGTATGCTGGCGATCGAGAACCATCAGGATTTCGGCAGCGACGAATTGGTGGGTTTTTGCGAGCAAACGCGTGGCGTCGGAATCTGCGTCGATGCGGGCAACACATTTCCGGTCGCCGAGGCGCCGATGGATTTCTACAGGCGCGTCGCGCCGCATGTCCGCCACGTGCATCTCAAGGATTACAGGGTCCAGTTCACCGACCAGGGCTACCGTCTCGTGCGCTGCGCGATTGGCGACGGCGCCGTTCCCATCGCTCAGATGCTCGATCTGTTGTTGACGCATCAACCAAGTCTCACGGCCGTGCTGGAGCCGGGCGCGCTAGAAGCGCGACATGTGCGGTTGCTTACGCCGGACTGGTGGCGCTTCTATCCGCCCAAGAACGCGGACGCGCTGGCCCGCTGTCTCGCTGCGGCGCGCGTCAACCATCTCGCTGAAGATGCGGATTGTCGCACGCCGTGGGAGACCGGCGACGACGCTTCGCTGGTCGAATACGAGCTCGCCATGATCCGCCGCAGCGCGGCCAACATGCGCGCGCTAGGTTTGTGAAGCAGGCGCAACAAATATTGGGAGAACCAAATTGACTGGAGAACTCAGCGGCAAAACCGCCTTCGTCACCGGGTCGGGGCGTGGTCTCGGTCGCGCCATGGCGGAGAAACTTGCAGCGCTCGGGGCTGACGTCGCGATCCACGATATTGAGTGGACGGCTCCGTCCAAATATGGCGAGGCGCCCGATCTCGACGCGGTGGCGCGCGAACTGGCGCGACACGGCGGCAGGGTTTGCGCCGTCAGCGGCAATATCGGCGACAAAGCGGCGGTCGCGAAGATGAAACAGACGATCTCGGAGAAGCTCGGGGCCGTGCATATCCTCGTCAATTGCGCCGGGGGCGACATAGGAGCTGCGGGCGGCAAGCCCAGTCCCAATAATGCGCTCGATATTTCCTTCGAGGACATCAAGGTGCTGACCGAGAACAATCTGATCGGCACGATGCTGGTGTGTCAGGCTTTTGTGCCGGAGATGAAGGCGGCGGGATCGGGTTCGGTCGTCAATATCGCGTCTGTCGCCGCCCATATGGGGTGCTCGCCGGAGGTGGTCTATTCGACTTTGAAAGCGGCCGTCGTGCATTACACGCGCTGTCTGGCGAAAGAGCTGCTTGACGATGGCGTGCGCGTCAACGTCGTCAGCCCGGGACCAAGCAAGACAGCGCGGTTTCAGGCGACGCGGGTGGTTGATACGAAACGGATGGACGCGGAGCAGAAGTCGTTCAACCGTTACGCCGAGCCGGACGAGATCGCGGAGGCCGTGGCGTTTCTCGCCGGTCCGCGCGCCAAGTTCATCAACGGGCAGGTGCTGCGGGTCGACGGGGGCTTGTCGCTGTTCGCCGGCTAAGGTCGCCGCGAGCCACGCGATAAGGTCGCGCGTGACCTCGTCGCGATTCACTTCGTTGAGCGTTTCGTGGCGCGCGTCGGGATAGATCTTCGCGGTCACGTTCAGCCCCGCGGCGCGATAGACGTCCAGCAGACCTTGCAGCTTGGCGCCGACGAGATCGCGCGCGCCGCTGAAGACGTAGATTGGCAGCGTCTTGGGGATACGGGCGGCGAGTTGCGGCGAGGCGAGACGCCCAAGCGCGCCGACGAGATCGGCGGCGAGTTGGTTGGTCAGCGCAAAGCCGCACAGGGGGTCGGCGATATATTTGTCCACTTCATCTGCGTCGCGCGAGAGCCAGTCATAGGGCGTGCGGGCGGGGAGGAACGGCTTGTTCTGCTCGCCAAACAACAGCGCCTGCACGAGCGCGCTTTTGCCGCGCGGCCCAAGGCGCCAGCGCTCGAACGCGACGATCCGTTTGCCGATGGGCAGAATCGCCGGCGCCGGGCCTGATGTGCCCGACAAAACAGCCGCGGCGAGCAGCGCTCCGCGCTCGGCGACATAGGTCTGTCCGAGAAACGAACCCATGGAATGGCCAAGGAACACGCGGGGGAGGCCGGGTTGATCGACGCCGATGCGCGCGGCGACCGCGTCGATGTCGTCGAGCAATTTTCGCCAGCCGTCGCGCTCGGCGAAGAACCCGAGGTCGGCGGCGGAGCAGTTCGGTCCGTGCCCGCGATGGTCGTGCGCATAGACCGCGAAGCCTTGCAAAGTCAGCGCCTCTGCGAGGCGCGCATAGCGGGCCGAATGTTCGGCGAGGCCGTGGACGATCTGCACGGCTGCTCTCGGCGCCGCATCAGGGCGCCAGAGACGGGTAAAGATCGCGTGGCCGTCCGGGCGGGAGATCGTAAAGTGTTTGGACTGCACGGCTGGCTCTTCAGATGATGGGTTGTCCCGCAAGTACGGCAACGTCGCTGCAAGCCGTGCGTTTGCGGACGCTACCTCAGATTGATCTGAATTGGGCTTTGACCGCATATAACATGCCCGCGAACAGGTCGGCTTCGACCGTATGATCGAAAATAACAAAGCCGTTGGCGCGCAGCGGTTCAGTCAAATCCTTCAGGGTGACATCGGGCGACCAAACCTTGTGCCATTCGATCATGAAGGCGTCGATCTGAGCAATCAGGGAGCATTCCGCGAGTCGTTTTATAATCGGAAATTCCGATCCCTCGCAATCCAACTTGACCACCACACCCAGGCCGCTCGCGCGCGCTTCGGCGCAGATGGCGCGGAACACCTCGGCGGCGTCCAGTATTTCCAGTTGCTGCACCGGCCCCCGAGGCTGCGCCGTTTATTCCCGCCGCGATTGTCCCCTCGGTGCTGTAGTGAACTATTGGTCTTTCATTCTTGTCCGAAAGACCGGCATTGCGTGCGAAGAGTTTTTCCTTCAGCGTTTTATTGCTGTCGAACGTTTCCTTGGAGCGCGTGAACGGATCCCGAAAGGGTTCGAATCCATAGACCTTTTTGGCCCAACGCTGCTTGGCGAAAAAGACGGAAGCGAGCCCGATGTTCATTCCGACATCGATGACGACAGAGTCTCTCAAGGGCAGGATATTGTAAGTGTTGAAGACGAGCACTTCGCTGATGATCTGAAAATCCTCGCGATGGCGCGCCACCACGTTGACGCCGCCCAGAGAAATGTAGGCGCTGTCCGATCTGCGGGAAATCGTAGCGCCCTGAGAACTCAAGTTGCGCAGCGTCACCGCGTGTTGATCGCAGAATCCGCTCGCGCCTTGCAACGAAGGCGGCGCAGATACGAGCCTGACGGGCCGTTGTACGGCGATCGCGAAATCCAATTTGCCAAGGGACCAGACGCGAAATTCGAGCTGCGCGGTCCGCTCGGAAATCGAGAACGGGAGAGCGATTTTGCGCGTTTCGCCGCTCTCGAGTTGATCGGCCGAGACGTCCACGCGCGTGAGAATGTCCGTGCCAAATCCGCACGCCACATCCAATTTGCAAACGAATTCGTCCGAAGCCGGCGAGACGCTCGACCCGACACGAAACTCAAAATCGACCTCGTAATTTCCAGGCTCCAATTCCACATAGGGGCCGAATAGAGCAAAGCCTATCTGAGATCGCGCCACGCTGATGTGATCTTTGCCATCAATCGAAACCAGCGAGCCAATTTGCGAGTTCACTTGCGTTTTCCCCCTGCGGGCGCAAAGCGCCCAAATTGAATTGGTCCGACGAGGACGCCATAACGACGCGCAGGTCTCGCATTAGCTCTCGAAACATCGGGGGTGTCAACGTTGTTGCTCGGGCAAACAAACGCAACGGAATTATTGCTGCTAGTCCTCACCTGTCCGCCCGCGCAGCGCCTTGATGTCCCCGCGCCGGCCCTTGGCTTCGAGCCTGCGTTTCTTCGAGGCGAGCGTCGGCCGCGTCGGGCGGCGCGGCTTGTCGCGGTGGGCGGCCCGTTCGATCAGCGCCGCCAGTCGCTCCCGTGCGTCCTCGCGGTTGCGCGGCTGGCTGGAGAAGCGCTGGGCGAAAATGACGATCACGCCGTCCAACGTCGCCCGCGAGCCGGCAAGCTGGATCAGCTTATCCGCGACATCTATGGGCAGCGCAGGCGAGCGGCGGGCGTCGAAGCGCAATTCGACCGCGGTCGACACCTTGTTGACGTTCTGCCCGCCGGGTCCAGAGGCGCGCGCAAAGGTTTCGATCAGCTCGCGCTCGTCGATGAGAAAATTGCCAACCTTCATGCTCTTTCCTTCACCTCGCCCCATCGGCTACAGGTCGCGCAGACGACGAACAAGGCGTAGCGCCCATGAAAATGACCACCGAGGAAGCGTTCATCAAGGTGCTTCAGTCGCACGGCATAGAGCACGCCTTCGGCATCATCGGCTCGGCGATGATGCCGGTCAGCGACCTGTTCCCCAGGGCCGGGATCACGTTCTGGGATTGCGCGCACGAATCCAACGCGGGCATCATGGCCGACGGCTACGCCCGCGTCACGGGGAAGATGGCGATGGCGGTGGCGCAGAACGGGCCGGGCGTCACCGGCTTCGTCACCGCGATGAAGACGGCCTACTGGAACCACACGCCGCTGCTGCTGGTGACGCCGCAGGCCGCCAACAAGACGATAGGGCAGGGCGGCTTCCAGGAAGTGCCGCAGATGGCGCTGTTCCAGGACATGGTCTGCTATCAGGAGGAGGTGCGCGACGCCTCGCGCATGGCGGAAGTGCTGAACCGCGTGATTCTGAAAGCCTGGCGCGGCCGCGCGCCGGCGCAGATCAACGTGCCGCGCGATTTCTGGACGCAGGTGATCGACATTGATCTGCCGACCATCGTGCGGTTCGAACCGCCCCCGGGCGGCGAGGCGGCGATTGGGGCGGCGGCGAAATTGCTCTCGGACGCCGCTTTCCCCGTCATCATCTCCGGCGCCGGCGTCGTGCTCGGCGAGGCGATTCCGCAGACGATTGCGCTGGCGGAAAAACTCGATGCCCCGGTCTGCTCCGGCTACCAGCACAACGATTCCTTTCCCGGCTCGCACCGGCTGCATGCGGGGCCGCTCGGCTACAACGGCTCGAAGGCGGCGATGGAGCTGATCGCTCGCGCCGACGTCGTGCTCGCGCTCGGGACGCGGCTCAATCCGTTCTCGACGCTACCGGGCTACGGAATCGACTATTGGCCGAAACAGGCGAAAATCATTCAGGTCGACATCAACCCGGATCGGATCGGCCTGACCAAGCGGGTCGATGTCGGCATTTGCGGCGACGCGGGGCGAGTGGCGACGTCGTTGTTGGGCGCGCTGTCGGCCAACGCCGGCGCGCGCGACCGCGAGGAGCGGCGGGCGACGATCCATCAGACAAAGTCCGCCTGGGCGCAGCAGCTGACCTCGATGGATCACGAGGACGACGATCCCGGCACGACCTGGAACGCGCGGGCACGGGCGAAAGACCCCGAGTTGATGACGCCGCGACAGGCGTGGCGGGCGATTCAGCGCGCCTTGCCGAGGGATGCGATCATCTCCTCCGACATCGGCAATAATTGCGCCATCGGCAACGCCTATCCGACCTTCGAAAGGGGACGCAAATATCTGGCGCCGGGCCTGTTCGGGCCGTGTGGCTATGGTTTTCCCGCCATCGTCGGCGCCAAGATCGGCTGCCCGGATACGCCCGTCGTGGGCTTCGCCGGCGACGGCGCGTTCGGCATTTCCATGAACGAGATGACGGCGCTCGGCCGCGAAGGCTGGCCGGCGATCACGATGGTGATTTTCCGCAACCTCCAGTGGGGCGCGGAGAAGCGCAACACGACGCTGTGGTACGACGACAATTTTGTCGGGACCGAGCTGAACCCTCGCGTGTCCTACGCCAGGATCGCTGAGGCCTGCGGGTTTGTCGGACGCCGTGTCGAGACGACGGCGGCGCTGGAGGCGGCTTTGCGCGAGGCGGTCGAGGCGCAGGGGAAGGGCGCGACGACCTTCATCGAAGTGATGCTCAACCAGGAGCTAGGCGAGCCGTTCCGCCGCGACGCGATGAAGAAGCCGCAGGTGGTGGCGGGGGTGCGGCGGGAAGATATGCGGGGGCAGTAGGGGCGGGCGCTCACAACTCCCCTCATTTTCAAACGAAGCCGAAGGTCTGGGAGAAGGTTCGGTTTTGCGTGAGTAATTCTTGATATCGCTCGATGAGCGGGCGCAGGCGGTGTTCTGGCATGTTGGGGATGAGTTCGTAGAGCAGGCAGCCTTGGCGGAACAGCGAGTGGACGCGACGCTTGGCGGTGCTGGTGCGCAACTGACGATCCATACCAAGGCTCTCGCCGGCGGCGCCCAGGATTGTCAGCAACAGAATGGCGAAGGCGTTGAGCAGGAGGAGGCGGTCGCGGCGTTGCGGATCGTAGATCCTGAGCGACCCCATGCCCATGCCGAAGCG
>JANLPL010000225.1:0-33328 GCA_031367195.1 Bradyrhizobium sp.
GGTGGAGCCGCCCTGGAAAGCCGCGCGCGTAGCCGCCGCCAAGCGCACAAGTTTCTTCGCCCATATCCTCATGCTGACAGGTTATGTCGTCTTTCCCTCCCGGCGCGTCCTCCTCGAAGTCCTCACAAATTCCACCATCCCGCCAGAACTCGTGAATATCCGCGATGGCCCATAAACCGAACGCGATGCGCTACTTTTAGAATTGCTGCCGCGGCACGGAGCGCCTTGACAACCGCAGCGACCGATGGCCTAGCCGCTGCTCGCGCCTGCGCCGAATCCGCCACCGCTGCCCACACCGCTTCCGCCGATACCGCCGTCACTTTCGCCGCCACGTACGCAGACGCGTTGCGGCTAATTGAAGTCCCGCTTGATGCTGCCAGCGTCGTTGACGCCCCGCTCTGGCCGAACGAGGCGCCCTCCTGGGCGACAGACGCCTGGACCCGCCTGCGCGCCCGCCTCCCCGTCGAAGTCGACTGGCAAGCCTGGATCGACTGGTACGAGGAGCGCCTGCGCGGCGGCTCGCGCGGCGAAGCCTATGAACTCGTGTTCGCCACCGTCCCGGAAGCGGAATGGGAGAAAGGCGCCAAGGCCGCCAACGCCTGGATCCGCGCGCATCTGCCCAAGCCGCCCGAGCCCCCGACCGCCGAAGACGCCGCCAAGGCGCTCGAACAGAAAGCCTCGCCGCATATTTTCCGGCTCGACGGCGCCCGCATCGCCGCCTCGCCCGATGTCGGCTTGCCAGACAATCGCAAGACGACGCAAGGCTTTCTGGACGCCGCGCGCAAGCGCATCGCCAAACTGCGCGAGCGCGCCGCCCGCGCCCAGGCCGATTCCTATTTGCAGGATCACCTGGCCGAACTCGCCGATCTGCTGCAAGGCGCGCTGGAGGAGATCGATCTCGGCCAACTCGTGCCGCTGTTGGAGGATATTGAATCCGACCATCGGCACTACGACACGCCCGAGGGCCGCGCCGAACATCCGGTCGACCTGATCGCCGGCATCGACAGCCTCGGCCGTTCGCTTCGCCTGCTGGTCGCGCAATATCCCGAAGCGCGCGACCTCATCGCTCACCAGGCCGCCGTCGGGCTGGCGAAAAGCCCTGCGACCGCCGCGCAAGTGCGCGCGGCGCTCGACCAACTCCCCAACACCGCCGCCGCCCACCCGGACCTCGTTGCGGAAAGCGCGGTCGAGGCGTTGCGTCTGCCGGAAAACATCGAACGCGGCAGCCGCACGCTCGGCGATTACGTCGACAAACTCGCGCTCGGCGCGCTCGACGCTCTCAACTTCTCGCGCATGATCGCCTACGTCGGCGACAACGCCAAGAAAGCGACCGCGCGCATCGGCGGCAAAGGCGCCGTGGCGGGCGCGGCGACCGCCGCCGGCGCCCTCGCCCTCTGGACAACGCCCGACGCCGCCGCGCTGATCCACGCAACGCTGCACGACATCACCGCACTGACGAAGGCGATCGGCAAAGACGCCAGCGCGATCGGAAATGCCGCGTTCGGGATCGCGACATTGCTGACGGTGCTGAAAAGTTTGGTCGGCGGCCAGAGCCCCAAGCCGCGTTCGTCGTCTTCGACCAGGACCAAACAACGAAAGAAAGCGAAGCCCCCAGGGCGGAAAACAGCCAAACGCTTGCCCGTCGAGCCGCCGACGGTTGATTGACGCCCACGCCCGTCTCCGCCTTCCCTCGCCCCGCTTGCGGGGAGAGGGTAAGGGTGAGGGGCCGGGCAACCGCAGCGAAGCCTCGGAGACGCCCCTCACCCCGGCCCTCTCCCCGCCATGCGGGGAGAGGGGGCGGCAAGCGGGCGTCCACGGCCAAGCCAAAACTCGGCTCTCTTGAGCCGCGCCACGCAAATCGCTAGGCTCATAACATGCGAGGCCCCGATAACGCGAAAACCCTGCGTGCGCGCCATCTCCGGCGCGAGGGATCGCAAGCGGAGCGTCTGCTTTGGCGCGCGCTGCGGGCAAAGCGATTGGGCGGCTGCAAATTCGTGCGCCAGGAGCCGATCGGGCCATTCTTTGTCGACTTCGTCTGTCGTGCGCGAAAACTCGTGATAGAAATCGACGGCGCCACCCACACAACCGAGCACGAGTTGGACGGCGACTCGCGACGGGAGGCCTTGTTGCGCCGCCTCGGATACCGCGTCGTTCGCGCCGGGAATATCGAAATCTATCAAAACCTCGACGGGGTCGTCGAAACAATCCTCGCGGCGTTGGAGCAGGCCGTGGTCAAGTAGGGCCTGAGCCTTGCTTGTCAGCACTCCCCCTCTCTGAGCGCTAACAGTCTGATAAATAGATACAAAGCGCGCTGTTTGCACTTGCGCTCGGCGAAAATCGTGGCAGCATGGGCGCAGCGCTCAACCCAAAGGCTCGCCATGGTCTCCAGCGAATTCCGCCGCCGTATGCAGGGCTACGGGCTCACCACGGCCAACATTCTCTATCGGCTGCCCGATCACCCCTCGTTCCTGCAAACCTTCATCTGGCAGCATCTCGACCTGCAACCGCACTTCCCCGAACTGAAAAAGTTTCTGGATTTCTGGCGGCGCGAGATTGACGGCGCGCTGCATTCGGTCGTCGTCAGCCATTGCGGCCTGATTAAGCCGTCCGAGTTTCGCGCCGTCGATAGCGAGTTCTGGTTGAACTAGCGCCGGCGCCGTTTGCCCGGCGGCGTGGAAGCCTCCAGAATATCTGTGCGCCCGCCGATCACCAGCCGCGAGGAACCCACGATCAGCGGGTCGGGGCCGGCGACGACGCGGTGGTCCTTGTTGGGATAGGGCAATTCGCTGAGGAAATGTTGCAGGCAATTGAGCCGGGCACGCTTCTTGTCGTCCGACTTGATGATGGTCCACGGCGCATCGGCGGTGTCGGTGTAGAAGAACATCGCCTCTTTCGCCTCGGTGTATTCGTCCCATTTGTCGCGCGAGGCCTTGTCGATCGGCGACAGTTTCTATTGTTTGAGCGGGTCGGTCTCGCGCGCCGCAAAGCGCCGGCGCTGCTCCTCGCGCGTCACCGAGAACCAGTATTTGTAGAGCCGGATGCCGGAGCGCACGATCATGCGCTCGATCTCCGGCGCCTGGCGCATGAACTCCAGATATTCGTTGGCCGAGCAGAAACCCATCACGCGCTCGACCCCGGCGCGATTGTACCAGGAGCGGTCGAAGAACACGATTTCGCCGCCCGAGGGCAGTTGTGCGAGATAACGCTGGAAATACCATTGCGTGCGCTCGCGCTCGTTGGGCTTCTCCAACGCGACGATGCGGGCGCCGCGCGGGTTGAGATGCTCCATGAAGCGCTTGATCGTGCCGCCCTTGCCGGCGGCGTCGCGCCCTTCGAACAGCACGAGGATTTTCTCGCCGGTGTCCTTGATCCAGTTCTGCGCCTTGACCAGTTCGGCCTGTAGCGGCTTGACCCGTTCCAGATAGTCGCGCTCGCCGACCTTGGTTGTATAGGGATAGTCGCCGGTCTCGAACGCGCGGCGGATCGCGGCCGGGTCGTGTCGGGGGACATGCGGCTTTTCCGCCCGGCGCGGCGCGAGGGCGGGCGGCGGCGCGGGCGGCGGCGTCTCGGCGCCATCAATCTCCATAGTCCCCTCCCGTATTGCGAAAAGCCCCTTGTTACTACCCGCCGGTCCGCCGCGCCTTGATCTGGTCCAGATCAGGAGCAAATCCCGGCCGCCCCAAGTTTGCGCGAAAAGGCGCGCGCGCTATACGGGCGGCTCGGCGCCTGTTGCGGGCGCATCAGGGAAGGCCCGCGTGGAAAGTCTATCGCCGCTCAATCTGTTCCTGCAAGCCGGGCCGATCGGCAAGGCGGTGATGGCGGCGCTGGGTCTGGCCTCGGTCTGGTGCTGGGTGCTGATCCTGGAGGGCTCGGTGTCGGCGACGCGCCTTAAGGGCGCGATCCGAGGCGCCCGCACCGGCGGCGACGGCGCGGGATTGGAGCCGATCGCGCAGGCCGGCCGCGAGGCGGCGGGGCTGGCGGTGGAGGGCGAGACCGCGAGCGAGCGGCGCCAGCGCATCGGCGAGGCGATGGCGCGCGCGGGGCGCGACCTGATCGCGCGCGCCGAGGGCGGCCTGCCCAATCTCGCCATCATCGCCTCGGTGGCCCCGTTCGTCGGCCTGTTCGGCACGGTCTGGGGCATCATGACCAGTTTCGCCGGCATCGCCGCGGCCAAGGACACCAGCCTTGCCGTGGTCGCGCCAGGCATCGCCGAGGCGCTCGCCGCGACCGCTTATGGCCTGGCGGCGGCGATTCCCGCCAGCGTCGGCTACAACCGCATCGGCGCCTCGTTCTCGCGCGCGGGACGGGCGATGACCAATCTGATCGAGGAATGGGCGGTGATGCTGGTCGCCGAACCGCGCCCATGAGCGTCTCCCTGCGCAACGGCGATAACGACGAGATCTACGCCCCGCTGGCCGAGATCAACGTCACGCCGCTGGTCGACGTGATGCTGGTGCTGCTCATCATCTTCATGGTGACGGCGCCGCTGCTGACGCCGGGCGTGAAGGTCGATCTGCCCAAGGCCGCCTCGGCGAAAGCGCTCAACCCCAAGGCGCCGCTGATCGTCTCGGTTGCGCGCGACGGCCGGCTCGCTTTCGGCTCGGACGCGATCACGCTCGACGCGCTCGGCGCGGCGGTGAAGGCGAAGATGGGCGACGATCCGACCCAGGTCGTGCATATCAGGGGCGACAAGGACGCCCCGTTCGGCGATGTCGTCAAGGCGATGGACCGGCTGACCCTGGTCGGCGTCACCCATATCGCCATCGTAACGGCGCCGGGCCCGCCGCCGGCCGAACCGGCCAAATGACGCCAAGGCCGTTATGGCTGCGCCCGGCCGCGATCCTGTTCGTGATCACGGCGCACGCAGCGGCCGCGGCGCTGATCGTGATGCGACCTGTCGCGCCCCCGCCGCCGCCTCCGGAAATCGAAATCACGCTCGACGCGCCGGAGCCGACGCCCTCGCCGACGCCGAGCCCTGAGCCTACGCAGACGCCGATGCCGGAGCCGACCCCTTCGCAGACACCCACGCCAGAGCCGACGCCCACGGAAACAGCGACGCCCGAGCCAACCCCAACGCCTGTTGAGACGCCACCCGCCGTCGAGCCACCCGCACCATCGATCCCGACGCCGGTCCCCAAGCCGAGTCCGAAGCCAAGCCCCAAACCGACTCCCAAGCCGACGCCAAAGCCGACGCAGGAGCCCAAGCCGAAGCCGAGCCCCGCGAGCGAGACAAAGCCGAAGGAGCGCAAGGACAGCGCGCCGAAGGCGTCCGCGTCCGAACTCGCCAGCTACGGCCGCGGCATCGCCGGCATGATCCAGCAACGCGTGCGGTCGTCGGGCGCGTCGGGCAGCGGCAGCGTTAGCGTCTCGTTCACGGTGAACGCCAGCGGACGCATTGGCGGCCTATCCGTCACGTCGAGCGATTCGAGTCTCGCCGCGCAGGTGCGCGCCGCCGTGCAATCGATCGACGCTGGCCCGCCGCCCGGCGGCGCCTTCAGCGGCCACGTGACCATCCGGCTACGCGGATCGGAATAAGGCTTATCGCGCCGGCGGCGCGTCGCCGCTGTCGACCGTGACATTGCCTTTCGGCCGGGCCGCGACGACGGTCGGGGTCAAGGGTGGCGGCGAGCCCGAATGGGCGCGCTCCATGGCCGCCAGGGTCAGACGATCCGCCTTGGCGACGTTGCGCGCCTTCGCCAACGAGACGAAATCGCTCGCGCGGTTCGCGCCATAGCCGTCGCCCTGATAGACCTGAAAGCCCGAGGCCGTCATCACGATGTCGCCGTTGCGCAGGGTGTCGTCGCGCAACAACTCCTTGGCGCGCGAGGCGACAGTCCCGCGATGGCAGGCGCAGGTGCTTTCGAAACTGGTCTGATAGCGCTTCGCTACCGGCAGCGACGTATATTTCTGGCCCGTCGAGGAGACCGCATCCTCGATCCGGTCGGTCGGCAGGGTGTAGAGCGCGGTCGGCGCATCCGGGCATTGCGACGCGCAGGCCGCCTCGCCTCCCGACACGGACGCGGTAGGGAAAAACGACCCGTCGCACAGCCGCACGCACACCGGCTTGCCATAGCCGAACGCCGCGACCCCGTGTTTGGTCCGGGCGCGCGGCGCGTCGTCGTCGCGCAACCGCACACGCACCGGCGCCTCCCGATCCGGGTCCGGCGAGCCGAAAAAATTCGACCTGAAATGGGAAGTGGTCGACTCATAGTGCGGGCTGGTGTCGCCCGGCGTCAAGCCGAAGATCGGCAGGTTCATATTGGGGCCCTGAGCGAGCGCGATTCCCCCCGCGACCAGGCCGCCCGCCATCGCCAAAACGGCGAGACCGCGAGTCCACTGCGCCATTCCCCGACCCCTCCAACGCCGCCCGAGCCGGTGGCGCGTCGCGCCGCACCGGCGCGCTGCTCTAGCACCACCGTCTAGACGATTCCTGTGACATTCGCCACAATATCGCCCATATATATTTACGGGATGGTAACTCTTGCAATCGCGCCTTGTTCCACCTCATTGTGGAGCGGCCGGGCGCCGCGCCGCTGTCGCTCTTCCCCTTACGGAGAATCTCGTCTAGACAAACCCCGGCTCTAGCCCCGGCGCACGAGCCCATTGAGGACGCTGCCTTCAGGCGCGGCCTTTTTTTGTGCGCCGCCCCCAGAGGACATATGCCCAAGCGCACCGACATATCCACCATTCTCATCATCGGCGCGGGGCCGATCATCATTGGGCAGGCGTGCGAGTTCGACTATTCCGGCACCCAGGCGGTGAAAGCCCTGCGCGCCGAGGGCTATCGAATCGTGCTGGTCAATTCCAACCCGGCCACGATCATGACCGATCCCGACCTGGCCGACCGCACCTATATCGAGCCGATCACGCCCGAAGTGGTGGCCAAAATCATCGCCATGGAGCGCAACGCGATTCCCGGCGGCTTCGCCTTGCTGCCCACCATGGGCGGCCAGACCGCGCTCAACTGCGCGTTGAGCCTGGAAAAAATGGGCGTGCTGGAAAAATACGGCGTCGAAATGATCGGGGCCACGGCGGACGCCATCGACAAGGCCGAAGATCGCGAGCGCTTCCGCGAGGCGATGACCAGGATCGGCCTTTCGACCCCGCGCTCGCATCAGATCAGGACGCTGTCGGGCGCGCTGGCCGCGCTCGAAGACATCGGCCTGCCCGCGATCATCAGGCCGAGTTTCACCATGGGCGGAACGGGCGGCGGCATCGCCTATAACAAGACCGAATTCGTCGAGATCGTCGAGCGCGGCATCGACGCCTCCCCCACCAGCGAAGTGTTGATCGAGGAGAGCGTGCTGGGCTGGAAGGAATTCGAGATGGAGGTGGTGCGCGACAAAGCGGACAATTGCATCATCATCTGCTCGATCGAGAACATCGACCCGATGGGCGTGCATACCGGCGACAGCATCACCGTAGCCCCGGCGCTGACGCTGACCGACAAGGAATATCAGATCATGCGCGACGCCTCGCTGGCGGTGCAGCGTGAGATCGGCGTCGAGACCGGCGGCTCCAACGTGCAATTCGCGGTCAACCCGGAAAACGGGAAAATGATTGTCATCGAGATGAACCCGCGCGTGTCGCGCTCCTCCGCGCTCGCCTCCAAGGCGACCGGCTTTCCCATCGCCAAGGTCGCTGCCAAACTCGCCGTCGGCTACACGCTCGACGAGATCGCCAACGACATAACGGGGGGCGCGACGCCGGCCTCGTTCGAGCCGACGATCGACTATATCGTCACGAAAATCCCGCGCTTCGCGTTCGAGAAATTCCCCGGCGCCGATCCAACACTGACGACTTCGATGAAATCGGTCGGCGAGGCGATGGCGATAGGCCGCACCTTCGCCGAATCGCTGCAAAAAGCGCTGCGCTCGCTGGAAACAGGGCTCACCGGCCTCGACGAAATCGAGATCGAGGGCCTCGGCAAGGGCGACGACGCCAATGTGCTGCGCGCCGCCATCGCCACGCCGACGCAGGATCGGCTGCTGAAGGTCGCGCAGGCGCTCCGGCTCGGCATGAGCGTGACGGAAGCCCATGAAGCGACCCGGATCGACCCGTGGTTTCTCGAGCGGCTGGCCGAGATCGTCGCGCTGGAGAGCAAGGTGCGCGCCCACGGCCTGCCCGCCGATTCCGGCAATTTCCGCGCGCTGAAGGCGGCGGGCTTTTCCGACGCGCGGCTGGGGGCGCTGACCCGGGTCGAGGAGGCCGATGTGACCGCCGCGCGCGAGGCGCTCGACGTGCGGCCGGTTTACAAGCGCATCGACACCTGCGCCGCCGAATTCGCCTCCCCCACGGCCTATATGTATTCGACCTACGAGGCCCCGTTCGGCGGGGCGCCGGAATGCGAGGCCGCGCCGACGACCGCGCGCAAAATCGTCATCCTCGGCGGCGGCCCGAACCGGATCGGCCAGGGCATCGAGTTCGATTATTGCTGCTGCCACGCTTGTTTCGCGCTGAGCGAGGCGGGCTATGAGACCATTATGATCAACTGCAACCCGGAGACGGTATCGACCGACTACGACACCTCCGACCGGCTCTATTTCGAGCCGCTGACGGAGGAAGACGTGCTGGCGATCCTCGCCAAAGAACGCGAGAACGGAACCCTCGTCGGCGTCATCGTCCAGTTCGGCGGCCAGACGCCGCTGAAACTCGCGCACGCCATCGAAGCTTCCGGCGCGCCGATTCTCGGCACCTCGGTCGATTCCATCGATCTCGCCGAGGACCGCGACCGCTTCAAGCGCCTGCTCGACAAGCTCGGGCTCAAACAGCCCAAGAACGGCATCGCTTATTCCGTCGAGCAGTCGCGGCTGGTGGCGTCGGACCTCGGCCTGCCGCTGGTGGTGCGCCCGTCCTACGTGCTGGGCGGCCGCGCGATGGCGATCATCCACGACGAGAGCCAGTTCGACGATTACCTCCTGGGCGTGCTGCCGAGCCTGGTTCCGGCCGACGTCAAGGCGCGCTATCCCAACGACAAGACCGGCCAGATCAACACCGTGCTCGGCAAGAACCCGCTGCTGTTCGACCGCTATCTCTCCGACGCGGTTGAGATCGACGTCGACGCTTTGTGCGACGGCAAGACCGTGTTCGTCGCCGGCGTGATGGAGCATATCGAGGAGGCGGGCATTCATTCCGGCGACAGCGCCTGCTCGCTGCCGTCTCGGTCGCTCAAAGCCGAAACGATCGCCAAGCTGGAGGCGGAGACGGCCAAGCTGGCCTTGGCGCTCAATGTCGGCGGCTTGATGAACGTGCAATACGCGCTGAAAGACGGCCATATCTATGTTCTCGAAGTGAACCCCCGCGCGTCCCGCACGGTGCCGTTCGTCGCCAAGGTGATCGGCAAGCCGATCGCCAAAATCGCCAGCCGGGTGATGGCGGGCGAGCCGCTCGCCTCGTTCGGGCTGGAAAAAACCCCGCTCAACCATGTCGGGGTGAAGGAGGCGGTGTTTCCGTTCGCGCGCTTCCCCGGCGTCGACACGGTGCTCGGCCCCGAGATGCGCTCGACCGGCGAGGTGATGGGCATGGCGAACGATTTCGCCAGCGCTTTCGCCAAGAGCCAGATCGGCGCCGGCGCCAGCCTGCCGCTCACAGGCACGGTGTTCGTCTCGCTGCGCGAGGCCGATAAGGCCGGCATTGTCGAGCCGCTGAAAAGGTTGGCCGAACTCGGTTTCAAGATCATCGCCACCGGCGGCACGCAGAAATACCTGGCCGCGCATGGGGTCCCGGCGACCAAGGTCAACAAAGTGTCGGAGGCGCGCCCCCATGCGGCCGACGCGGTCCGCAACGGCGGCGTGCAACTGATGTTCAACACCACCGACGGCGCCACCTCGCTTGCCGATTCCAAGCCGCTGCGCCGCGCCGCCCTCTTGCAAAAAACGCCGTATTACACCACTCTCTCCGGCGCTATCGCCGCGGTGGAAGGTGTTCGCGCCTGCGCCTCGGGCGATCTTGAAGTCCGGGCGCTGCAAGACTATTTCGCTTGAGATCAGTCCGGCGCCCCGCGCCGGACGTTGCTTTTTGATAGCTCAAGGTAGGACTTGGATATGGAACGGTTTCCTGTCACCGTTGCAGGCCATGCGGCGCTGGAGAAGGAATTTGCCCGCCGCCAGCAGGTGGAGCGCCCGCGCATCGTCCAGGCGATCGCGGAGGCGCGCGCGCACGGCGATCTCTCGGAAAACGCGGAATACCATTCCGCGAAGGAAGCCCAGTCGCACAACGAAGGCCGCATCGTCGAGCTGGAGGATCTGCTCCAGCGCGCGGAGGTTATTGACGTGTCGAAGCTTTCCGGCGTCACGATCAAGTTCGGCGCGACCGTCACCGTGCTCGACGAGGACACCAAGGCGAAAAAGACGTTCCAGATCGTCGGCGAGACCGAGGCCGACGTGAAGAACGGCCGCATGTCGGTATCTTCGCCGACGGGCCGCGCCATGATCGGCAAAAAGGCCGGCGATACGATCGAGGTCAACACGCCGGGCGGCGGCAAGAGCTACGAGATCCTCAAGGTCGAGTACAAATAGGGCGCCGGCATGAACAAGTTTCGCTTGGGATTGACCCGCCGCGCGGCGCTCGGGGGCTTGCTCGCCGCCGCGCCCGCGTTCGCTCTCGCGCGCGGACGCGGTCCCGTGGTGGATGTCTCGCCGCTGCGCCGCAGCGGCGACAACACCGACGCCGATTTCCTTGAGGCCGCCCTGCCCGGCTATCTGGCCCTAGCCTTCGGCCCCGACCGCAACGTGCGGGTGCGGATCGACAGCGTGTTCTACGGACCGCCCGGCGGCGCCGGCCAGCAGAGCAACAACGGGGCGATCGATTCGATCGAGGGCGTCGGCTGGCTCGACGGGCGCGAGGCGGCGCTCACCTGCTCCGTCGTCGCCACGGTTTCGTTTCCCGACATCGGCGGCTATGGCGCCCGGATGCGCCAGGACACGCTCGCCCGCAGCTTCGCGCAATGGCTCCCGGGGCGCCTCGGCCTTTGACGGCGGAAGGTCTGCGCGTTCTGGCGCTTGGGTCCGGCCGGATCGGCCATGAAGTCAACACGCTCGGCGTCGTCGCCGCGCTCGGCAGCGGCGCGGAGATGCGCCGCGTCGCGCCCAGATACCTTTACGGCCGGCTGGCGCCCTGGGGCCCGGTCGATCCGCGCGACAGCGCGCCATTCGTCGGCCCGGCGCCCGATATCGTCATCGCCAGCGGCCGCGTCACCGTGCCCTATGCGCGGGCGTGGAAGCGTCGCGGCGCCTTTGTCGTCTTCCTGCAAGATCCGCGCTGGGCGCACGGCGAGATGGATCTGATCTGGGTTCCCGAGCACGATTCCTTCCGGGCGCCCAATGTAATGGCGACGCTGACATCGCCGCACCCCTTCACCCCAACCCGGCTCGCCGCCGCCCGCGCCGCGCCCGACGCCCGCCTCGCCGCCCTGCCCGGCCCGCGCTGCGCCGTGGCGCTCGGCGGCCCCAGCGGCGCACAACATTTCACCGCCGACGATCACGCCCGCCTCGGCGAAGCGATCCGCGCGATCCGCGCGCAAGGCTTCAGCGTCATGGCGACGCCCTCGCGCCGCACGCCGCCGGCGCTGGCGGCGGCGTTGCGCGAAAACATCGGCGACGGCTTTTTCTGGGACGGCGACGGCGAGAATCCCTATCCCGCGATGCTGGCGTTGGCCGACGCCGTGCTGGTGACCGGCGACAGCGCCAATATGGTCGGCGAGGCGACGGCGACCGGCGCGCCGGTGCATGTGTTCGAGCCCTCGGGCGGGCGCTCGGCCAAACTCGCCCGCGCCATCGACGCGCTGGTCGCGCGCGGCGCGGCGCGGCGTTGGGCCGGGCGGCTGGAGCGTTTTTCCTACGCGCCGATCGATGGCGGCGGCGAGATCGCGGCGGAAATCCTGCGCCGCTTCGCGCAGAGGCGCGCGGCGGCGTGATTGCCAGTCCGACCACGCGGCGTTAGTCTAGACGGCTTCCGGGAGGCGCGAAATGACACTTGCTCATGCGGGCGTTGAGATGGCGCCTCTCGCCGAGCCCACGGCCGCCGACCTCTCCCACATCCCCGGCGATGACGGCCTGCCCTTCATCGGCAACACGCTCCGCCTGCTCGCCGATCCCAAGGGCGAGGTCGAGCGGCTGGCGCAGCGCTACGGCCCGGTCTATCGTAGCCGCGCCTTCGGCCTGCGGATAACAACGCTGCTTGGCCCCGAGGCCAACGAGTTCGTGCTGTTCGACCGGCAGAAACTGTTCTCGTCGGCGCAGGGCTGGAATCCGTTTCTGGGAAAACTGTTTCCGCGCGGCCTGATGCTGCTCGATTTCGACGAGCACCGCATCCACCGCAAGGCGCTGTCGGTCGCCTTCAAGAGCGAGCCGATGCGGGCCTATCTCGCCGGCCTCAACGCCAGCATCGCTAAAGGCGTCGCCGGCTGGGGCGGGCGCGACATGCTGTTCTATCCCGCGATCAAACAACTGACGCTCGATCTCGCCGCGACCTCGTTCTTCGGCCGCGAACTGGGGCCTGACATGGACGCGCTGAAGCGAGCCTTCATCGACATGGTGGCCGCGGCGATCGCCGTCGTGCGCGTCCCCCTGCCCGGCACGCTGATGGCGCGCGGCGTCAAGGGGCGCAAGTTCATGGTCGAGTTTCTCGGCCGCGAGATCGAGACGCGGCGCCGCGCGCAGGGCGACGACCTGTTCAGCCAGCTTTGCAAGGCCTCGACCGACGACGGGCGCCTGCTCAGCGCGCAGGAGATCGTCGATCACATGAGTTTCCTGATGATGGCGGCGCATGACACGCTGACCTCGTCGCTGACCTCGTTCGTCTGGTTCCTCGCCGCCAATCCCGCCTGGCAGACGCGGCTGCGCGAGGAGATCGCCGCGCTGGCCTTGGGCGCCGGCGCGCTTCCCTACGAGCGGCTCGACGATCTGCCGCTGACGGAAATGGCGTTCAAGGAATCGCTACGCCTGATTCCGCCCGTGCCGACGATCCCCCGCCGCACGCTGCGCGACACCGAATTTCGCGGCTTCAAGATCCCCGCCGGCGCGCGCGTCGGCGTCAATCCGCTCTACACCCATCACATGGGCGAAATCTGGCCGGAGCCGGAGACATTCGACCCGCTACGCTTCACCGAGGCCAATTCGCAGGGGCGGCACAAATACGCCTACGTGCCCTATGGCGGCGGCGCGCATATGTGTCTGGGGCTGCATTTCGCCTATATGCAGGCCAAATGCTTCGCCGTGCATTTCCTGTCGAGGGTCGAGGCGTCGGTCGCACCGGGCTATGCGCCGCAATGGCAGATGTGGCCGATCCCGAAGCCGAAGGACGGATTGCGGCTAAGCCTGCGCGCGCTCAACTGAGCGCAGATCGCCCGCGCCGCTGTCGATATAGGGCGCCCAGAACGCGATCGATTCCGCGATGTCGTCGATCACTTGCCGGTCGGTCGGATCGCGCTCCTTAAATGACAGTTCGAGGCAAATCTCGTTATCGACGCCGCCGCCCTCGCGAAACGCCGCGAGCAGCGGCTCGGGCTGGATGCGCCCCTTGGAATTATGCGCCGCGGTGAACGGGCGATGGCCGCCCTTGTCGAGCAAGGATTGTTTGATGTGGATGATCGGCGAGACGCGCGGCACGGCGCGCGCCCAGGCGTAGGGGTCGAAATCGTCGGGATTGGCGCTGGTGAGATCGCCGTGGTCGATATCGGCCATCATCCACATCGGGATCGCGAAATCAGCCGCGCTCAACCGCTGTTGCAGGCTCATGCAGGAAGCGATCGTCTCGCCGAATTCGCGCCCCACGGACATCGGCTCCCAGAACAGATATTTGAGCCCCGCCGCCTTGGCGTGTTCGGCGACTTCCGCCCAGCAATCGAGGGCGGCTTCAATCAAAGCCTCCCGCCGCGCGGGATCGTCGAAATCGCGATAGGTGAAAATCGCAAATTGCGTGCCGAGCGAGGCCGCGCCGAGATCGCCGATGATATCGGCGAAGCCCTTGAACCAATCGACGTAGTGGCGCCGCACGTCGCGCTCGGGATGGCCGAAATGGTTGAGCCGGCCATAGGGCCCGGTCATGCCGCTGGTCACACGCACGCCGGTGCGCCGCAGCGCCGCCCCCATCCGCCGCGTCAGCGCGCGCGTGACCGGCGCCGGCCACGACGGGTTGATGAACTCATGCGTCAGTTGCAGATCGCGGATGCGCAGTCTGTTCGCCACGGTCTCGATCAAATCCTCCGGCTCGGCGAAACGATTGACCAGCGGATTGGTGTTGAGCGACAGCGTGAACGGCATTTCGATCCTCTAAAGCGCGAAACGCGGCAGGATCACGTCAGGCGCGACGCCGACCGCCGCGCAGCGCGCCAGCAATTCCGCCTCGCTCTCCTGCGCGTGCACGCCGGTCCTGACCAACGCGGTGGCGAGCCCCGCGCGCGCGCCGCCGAGAATATCGTGCGCGGGACTGTCGCCGACCGCCAGCACGCGCGCGCGCTCGATTCCGCGCAGCCGCCGCATCGCCTCCTCATAGATCGCGGGATAGGGCTTGCCGAACCATTCGACTGACCCGCCGAGCTCTTCGTAGGCCCTGGCGACCGCGCCCGCGCCGAACGCCTTGCCCTCTGATGTCAGCATGGTCATGTCGGGATTGGCGCAGATCGCGGGCGTCCCCCGCGCCGCCGCCGGGGCCAGCATCCGCCTATATTCCTCTAGCGAATGGTGCTGCGGCCGGCAGCCCGCGATCCAGATCAGTTCGGCCTCCCCGGGCGTCTCGACTTCGGTCAGGTCGAGCCCGTCGAGCGGGCGGTGCGAGGCGTCGCTGGTCTCGACCCAGGTTTTCGCGCCCGAGCGTAACTCCCGCCCAATCCGCCGTTCGATCGCGCCATGCGCGACCTCGCCCGAACTCAACACGTCGAGAAAAGTCGCGCGAGAAAAGCCGAACCGCGCCAGCCGCGCGACATTGGCGGCCGAGCGCTTGCCCGAATTGCTGACCAGCAAGACCTTCTTAGCCCGCGCGTAAAGCTCGTCCAGCACGCCGCGCGCGTGATCGTAAACCCCCGATCCGTCCAGCAGCACGCCGAACTGATCGACCAGAAAAGCGTCGTAGCTCCCGAGCAATTCCGCCAATCCGCGCGCGCGGATCACGCCCCCGCCCGCGCCAGCAGCGCCGCGCCATAGGCCGCCTCGTCCGAAAGCGGCGCGCGCATCGGCGCGGCCAGCGCGCGCGCGCGGATGCGGGTCCAGGCGGAGTTCTTCGCCCCGCCGCCGACTGTGCGCACGCTACGCAGGCGAGGCGCGCCGAGTTCGGCCAGCCGCGCATAACCCTGCGCCTCGACCGCCGCCACGCCCTCGAACAGGCCTTGCAGGAATTTCGCCGGATCGTCGGGCCGAGGCGTCAGCCGGGGCGGAAAGTCGGGATCGGCGATGGGGAAACGCTCGCCCGGTCGGGTCAGGGGGTAATAGTCGAGCCCGGTCGGGTGGTCGGGGTCGAGCGAGGGCGTCAACGCCTCCATGGCGTCGGCCGAGAAATGCGCCAGCAGCGCGCCCCCGCCGGTGTTGGAGGCCCCGCCCGCCAGCCACATGCCGAGCAGCTTGTGGCTGTATATGCCGTAGGCCGGCGCGAAGATCGGCCGTTCGCACAAAAGCTTCAGCGTCAGCGTGGTGCCGAGCGCGGTGACGGCGTCGCCGGGTTCCGAGGCGCCGGTGGCCAGAAACGAGGCGCAGCCGTCCGTGGTGCCGGCGACCACGCGCGTTCCCGCCGCCAGCCCGAACGTCTGCGCCGCGTCGCGCGTCACCTGGCCCGCGATCTGGCCCGGCGCCAACACCTCCGGCAACAGCCCGAGGTTGAAGCCGAGTTCGCCGATCCAGTCCGGCCAGCGACCAGCGACCGGGTCGTAGCCTGACTTCAGCGCATTGTTGGCGTCGGTGAGGTAGCGGCCGGAGAAGCGCGAGGCGATCCAGTCGGCCTGATGCAATATGCGGTTCGGGCGCAACGCGCGCAATTGCATCGCCTTGGCGAGGCCGCTGGTCGCGCCATGCGCGGCGCTGCCGTCGGGCGCGGATTCCGCGATCGCCATCACGCCGGCGGGGGCGGCGGCGTCGTTGTACATCAGCGCCTCGCCCAGCGGGCGGCCCTGCGCGTCGATCGCAAGCACCGTGCCGGAGGTGCCGTCAACGCTAAGCGCGCGCACCCGCGCCGGCTCGATTCCCTCCATCGCCCCGCGTACGGCGGCGGTGGCGGCGGCGAGCCACGTCAGCGGATCGCGCGGGTTGGGTCCGTGCTCGCTCAGCGCCGATTTCGCGCCGCCGGCGACTTCGCCCTGCGCGTCGATCAGCAGCGCACGCGCGCCGGAGCTGCCCAGATCTAGGCCGAGCCAGAGGTCACCTTGCATTGAGCGCGCGCCGATATTTTTCGGCGTCCCAGTCGATCAGTTCGGCGTTTTGCGCTTGCGTGAGATAGGTCAGTTGCGTCCCCTCCGGAACCCGCGTGAGCACATCGCCCAGACACCGCGACAGCGCCCGCGCCCCGGCGCTCGCGTCGCGCGCGATCAGCGCGCCGACGCCGGGAACCAGCAGGAACGGCGGGCCGCCCTCCGCGGCGATCTCGCCCGCCCCCAGCGCCGTCGCGCCGATTCCGCAGAAGATCACATGGTCGGGATAGAGGCTGCCCCGCAGCGCCGCCTGGCAACGATAGGGCGACAGCGCGACGCCATGTAACGGATGATCGGCGGGTGGCGGCGCATAAGCTTTCCCGCCGCGCCGCGCGAGTTCGGCACTATCTGGGGCCGCGAAGGGCGCCGGCGTGGCGACCACCGCCGCCATTACGCGCTCGAACAAGTCTTCCGCCAGATCGACGGTCTCGGCCGCCACGATCAGCCCGTGACTGCCGAGCGCGACCACACCCGCCTCGACCCCGCCGCTCTCGGCGACGGCCCTCGCCAGCGTCGCGCCGGGTTTGACGTAGGGAGCGAAGCCGTGGCGCAGCGCGCCAAGCCGCTCGGCCATTCGCTCGCGCCCGTCGGCGCGGATAACGAGCGCGAGCGTATCGACGCAATGGGCGTGCAGCACCACGCGCTGCGGAAACACCGCGTGCAGGCTGGTCTCGATCGAGGGCCGCAACCCGCCGTGAACCCGCGCGAATTCGGTCGGCTGGTCGGCTTTGGGGTCGCCCGCCGCCATCGCCGCGCGCAGGCGTCCGAGAACGACGGCGACGAAAATCTCGCGCCGCTCGGCGTCGGCGAGTTCCGTGCCCGACGCCTTGATCCACATCGTGTCGCGATCCTTGACCGAAGTGTTGCCGCCCGGCCCCTGAATGCGCCGCGAATCGGCGCCGAGGCGCTGCGACAGGCTCTTCAAGCGGGGAAGATCGGCGGGAAGGGTCAAAGCGGCGCCTGAGTGCGGGCGAAAGGGGTCGGCCTGAGATAGCGCGTCAGGTCGCTCAGGTCTAACGGGAAACGCCCGCGCCCCTATCGCAGCCGCTGCAATTCCTCGCGACACTGCGCGGCGAAGGCGCGAATCACGTTCGCCTCCTGCTGATCCATCATCGCGCGCACCTGCTCCGGCGTGCGTTTTTCCCCCAGTGCGAGATCGACGATGTAGCGCATCGCCGCCTCGGCGGCCTCGTTGACAGGCGCGGAGGCGTAGAGCGCGATGCGGCCATTCAGCGCATAGGCGCTGGTCAAGCGCTCGTAGTCGATGCCGACATTGTTGAGCGCGCCCGCAAAGAGATGCGCGAGTTCGTCCATGAACCGGCCATAGATGTCTTCGCGCTTGCCGCGCTCGGCGGCCAGCCGTGCCGCGCGCACCTGTGTCTGCGTCGTCATCCAGGTCGAGGCGAGCGACGCGAACGCTCCGATGGCCGTGCCGGCCAGCGCGGAGACGGTGGGAAGCAGCGCGGCGTCCATCTCTATTTGCCGTGATCGCCGTGGGCGTGGCCAATGGCGTCGGCAATGCCCAGAAACAGCGCCGCGCCGACGAACGCGCCGAAAATGCCAGTCTGCCACATCAGTTCGCGGTTCGTCTCGTGGCCGAGATTCATGTAGTCCTCCAACAGCTTGATCGCGGAGATGGCGACGATGGAGGCGATCAGCTTCAGCTTCAGTTCGGAATAGTCGATGCCGACCATCCAGCTCGGCCAATCCGCGTGCTCGGTCGCATCTATGCGGGCGACGAAGTTGGAATAGGTCGAGAACACGACCAGCACGACCAGACAGGCGGTCAGCGTCAGATCGACCACGCCCAACGCGCCCAGGATCACGTCCTCCTCGCTCAAGGCCTGAATGTTGATCGCCAGGCCGTAGGCGCGCATCACCACTTTGACGAGCAGCGCGATCAGCGTGACCACCAGCGCCACATAGAACGGCGTCAGCAGCCAGCGACAGGCGAACAGCAATTTCTCGAATGTCGTCTTCAGCACAGGTCTTGTCCCTCCCTCGCGCTTGTGCGCTCTAACACGGCGCGCCGCGCTCTGGACAGGCCGCCCCGCCTAGCTGACCGGCGCGGCCGTGTTCTTGCATGGGGCGAGCGCGCGAAGCGGAGTTCGACATGAGCGATATTTTGGGCGTCCTGCGGCTCGGCCGCGAGGCCGAGGGGCCGGTCGATCTCCGGTTCGCCGACGGTCTGATCGCCGACATCCGCCCGAGCCCAACGCCGCCCGCCCGCCGCCGCCTCGCTTTGCCCGCGCTCGCCAACGCGCATGATCATTGCCGGCCGCTGTCGCCGACCTCGTTCGGCGGCGCCGATAAGCCGCTGGAGCTGTGGCTGCTGCGCCTCGCCGCCATGCCCGCGATCGATCCTTATCTCGGCGCGCTGGCCGCGTTCGGCCGCGCCGCGCGCGGCGGCGCGGCCTCGGTGATGGCTCATTACACCCGCTTCCACGGGCCGATGGACCCGGTCGAGGAAGCCAAAGCCATCGCCCGGGCGGCGCGGGAGGTGGGCGTGCGCGCGACGTTGGCCGTCTTCATGCGCGACCGCAACCCCCTCCTATACGGCCCCGACGAGGCGCTGCGGGCGAGCCTGCCGGCCGCCTCGCGCGATGCGCTGGCGGGGCTCGCCGCCCCGATGCCCAGCGCCGCCGAGCAGATCGCCCGCGTCGAGGCGATCGCGGCGGCGGTGGAGAGCCCGACCTTCTGCGTCCAATTCGGCCCCAACGGGCCGCAATGGTGCTCGGACGCGCTGCTCGGCGCCATCGCTGACGCTTCCGAGCGCACCGGCCGGCGCGTCCACATGCATTTCCTGGAGACGCGCTATCAGCGCGCTTTCGCCGACGCGCACTACCCGCAGGGCGTCGCCGCGCGGCTTGAAACGCTCGGCCTGTTGTCGGAGCGGCTGACGCTCGCCCATTGCGTCCATGCGCGCGAAGACGAGTTGGACGCGCTCGTCCGCCACGGCGTCACCATCGCCACCAATCCCAGTTCCAACCTGCATCTGCGTTCTGGCGTCGCGCCGATCGGCGAGGCGCTGAAACGTGGCGCCCGCGTGGCGCTCGGCGTCGACGCCTCCGCGCTCGACGAGGACGACGACATCCTCCGCGAGGCGCGGCTCGGCCATTTCCTGCATGGCGGCTGGGGTTTCGATCAGACCATCTCGCGCCAGGACTGGCTGGCCGCCATCGTCGCCAACGGCCGCCGCGCCAATGGGGCGCCGGGCTCGGGCGCGCTGGAGGTCGGCGAACCGGCCGACGTGCTGACGCTCGACCTCGACCGGCTCGACCGCGACGCCGTCATGCCGGTCGCCCCGCTCGATCTGCTGTTCGCCCGCGCGAACGCCGCCCATATCGACGCGCTACATGTCGCGGGCGCCCAGATCGTCGCCGGCGGCCGCCTGACAGGCGTCGATCTCGACGATGTGCAGGCGCGGCTGCGCGCGCAATATCGCGAGCGGATGCCCGCCCGCGCGGGCTTTCTCGCCGCCTGGGCGCCGATCGCGCAGGCCGTCGCCGACCATTACGGATGTTGCTAACCCGCGCGAGCCGGTGTAGGAGCCGCGTTAAACCCACCCGAAATTCGTTGCATCAGGAGCCGCCATGGCGCGCGTCACCGTCGAAGATTGCATTGACAAGATCGATAACCGCTTTGAGCTTGTGTTGATGGCGAGCCATCGCGCGCGCGCGATTTCCTCCGGCGCGAATATTCACGTCGGACGCGACAACGACAAGAATCCCGTCGTCGCTTTGCGCGAGATCGCTGATTCCAAGTTGCAACCCAATGACCTCAAAGAAGATCTGATCCATTCGCTGCAAAAGCAGGTTGAAGTGGACGAGCCCGAAGCCGAGGCCGCGCCGCCGCTGGCGCCCGCCTCCGCCGCCTCGCTCGATCCCGGCGCCGACGCCCAGTTCGACCGCATGACCGAGGAAGACCTGCTGCGCGGGCTCGAAGGCATGGCGCCGCCGCCCGAGCCGGAAGATGACGCCGAGTAACGCGTTACCGCCTTACTTGAACTGCCAGCCCGCCCCGGCGCCGCCGGGGCGGGCATTTGTTTGACGATTTCGCGGCCTATCCACAATCTTCGCGCAAGATGACATATTTTCGCTACTCGGCGCGAACCATTTTGCTATGTTGCATTTGAGAATCACGCGTGCGTCGATTCGCTTCGTTGCAACCCCCTTGGCGGAAGCGGGCGTGGCGGCGGGTCGCACGAGATTTTTCAAGCGTGCGGATTTGAGGCGGGGGCCCGAGCTTTGAGCGAAGACAACGAAAAGGCTCAATCAGCCGCGCTCGACACGCAATTTGGCGTTGCTGGGGAGCGAGGCGCGCCGCTGGTCGAAGTTGCCGGCCGCGTGAAATGGTTCGACGTCACCAAGGGCTATGGATTCATCGTGCCCGAGGACGGCGGCGGCGACGTTCTGATCCATGTCACCGTTCTGCGGCGTGACGGATTCATCACCCTGACCGAAGGCGCGCGCGTGGTCGCCGAGGCGCACAAGCGCGACCGCGGCCTGCAAGTGATCAAGGTGCTTTCGGTGACGCCGGGCGAGCTTTCCGCCGCCCCGATCAATCCGCCGGCCCGCGCCGTCGTGCAGGCGCAACAGGTCGGCGGCTTCGAGATCGTCATCGTCAAATGGTTCAACCGCTCGCGCGGCTTCGGCTTTCTCACGCGCGGCGAGGGAACCGAGGACATTTTCGTCCATATGGAGACGTTGCGCCGCTACGGCTTCATCGATCCCAAGCCCGGCGACACCATGTTGGCGCGCTTCGGGCCCGGCCCGAAGGGTCTGCTCGCCGTCGAGGTGCGCCCGCTTGATGGGCAGCGCGCCCAGGTCACGCATTGAAGCTGCACGCATTGAAGCTGCGCGCATTGAAGCGCGCGCTGTTCGCGGCGTCGCTCCTTGCTCTCTGTGGCGCTCCGGGCTTCGGCGCGACCGTGGAGGGGCTCGATGTCGTCACTGCGACCGGCTCGCATCACTACGAAGTCGAAATCGCCAACGACGACGCCACGCGCGAGCGAGGGCTGATGCTGCGCGAGAAAATGGCGCCCGATCACGGGATGCTGTTCGAGTTCCCCGCGCGCGAGCCCGTCACCTTCTGGATGAAGGATACTTTGATACCGCTCGACATGGTGTTCATCGACATCGACGGCACGGTGCGGCGGGTGGTTGAAGGCGCCAAGCCGAGGTCGGAAGATTTGATCCGCTCCGGCGACCCTGTCACGGGAGTGCTGGAGTTGAACGCGGGCCAGGCAGCGGCGATCCAACTGAAGCCGGGCGACAAGGTCGAGTTCCCCTTCTTCCTGCATTGAGCCGGAATCACGCGGCTTCGAGTCGCGCCCAGAACGCCTCCAATATGCGGCTGACGAACGGGTTCTTGTGCGCGAGCGGTCCTTCGGGGTCCAGGGGATGCACCAGCATCGTCGCATTGGCCTCGAACAGCAGCGCGCTTCCGTCCGGCAGCACGGCGAAATCGACGCCGGCGAAATCGAGGTCCATCCGCCGCCCCGCCTCGCAGATCGCGCGATAGGCGCGCGCCCCCAACGCTGCCTCGGGATTTTCGAGAAAGCGCCGCTCCTCCGCGATCAATGCGGAATCCGAGGCCGTGCGCGATTTCTGGTAATGCACCAACCAATCGTCGTGAATGGCCAGATGATAGGGATAGGGCGCGCGGTCGACGAAGAACATGCGGTATTTGCGATAATAGCCGTCGCCGGAGCGGAACTCGTGAAACCCGGTCGCGTAATGCGCGCGCCCTTCTAGCCGCGGGGCGACTTCGCGCGGCGCCAGCCGTTGCAATCTTTCGCCGCCGTGCGAGCCCAGCGGGCGCAACAACCAAAGTTGGTCGGGATCGGCGCCGTCAAGTGGGACTGCTCGCGTGATGCGGCGCGTCTCGGGCACAACCAGATCGTTGATTCCTGCAAACAACCGCCGCGCATTGTCGCGCGCCGTCGCCGCGATCCGCTCGGGCCGGTTCAGCACCGGCCGCTTGCAGCGCGCGACGAAGGTCGTCAGCCTGTCGCCGAGCGCGGCGGCGGCGTCGGGATCGCCGACCGCATTGAACACCACATCGTAGTCGTGACGCGGCGACATCGCCTCGTCGGCATAGGCGATGAACCAGACCAGCCGGTCGTAACGCGTCGGCGGGATCAGATAGGCGTCGGGCGAATTGGCGCGCGCGGCGCTGGCGAGCGTCAGCACGCGGCGGCGCGGATTTTGCGCGCGCGACACGATCAGCGGCGAGTGGCGATAGGCCAGCTCGCGATGCGCCGCCGCCTCGTCTTCGCGGCCCTCGTGGTCGCAGACGGCGGCCAGATTCTGATGCGCGCCCTGATGGCCCGGCGCCAGCTTCAACGCCGCCGCGGCTTGGGCGCGCGCGGCCTCGAATTGCAACGCGCGCCCATGCAGGCCGCTCAATGCGACATGGGCTTCGATCTGCGTCTCCCGCGCGGGGCCCAGCGCCAGGGCGCTCTGGTAGCGCGTCGCCGCGTCGAACGGCCGATCGAGCTTGAGGTAATGCGCCCCGAGCCGGGCGAGCGGTTCCGCCGCATCAGGGTTCAACGCCTGCGCGCGTTCGAACGCGCTGGCCGAGAGCGTCGGCTCGCCGAGCGCGTCGAGCGCCTCGCCGATCAATGTCCAGGCGAGGGAATTGTCGGCGTCGAGCGCCAGCGCCTCGTCGGCGCGCTGGAACGCCTCCGCCGCGCGGCCCGCGCTGAGCAGGACGCGCGCGAGGCCGAAATAGGCGTCAAGCGAAGCGGGATCGCTGCGGATCGCCGATTCGAACGCCGCGATCGCCTCATCGCGCCGCCCGATCGCCGCCAGCGCCTGCGCCAACCCCAAATGCGCCGGCGCCGCGCCGGATTGCGGGTCTGCGGGGACCGGCCTGGTTGCAAGTTGCGTCTTCAAACCTGTCTTCGCCATGGCCGTCCTCGTGCCGCGAGTCGCAACGGCGAAACTACGCGCGGCGCCTTTTGCAAAACTTGCCGCGCCGGCGCGTAGGTGGAGACGTCGCCGCTCGCAATGGCGATCTCAGATGCGCCCGCCCTCTACCGGTCCGCCTTCAGATAGCGCGCGATCGCGGTGATATTCCCTTTGGGCAGATGGCTGAGGTTACGCACCACTTCCGCCATCGCGCCGCCCAGACTGTCGCCCTCGGGCGTGATTCCGGTCGTCAGCGCCAGCTCGATATCCGACTGCGTCCAGGCCTTCAGGCCCGCCGGCGTGATATCGAGCGATTTGCCCTTGCCATCGGGCATTTTCGCCCCCGTCAGCGCCTTGGCGGCGATCGGGCCGCCGAGGAGATCGCGCGGCGTGTGACACTCGCTGCAATGACCGGGGCCCTCCACGAGATAGCGCCCGTATTCGGCGGCCTCAGTGACGGCGACCGCCGCGGGCGGCGCCACGCGAGGCAGATAAAGCCGCTTCCAGATCCCGACCGTGCGGCGGATGTTGAAGGGGAATCCGAAGCCCGGCGGCGGCGTTTCGCCCCGCACCTTGGGCAGTCCACGCAGAAACGCCCACAGGTCGCGCACGTCGGCGACGCTCATGTGGCGATAGGAGGAATAGGGAAACGCGGGATAGAGATGCTCGCCCGCGTCGTCGACGCCGTCGTAGATCGCGCGCGCGAAGGCTTGCGCCGACCAGGCGCCGACGCCGTCGTCGGGGTCGGGCGAGATATTGGGCGGCGTGATGGGGCCGAACGGCGTCTCCAGCGTCTTGCCGCCGCCGAGCTTCAGCGGTTCATCGGCGGATTTGGCGTGGCAGGCGGCGCAGCCGGCGACCCAGAACACGACCTCGCCGGCCTGCGCGTCGCCGGGCTTGTCCATCTCGGCCGCGATCTCCGGGTCGAGCTGGCTCGGCGCCGAAAGAAACCAGAACGCGCCGGCGCCGAACAGCGCCAGCGCGATCAGCGCGGCAAGCGCTCTCATTTTTCCTTGGCGCGATAAAGTTCGTGGCAGCCGCCGCAGTTCTTCAACACCGGCCCGTAGTTGGCCTTGAACGAGGCTTCGTCCTTGATCGCCGCCAGCGCGGCCCTGGATTCGGTCCCGAGCTTGGCCATCCGCGACTCGAAATCGCTCTTGTTCTGCCAGATCGCCGGCAACGCCTCGGTCTTGCCCCCCTTTTCGCTGCCCACCGGGAACAAGGCCGGCGCCTTTTCCGAGGCCGCGATATAGGCGTTGAGCGCGGCCTGCACGGCGCCGAGATCGAACTTTGCCTGTCCTTTCATGATCGGAACGACGGCCTTGGTCGTCTTCCCGTTCGCCTCCATCAACTCCTTGCGAGCGTGGATCGGATCGTCAGCGGCGATGCCCGCCCCCACGCTCACCAGGACCGCAATGGCCGCCAAAACACCTTGCCGCATGCCGTTCTCCTCCGAATCCGCCTCGTTCGCCGAGGGCGATAAAACCAATGGTACGATCATATGATGGGAATAAGCAACGCGTAACGGGAATAAGCAACGCGCCTCAGCCGCGCCTGAACGCCAACGTCTTCATCGCGGCGAAATCACGCCGCGCGGCGAAGCCCTTTTCACGGCCTCGCCCGCCATAGCTGTTGCCGAACACCAGCCCCGCCCACACCTTTCGCGCGCCGCCGCCCGAACACGCGCCGGCGCAAGTTGGGGCAGTTTCTGATCAAACAGCCAACGCATCGCGGAGCGTCGACCTCCAGATCGACGACTTCGGGCGGTGTCGTCGATGTGGACATCGACGCACCTCGAGGCTAAGCGGGACATCCGGCCGCCGATCTATCTGTTCGGCAACCGCGCTAGCCGGCCGGCGCCGTGTCTCGCGTGCAGAATGGACAGACGTTCGCTTGCCGCGCAATTTCCGAAGCGCAATGCGAACAGGTCTTCTTGTCGGAATCCGGCAGCAGCCATTTGATCAGCAGGATCAGCACCGCGCCGGCATAGGTCATCAAACAAACATAGTCGATCGCGCAAGGCAGCAACGGCGCGCCCGACAGCAAAGCGGAGCGGATGGAAAACACGCCAAGGAACAGCGTCAGAAGTCCGCCGACGTTCTCGACGCCGCTCTTGGCGCCGATGAGATAAACGAGCCAAAGCGCCATCAGCGCGATAGCGACGGCGGTCGCCGTTCGCGCCAGCGGCGAACGGGTCAAGTGAATGACATAGGGGTCTTCGCTCGCGCCGGCGCGGCCGGTCGCTTCAGCCGTCGCGACGAAATTCGAATTCGTAAAATCCAGCGTCACGTTGGATATGCGGCGGATCGGATAGCTGTCGCCCGAGCCGCGATCCATCATCATCGGGTTGAAATCGAGGCTGTAGGAATCGAACGGATAGTAGAAAGCGCCGCGAAACGCGGTCGCCGTCCAGTTGAAATCCTTCTTGGCCGTCATCCTATGCGAAAGCTCGGGCGCTTCCAGAATAAGCGGTCCGTCCACTCCGCCCCGCACCAGATAGTGATCTTGGATGAAGTGCTCGAATTGGAGCCACGTCTCTTTCAAGCTCTTCGACAATGCCGGACTGTCTTTGACATCCCTGGGGTAGATCTCGACCCTGGCTTCGCCTACGAATTGAGTCAGCGCGGGACGGAACTCCTTGAATGTGAGCGTCAGCAGCGTCGTCTCGCGATCTTGCGCCCATGCCTCCCGCGCAGGCTCCAAACCGAAGACGCTGCTCCTTTCAGTCGCCAGGAAAAACACGAGGCCGGCACTGACCCCGGCCAGCATCACTACGATCAGCAGCGCGCGCAATGTCCGCCGGCGCATGACGTCCCCCTTGGCTAAATCGTGCACACGCGTCAGCCGTGAGCCAGCGGCGTCCCCTCCGCCCTGACCCGATATCCTCCCGCCAACGCCGCCAGCACAGAGGCCGGCGTCAGCGCGACCACTTCGGCGCCCGGCGGCGCCGGCTCGGGCGCGCCGTAGTCGCCAAAGCTCCAGCGATGGAGCCGGCCGCCCGCGACGAGATGCGGCGCCTCGCGCCAGATCACTATCGCCCCGTCCGGCAGCCCCTCAAGCACGACTTTGCGCTTAGACCCCAGCCGCTCCTCGTGCAGTCGCTGGTCCATCGCCCCCGCTGTCGGGGCGACGCCGGGAAAGGCCGACTGGAACGCCTTCGCCTCGGCGTAGCGGCATTGGAAGCACGGGCGGTGGCCCGCCGCCAGCGCGGTCGGCTCGTCGCGGAAGAACAGTTCGCTGTAGCCGTCGCCGAAAACTTCGCGCCAGCGGCCGCGAAATTCGCAGACGCAGGCGATCCACGCTTTCGACGCCCAGCGCTTTCGCCCGATCCGCCGCGCTTCGTCGTGGATTCGCCCGCCCCGATTGCCCATCAGCTGGCCGCGATCGGCAACGGCCCATAGTTCGCCGAACGGATCGACCCGGTTTTGCAGCGGGCGCGGCGCGGTCACCGCACGCGCAGCAGATCGAAGATCGTCTGCGGCGCCCCGGGCGTGGCGGCCGGCGCCGCCACGGGCTGAGCCGGCGCGGGCTCCACCGGCGCATTCGCCTGTGCTTGCGCCTGCGCGGCCGCCGCCGCCGCATTGGCCTCTGCTGCCGGGTCGAGGCCATAGACGTCGCTGCGGAAGTTGACGATTCCGTCCTCGTTGGCCCAGCCCGTGAGATAGACCCAGATCACCGGCACGGAATGCGACAGCTTGACGTCGTAGCGCTCCTTGGTCTTCATCTTGTCGGTGAGTGCGTTCTTGTCCCAGCCGCCGGGCGTGTCTTCAAGCAACCACGCCGCGTAATCATAGACCCCCTGCACGCGCACGCAGCCGTGGCTGAGGAAACGAAAATCGCGGCCGAACAGCGCTTTGCCCGGCGTGTCGTGCATATAGACGGCGAGCTTGTTTGGCATTCCGATGCGGATCGAGCCGAGCGAATTGCCGGCCCCGGAATCCTGCCGCAGGATATAGCTGGCGGCGCGTTCGGTCGTCCAATCGATCGAGCGCGGGTCGATCTCGTGCAACTGGCCGTCGAGCACGCGGATTTTCATCCGAGTGAGATAGCCGGGGTCGCGCTGCATGTGCGGGATGATCTCTTTCTTGATGATCGAGGTCGGCACGGTCCAGGTCGGGTTGAGATTGACGACCGAGATATGCGCGGAGATCTCCGGCGAGGGATGGTCGGGGTCGCCGACAATGGCGACGTAACGATGCGCGACGCGGCCCTCCTGCACCGCCTCGACCGAAGTCGAAGGCAGATTGACCACGACATAGCGCCTCTCGAAATCGACGTGCATCGAGGACAACCGCGCGGCGCTGGCGGCGAGCTCCTGCCGCCGCGTCTCGGCCGGCACGTTGATCGCCTTCAGCGTGGCGCCGGTGACGATGCCGGTCGGACGCAGCCCCATGCGATCCTGGAAATGCTTGACCGCGGCGGTCACGTCGGCGTCCCATTTCTTCGCCGCCGCACCGTGATGCGCCTCTGTGAGATCGCCCTCGATCTCCAGATGCCGCCGCAATTTTTCGATCCCCTCGCCCTTCGAGCCCGGCCTTAGCGCGGGAAGGTCGGTCGCCCAGCCGCCCTGCGCGACGATCTGCGCGTAATGTTCGGCGGCTTTCTGCGTGGCCGCGTAAGTGTCGGCCGACAAGGTCGGATGCGGATCGCTCGACAGCACCGTCTCCAGCTGCGGCGGGCGCGGCTTCGGCTTGGCCTTCGGCTTGGGCGCAAGCTCGACCGGAATCGGCTCCGCCGGCAAGGCGTCGCCGGCCGGCGCTGCGGCCGGCGTGCTGGAGGCGGCGGGCGGCGGGGCGGCGACGGGCGGCGCGGAGGCTTGCGGCGTCGGCGCAGCTGCCGGCTTCGGCGCGACCGCCTGCGGACTGGGCGCGCCGACCGGCGCGGCTTTGGGTTCAGGCGCGGGCAGCGGAACCGTGGCGACCTTGGGCGGCGAGGGAACGGGGGTCGCGGTCTCTTCTGCGAGCGCTGCGCCGCAGGCGAGCGCAAGGGCGGCGACGCTCAGCAAATGCCTCGACATTTTCATGCGCGGACGACCATTCCCTTGAGGCAGCGTGCGATATTGATAACCATAAGAGGGTTACTAATTCGCCACAAAGGCGGGTTTGCGGCGTGAATCCGCCTGACGCAGAATGACGCGGGGAGTGTGTGCCGCCCGCTACATCCGTCAGGGACGCCCGGCCCCGCCGCCCTCGCCCGCCAGCGGCGCGGGCGCCTGCCGCAGCGCCTCGCTCGCCTTGGCGAAAGGCCGCGTCAGCGAGCGGCCGACGGTGGCGTAGTCCCGATAGTCCTCGCCGACGCCGAACTGGCTCACCTCACACTCTCGCGCGGGGATATGCAGCGTGCCGAACGCCCAATCCCACACCGCCAGCGCGAAGCCGAGATTCTTGTCGAAATGGCGAGGATCGGTGGAATGATGCACCTGATGATGCGCCGGGCTCTGGAACAGCTTACCCGCAAGGCCCTGGAACGGAATCCAGAGATGGCTGTGGCGCAGATGGCCCCAGGTCAGCATAAACAGAGCCAGCACGATATTGCCGTTCAGCAGCGTCATGTGGCCGACGCCGGGGCCCAGAAGATAGGCCATCAGGCCAAACGTCAGGCCGGTGGTCAACGCCATCACGTTCATGAAAAACACGATCTCGATCGGATGCTGGCGCATCTCGGTGAAGGTCGTCATCACCTCGGCGGAATGATGGACCTTGTGGAACTCCCACAAAGCCGGGATGCGGTGAAAGGCGTAGTGCGAGGCCCAATAGCCCAATTCATAGGCCAGCAACTCGGCAAAAGTCGCGATCAGGATCGCCGCCCCGGGCGCAATCCCCAGCGGCCCATGCGCGCCGAACGCGCCGTTGAGCATGGACACCATCCGGTCGCGCCAGAAGAAACTGCCCACCACCAGCAGCCCATAGCCGCCCGCGAACACCAGCGTGTTGAGCACCCACAGCCGCATATCGACGAGCGAGGAGGGATGCAGCAGAATGCGGCGCGGAAACATCGCGCGCACGAACATTTTCAGGCTCGCGCCGCGTCCGCGGGCGCGCCGACGCAGGATGAACCAGCCCAGCGCGAAAAATAACGCGCCGCACAGCGCGGGAGGTCCATAGGGCGAACCGGCCGAGAACGTGCCCGTAAGGCGCGAAACCTCATCGTGCACCAGCCAGCGCAACGCATCCATAGGGCCAAGCCTCCGCGCGAAAACCGCTGGGGCAGCCTAAATCAGGCGCCGTGCAGGAAGCGTTAAGCCGATCAGTGCGCGCAGGCCGAATCCGGCAGCCAGTCGAGCTTCTTCAGCTTCGCCGTCAGCGCGAAGGTTCCGTAATCGAGCTTCAGCGTGCCGGAGACGCCGTTCTCGTAAAGGTCGAACGACATCGTATATTCCGGCGCGGAATCCTTGTTTGTCTCGTTGAAATAGGACACTGTAACCGGCCAGCGCGGCAGGTCGGCGAGTTTGGCGGCGGCGTCCGAATCCGGGCTCGCGCCCTTGCGTTCCAGCCCGATGATGGCGAGCGTCGAATAGACTTTCTTGCCCGTGTCGGAGCCGTCGAACACGCGCGCGTCGAGCACCCGCCCGCCGGACCGCGCAATGGCGATGATGCGCTCGACATGCTGGGTGGGGAACAGGATGTCGCCGCCCAGATCGACCTTTTCCTTGCCCGGCTTGACGAGATTGACGTCGATCGTCCCCTTGTCGCCGCGCGCGGCCGAGCCGGACACCGAGGGTTGCGCCGATCCCGCGGTCTGCGTCGAAATCTCGAACCGCAGCGATTTGGCTTCGCCGTCCTCGAACGACACGGCGCTGATGTCGGACGCCACCGCCCCGCCCTCGGCGCGCTGCAACTCCGTCAATTGCCGGAAATTTGATGTGTAGCCTTCGCAGGACGAGCCGCGAAATTCATAGGCGATCAGGCCGGTGGCGGCGACCGGCGCGTCGGCGCTGGCCCTGCGCTCGGTGTTGATGGACCCTAGCGAAATTTCATAGCCCGCGCGATGCGAGGCGAGCGGCGCCGGATCGGCGGCCAGGGCGCCCGAAGCGCCCAACGCGAACACAGCGCCGGCAAATCCTAATATCAGACGCATGTTCCGCTCCGCTTCGCGTTTTCTGTTTGACGTTTCACCATAACAAAGCGTTTTCGTCGCTTTCGTGGCCGACTAGTCCTTGGCCTCGCGCCGGATCGGCCCCCACGCCTCGGCGAGCGCATCCGACGGGTCGAGCGGCTCCTCGTCGGCGCGCAAGGCCTCGCCGTCGTCGGGACGTGGCACGCCATAGCCTGACGGCAGCTTGCCCTCGAACAGGCCCGCCCCCTGCAATTCGTCGAGACCGGGCAGATCGCTCACCTGCTCCAGCCCGAAATGGATCAGAAATTTGTGCGTCGTGCCATAGGTGATTGGCCGCCCCGGCGCCTTGCGCCGACCGCGCATCCGGACCCATCCCGCCTCCATCAGCACGTCCAGCGCCCCCTTCGACACCGCCACGCCCCGGATGTCCTCAATCTCGGAACGCGTCACCGGTTGATGATAGGCGACGATGGCGAGCGTTTCGACCGCCGCGCGCGAAAGTTTCTTTTTCTCCGCCTCTTCGCGGGCCAGCAGCCACGCCATGTCGGGTGCGGTGCGGAACATCCACCGCCCGGCGACCCGCGCCACCTGCACGCCGCGCCCGGCGTACTGACGCTGCAATTCGGCTAGCGCGCCCTTGACGTCGCATCCGTTAGGCAGCCGAGCGGCCAGCCCGCCTTCCTCCAGCGGCTCGGGAGAGGCGAACAGCAACGCCTCGATGACGCGCATATCCTCCGGCGTGTAACGGATCTCGGGGGTTTCAAACAGACGCGTGACGACGGCCATGGCGGCTCTCAACTTTCAACCAGCGCGAGTTTCGGGCCGATCTGGTCCGGCTCGATCTTGCGCAGGAACAGCGGCGCAAAATGATCCTCCTGCCGCAATTCGATCCGGCCCTCGCGCACCAGTTCGAGCGAGGCGGAGAACGAGGAAGCGCGCGCGCTGCGGCGCAGTTTCGGATCGACGCCATATTCGATCAGCCAACGATCGAGGCTGACCCAGTCGGCGGCGCTCCCGATCAGCCGGCCGAGCGCGTCGCGCGCCTGCGCCATTGTCCACACTTCGCGCGGCTTCATCCGCACGAAAGTGCGCGCCCGCTTCTGCGACTGGCGGGCGTAGGTGGAAATGAGTTCGTACAGCGTGGTCGTGTAATTCGCTTTTCCCGGCAGATCGATCGATTCGGGGTTTCCGCGCGCGAACACGTCGCGGCCGAGCTGCGGGCGCTCCATCAGCAGATCCGCCGCGCGGCGGATCACCGCCAGCCGACGCAGACGCGCGGCCAGCTTTTCGGCCAGATCGCCTGCATCCTCGGCCGCCTCCTTGGGCGGCGAGGGCAGCAACAGGCGCGATTTGAGATAGGCGAGCCAGGCCGCCATTACGAGATAATCGGCGGCCAGCTCCAGCCGATGTTTGCGCGCGGCCTCGACAAAGGCGAGATATTGATCGGCCAGTTCGAGAATGGAAATGCGCGCGAGATCGACCTTCTGCCGCCGCGCCAGTTCGAGCAGCAGATCGAGCGGCCCCTCGAAGCCCTCGACGTCGACCGTGAACGCGGGCTCGTTGACCGCCCGATCGACCTCAAATTCCGCCTCCGCGACGCGGGCGCGCGGCTCTGCCTTTCCGATTCGCATGACGCGACCTTGGCGTGGCCGCCCGCTCGACGCAAGACGCGCTTAATTCTGCGTTAACCTCGCGCCCGCGCGGCGGCGGAAGCTTAACCTTAGACATAAAGGTAAACAAAGGCTTGATACGACGCCAGGACAAGTTTCAATTGCCTGTCGCGGCCGCATCGGTAAAGTACTGTTCATGGATCGAGGCGAGATCGTCAAGACGATCAAAGAGACCCCGGCTCAGCGTAAGTCACGGAATACCTCATGGGGCGCCCGGGTCCGCCGCATCACTCGGGTCCATGAGGTCGGCCGGTCTGGACAGTCGAGGAGTGGCCTCCTCATTGATTGTTCTGGACCGGCCACTTCGCGTTCGCGCGTCAGTAACGCCGAAGCAGGCTGACCAGCTTGCCCTGGATTTTCACCCGGTCGGGACCGAAGATCCGGGTCTCGAACGCAGGATTGGCCGCTTCCAGCGCGATCGAGGCGCCGCGCTTGCGTAGCCGCTTCAACGTCGCCTCCTCCCCGTCGATCAGCGCGACCACGATGTCGCCGGTTTCCGCCGTGTCCTGCTTGCGAATCACCACCGTGTCGTTCTCATGAATGCCCGCCTCGATCATCGAATCGCCGCGCACTTCCAGCGCGAAGTGATCGCCAAGCCCGAGGAAGTCCGCCGGCATGGGGATCGTCTGGGTGCGGGTCTGGATCGCCTCGATCGGCGTGCCGGCCGCGATCCGTCCCATCACCGGCACCATAACAGGGGGATTGTCGTTGACGCCGCCGACGCTGGCGGCCGGACGCGTGCGGCCGAGAGTGCCCGCGATCACGCTGGGCGAGAAAGCGCGCGGACGCGCGGGCGTCTGCACGGTCGCCGATTCCGGCAGTCGCAGCACCTCGATCGCGCGCGCCCGGTTGGCGAGCCGCTTGATGAAGCCGCGCTCCTCCAGCGCCATGACGAGCCGATGAATGCCCGATTTCGAGCGCAGGTCGAGCGCCTCTTTCATCTCGTCGAAGCTTGGCGGCACGCCCTCCGCCTGCAGGCGCTCGTGGATAAAGCGCAGCAATTCGCTCTGTTTTTTCGTCAGCATGGCGACCTCCGCGGGCGGCCGGCGCCTTGCGCCGGATGTCCTGCGCCGAAGAATCGGGGCAAGACGTAAACAATTCGCGAACGATCCTTATATGTTCTTTTTTGGTTCCGCAACCTATGTTGTGACCGCCCAGCAATTCCAAAAGTAGCGCATCGCGTTCGGTTTATGGGCCATCGCGGATATTCACGAGTTCTGGCGGGATGGTGGAATTTGTGAGGGCTTCGAGGAGGACGCGCCAGGAGGGAAAGACGACATAACCTGTCAGCATGA
>JANLPL010000231.1:0-5964 GCA_031367195.1 Bradyrhizobium sp.
TCGTCGATGGCGACGAAGGTGAAGGTCGCCACCGTCACCTTCTCGCGCAGATGGCTGCGGAACCGCCGCGCCCAGGCCTCGATGTGGATTTTTAGCGACGTGCGTCCGATTTTGCCGACCTGGGTATAGACGCACAGCACGTCGCCCACCTTCACCGGGCGGATGAAGGTCATTGCATCGACCGCGATCGTCACCACGCGCCCCTCGGCGCGCTCGACCGCCGCGATGCCGCCGGCCTGATCCATCTGGCTCAGCACCCAGCCGCCGAAAATATCGCCATTGGCGTTGGTGTCGGCGGGCATGGCGACCAGGCGCACGGTCAGGTCGCCTTGCGGCTGGTCTTGCGAATCTTCGGTCAAAGTGAACCCGCTGGCGCTGGAGACGGGTTTAGTCTTCCCCGAAGGGCGCTTATACGCAAGTCCCGCCGAGCACGCGCTCGATCCCGCCGAGATCGCGCCGCCGCATCTCTACGCCCAAGCCCGCGCGCGCCAGAACAGCCGCCACGTCGTCGCCCTGCCCCGCGCCGATCTCCAGAAAGAACCATCCTCCCGGGGCGAGCCGACGGGCAAACGCCGGCGCCAGTGCGCGGTACGCGTCGAGCCCGTCGGCGCCGCCGTCGAGCGCGAGGCGCGGATCGTGGTCGCGCACGTCCCTCGCAAGGCCCGATATATCCCCGCTGCGGATATAGGGCGGATTGGAGACGATCACGTCGAACGCGCCGTCGAGCCCGTGGTCCCAACTTGCGACGCGCGTCCGCGCCCGGTCGCTCAGCCCCAGAGCGGCGAAATTCGCTTGCGCGACCGTTGCGGCGGCTTCGCTCGCATCGACGCCAAGCCCCGTCGCGCGCGGCCATTCGCCCAGCAGCGCGGCCAGGATCGCGCCGGAGCCGACGCCGAAATCGAGCACCCGCAGCGGCTCGCCCGCCCGCCCGGCGAAAGCCGACAGCGCCGCCTCGACCAGCGTCTCGGTGTCGGCGCGCGGATCGAGCACGTCGGGCGTGATCGCGAACTCATGGCGCCAGAACGCGCGCCGGCCCTCGATGCGGGCGAGCGGTTCGCCGGCGGCGCGGCGGCGCGCGAAACTCGCTACCCGCTGCGCCAAATCGCCAAGCAACGCCTCGGGCGCGGCGACGAGATCGCGCGCGCTCAGGTTTCCCGCGCGGCGCAACAGCGCCGCCGCCTCGCGCGCGGGCTCCGCGACGCCGCCTTCCGCCAAAAATGCGGCGAGGCGCCATAGCGCCTCGCCGCGCGAAGTTTCCGCCGTTATGCCGTCCAAGCTCAGCCGACCCCAAGGCCAACGGGACAGGAGACGCCAGTGCCGCCGAGCCCGCAATAGCCGCCGGGATTCCTGGCCAGATATTGCTGGTGATAGGCTTCCGCGAAATAGAACGGGCCGGCCTTGGCGATCTCCGTGCTGATCGGCCCGAAACCTTTGGCGCGCAGCGCCTCGCCATATCGCTCAGCGGAAGCGCGCGCCTGCGCCAGTTGCGCTTCCGTCGTGGCGTAGATCGCCGAGCGATATTGCGTGCCCACGTCATTGCCCTGGCGCATGACCTGCGTCGGATCATGGCTTTCCCAGAACAGTTTCAGCAACGCGTCGTAGGACATCAGCTTCGGCCGATAGACGACCAGCACCGCCTCGGTGTGGCCGGTCAGGCCGGTGCAGGTCTCCTCGTAGGTCGGGTTGGGCGTCACGCCGCCGGCATAGCCGACCGCCGTCACGAATACGCCCTCCCCGGCCTGCCAGAACTTGCGCTCCGCGCCCCAGAAGCAGCCCAATCCGAAAATCGCCGTCTCGCAATCCTCGGGATAGGGGCCTTTCAGCGGGTTGCCATTGACGTAATGTTTCACGGCGGTCGGGATCAGATCGCGCCGGCCCGGCAGCGCGCCGGCCGCGTCCACCATCTGCGTCTTCTTGGTCAGAAAGCTCAACATGGAGAACTCCTTTGCCGCTGTTTCGCGGCGCGCCACAGAATTGTTACCGACGCTCGCGCCGCGCCGCCGCCGCCGCCAGCGCAATGCCAACGCCCGCCAGGACGGCTGAGGTGGGGACGTAAAGCGCGTCCAGCAACAAGGGATCCCACAATTTCGGGTGAATTCTCGTCGCCAGCCCCGGCAGTTGCTCGAATTTCGCCGGCGCGAGCCGCGCCAGCGTCGCCCCCAGCGGCGTCAAGAGCAGCGCCTCGTTGGCGATCGAGCGCGCCCCGTCCATCACCGCCACCGCGAAAGCGCCGGCGAGCGCGAGCCATCCCAGAGCGCGAACGAGAAACCGCAGCATGTCGCAGCCTCAGCGCGCAATCTCGGCCGACAGCGACGGCGGTCGCTTCAGCGTTTGCAACACGACGCAATAGCGCTCCGTCAGTTTCAGCAGCGTGTCGAGCTGCTCGGGCGTGGCGTCGGCGTCGAGCGTGAAGCGCAGCCTGATGTCGGTGAAACCGACGGGGGCCTGCTTATCGACGCCGAGCGTCCCGCGCGCGTCGAGATCGCCCTCCGCCCGCACCTCTCCCGAGCGCAGCGTTATTCCCAGCGCCGTCGCGACCGCTTTCAGCGTCACGCCGGCGCAGGCGACCAACGCCTCCAGCAGCATGTCGCCCGAGCAAAGCTCCAGCCCGCTTCCCCCCGTCAACGGATGCAGGCCGGCGACCGCGAGCGCGCGCCCCGTTTCGACCTTGCAGGCGATATGGGCCTCGTCGAGCGCGCCGCGCGCGCTCAGGGTGAAGCGGGCGGCGCTGGCGTCGTCGCGGTAGCGGCTTTTCAGCGGCGCCTGTAGGGCGCGCAATTCGTCGGCGTTCATCCGGGCATCCTCATCAGGGGCATCCTCATCAGCATTGCTATAGCCGAACGACACGCGGATGTCCCCTTGCCGCGCTGCGCCCGACCGGCTAACGCTGCGACCCATGTCGCGTATCGCGTTCTATTCCGGGTCGTTCGACCCGATGACCAATGGCCATCTCGACGTGATGACCCATGCCGCCGCGCTGTGCGACAAATTGGTCGTCGGGGTCGGCGCGCATCCCTCCAAGACGGCTTTGTTCACCGTCGAGGAGCGGCTCGGCATGATCCGCGAGGCGGCGGAAGCGGCGCTGGCGCGCGAGGGTTGCGCGTTGGAGGTAGTCGCGTTCGCCGGCCTCGCGATCGAAGCCGCCAAGGCCGCCGGGGCGCGCCTCATCGTGCGCGGCTTACGCGATTCCACCGATTTCAACTACGAAATGCAGATGGCGGGCATGAACGGGGCGATGGCGCCGCAGCTGCATACCGTGTTCCTGCCGGCCTCCTCGCCGGTGCGGCCGATCACCGCGACGCTGGTGCGCCAGATCGCGCAAATGGGCGGCGAAGTCGCCCCCTTCGCGCCCGCCAATGTGGTGGCGGCGCTGATGGCGAAATACGGGCGGGCCTAAGCGGCCACCGTCTTGCGCCCCCTCGCAGCCGCCCAGTCGCGCACGGTCGTGCGCGCGGGCGTCTCGAAATAGCGGAACGACAGGGTCGAAAGCGCCAGCGTCAGGCCGAGATAGAGCACCAGCGTCGCCGCTGAGCTGAAATCGAGCGGCGCCAGCGTCACCGCGACGACGGCGAGCGCGATCTGGACCGGGAAGTGCCAGAGATAGATTGAATAGGAGATCTCGCCGAGCCAGGTCAGCGGCGCCAGATCGGCCACGCGCCGCAGGCCCGGCGCCAGCGCGACCAGCGCGACGCCTGCGAACAGGATCGGCATCGTCTCTCGACGTCCGCCCGAGGCGTAGAGCAGGCCGAGGCCAAGCGCCAGCACGCCGAGGCCGAGCGCGAACCGTCTCAGGTCGGGCCAGTTCGCCGTCAGTTGCAGGCAGCCGCCGACGAAGAAGCAGCCGAGCCCCTCGGCGAAAAACACATTGAGCGGCCCCGACAGCGGCAACCACGCGCGGAGGCTCGAGATCGCCAGACACAAGGCTCCGAACGCCAGCCGCGGCGCCGCCGCCGCGCCAAAACGGCGCGCGAAGGCGAAGAACGCGACATAAAGCGCCGCCTCGATCGACAACGACCATGACGGGCCGTTGAAACTTATGATCGGATTGAACCAGCCGAACTGGATGAAGCCGAGGTTCATGAGGAAATGCGGCCAATCGTTGTGGCCGTAGGCGAAATAGCCGCCGGTCGAATGCCAGGCCAGCGCCTGCAAGCCCGCGACGACCAGCAGCGTCAGGAGATGCAGGGGATAGAGGCGCGAAACGCGCAGCCAGAAAAAATCGCGGCTCCCGAGCCTGCCCGCCCCAAGCGATTGGGCGTAGGCGGCGAAGAAAATATAGCCCGACAGCAGGTAGAACAGCGGCACCGCCAACTGGCCGAAGGCATAGACCAGCGCCAGCGGCGCTTCGAATGGACGCGGGCCGGGGCGGGCCAGCAGGTCGTAGTGGTAGATGGCGACGCCGAGCGCGGCGATGCCGCGCAGCGCGTCGAGCGGGGCGATGCGGTTGAGGTTCATGGCAAAGCGACGCCGCTGGAGGGACCGTCATACTCGCAAGAACTCGATAACGATCCCTTGTCGCCGCGAGATTTGCGCGAGGCAACCAAGCCTTCAGGAAGATGGGCGATACTGGCGCCGACATGCCCGCATTCCCCGCTCCCCCTTCTTCCGCGCGCGCCCTCGGCCTCGCCGGCGCGCTTGCGTTGGTGGTGGCGGCGAGTTTCGCATTTCGCTTTATCGATTGGGACGAGGGCCCCACGCGCGGCCTCATCCTGCTCATGATGCTGGGCGCGATGGCGCGGCTAGGCGCCCCCGGCGCCGGGGCGACGGTTGGTCCGCGCTTGAACTTCCTCGTCAATGCCGTCATTGCGGGCGCGGCTGTGTTGTGGCTTTCCACTGCCGTCGCGACAATCACCACCAGCGCCCGCACCGGCGCGATCCCAATGGATCAGGGCCAGACCACCTGGCGCGCCGGCCGCCTGCTGCTGCGCGGCGAAAACCCCTATGGCTTCGGCGCGCTGGTCGATTTCCAGGCCTATTTCGACCGCATGAGCCAGCGCAAGGCGGCCGGCCTGCAACCCGAAATCGCGCCCGACGCGCTGAAATCCGCCCTGCAAGCCTATGATTCCACGCTCGCCGCGCCCGAGCGCGACGCCATTTTGCCGCCGGCGCCGGCGGAAGGCCCCGCCGCGCTGGAGGCGCATCTGTTGGGCTACAAATACGGACCGCTGTTTCCGCTCCTCGCGCTGCCCTTTGTCGTGCTCGGCCAGCCGGCCGCGATCATGGCGCTCAACGCCCTCGTCGCGGCGCTGGCCGTCGCCGCGCTCTACGTCACCCTGCGCGAGCGCGTCGGCGCCCCGCTCGCCAAGCTCGGATTGGCGGCGCTGCTGTGCGACAACACGATTTTGTACAAGTTCGTGATGAAAAGCGGCACTGACATCTGGGCGCTGTTGTTCTGCATCCTCGCCGTGCGCGCGGTGCTGCGCGACCGCCCGTCCTGGGGAGCGCTCGCGCTGGCGATCGGCTTCGGCTTCAAGATTTTCCCCTGCGCGCTGCTGTTTCCGATGCTGCTGAAGGACCGCCGCGTCGCCCCCGCGTTCGCCTTCGCCGGCGTCGCGGCGGCGATCTATGCGCCTTTTGCGCTCGCCGACTTCTCCGGCCTCGTGCACAATGTGTTCCTGTGGCCGGCGTATCTGGGGACGGACACGACCTCCTGGGTCGCCTTCGCGCCGCCGCTGGCGGGCCGTATCGCCCGTCTCCTCGGCCTCGCCGCCATCGCCGCTTTGTGGGCTCGTTACCTGCTGGGGCGCGAGCCGAGCCTGTTCCGGGTGCTCGCGTTGGTCGCGCTGCTCGCGCTCGTCACCAGCGCCGCCTTCCACAACAATTACGTACCGTGGGCCTCGATCTGGGGCATCTCCGCGTTGGTCGAGCGGTTCGGCCCGGCGCGGCTTGCGCCGGGGGGCCGCGCCCTTTAGGAGTGTGCGCCGCATAATCTCCCACCCGAAGCCCAATCTCCCACCCGACGTC
>JANLPL010000239.1:0-2433 GCA_031367195.1 Bradyrhizobium sp.
CCGAAGGTCTGGGAGAAGGTTCGGTTTTGCGTGAGTAATTTTTGATATCGCTCGATGAGCGGGCGCAGGCGGTGTTCTGGCATGTTGGGGATGAGTTCGTAGAGCAGGCAGCCTTGGCGGAACAGCGAGTGGACGCGACGCTTGGCGGTGCTGGTGCGCAACTGACGATCCATGCCGAGGCTCTCGCCGGCGGCGCCCAGGATTGTCAGCAACAGAATGGCGAAGGCGTTGAGCAGGAGGAGGCGGTCGCGGCGTTGCGGATCGTAGATCCTGAGCGACCCCATGCCCATGTCGAAGCGCAAATCCTTGCTGTCGCGGAAGCTGGGTTCGATGGTCCAGCGTTTGGAATAGAGCTTGGCGATCTGAGAGGCCGAGAGCGCGCCGTCGCTGGCGGCCAAATGCCACGCTTCCTTCATGCCCTGAGCCTTCACGCACACCACAGCGCCGACTTTGCGGCGGGCGGCGGTGATTTCCGCATCGCGCAGCTTGCGCGCTCGCCCGCCTTTGCCGACCCAGTCGGCGGCCAGCCGCGTTTCTCCGTCTACGGCGCTGACATGGATGTTGCAGCGTATGCGGATGACGTACTCGAAGCCCAAGCTTTCGAGGAATTTGAACAGTTTGACGTCGCCGAAGCCGCGGTCGGCCAGGATCGTGACGGTTACGCCCTCGGGCAGCAGCGCCTTCAGGCGGGATGGCATGCGTCTTCGAAGTCGTTGCGCTGGTTCTTCAATTCGTCCTTGTCGACGGTGAGCCAGAGGAGCGGCGTGGCCCTTCCCTGTCCGGTGACGAGATGCAACGCGAGCGTGGCCTGACGGTCGCGGTCGAAGTCGGTCCAGTCCATCGCCACGACGATTTCGCGCCGCTCGCCCAAGACCTCGCCAACCCATGAACCGAACAACTCCCAGGGCTCCACGCCCGCGTTGCTCAGCAAACGGTCGACCGGCTTGATCGCCGATTTGGCGACCAAGCCGCGCGCCGTCGCCAGCGCCTGCCCGATCAAGCCAACCGCCAGCGCCGCCCCCGTCATGACCCCGAGCGTTCCATTGGCCAACGACAGCACGCGCTTGGCGTGCAGATCCTCGCCGAATATACGGATCAAGAATTCATGAACGAAATCAAACTGCTCGTTTGGCGCGCGCATTCGTCCCTCGGCCCGGCTGATTCTCTATCCGCCGACGCGAGGACAAACAAATTCAGGCTCTTCCGAGTCTCGCAAAAATGAGAGGATTCATGAGAGATTCATGAGAATCTGGCCAGTTACAATATGGTGGACATGGTGGAACACATACTTGACTGCAACCAACGACTCATGTTACCGAAACGCAAATGCTTGTTGCAAATGCGTTTGGCGCAATTGTCTATTATGGCGATTGGACCGTTTAATTGAGGAGCAAAAATGCAACTCACTTCATATTGGCCGCAGGGCTGTTCAACGCTCTTTACTGAAGGTCATTGAGAATATCGATTTTAGGCTGCCGACGGCGGCGGCGCGGCGGTCCTGTGGGATCGTGTCGGTTTGATTGCACTTCAGGATATTGTAAGCGAAGCTGCGCAATCGAGCGAAGACGCCGGGATTTTTTCGGATTCGCGAGGCGTCTTCGCGGAACGTGACATCGCGCGAGTGGTGGGATGTGTTCTCGATTCCCCAGTGCTGGCGAACCGCGGCGGCGGCGGTTTTGGCTGAGAGGGGGCGGTTGGACAGATAGAACGAGGTTTCGGCACTGGATTTCCAGCGTCCTGTGGCGGGCTGAAAGGGGTGGACCGTGCGCTCGACCCGGATGATGGCGGCGACATGCGGCTCCCATTCCGTTTCCGCGACGGCGGGCTTGGCTTCGAACACGGCGACGGCGCGGGTTTCGTGGCGGTTACGCCGGTTCTTGTCGATGCTCCTTTCGCTCGACAGGGGCTCGGCATTGGCGCAGACGGCTTCGACCTCGCGGGTTGTGGGTCGGCTGATTGTCCTTGATCTGAACAATCAGATGGGCGTTGGCGGCGGCGGCGGCCTCGAAGGTTTTTTTTGACAGTGCATGGCGTCGCAAGTGACGATATGTCCGGCCACGTCGAGGTCGGCCAACAGCTTCTGCACGGCCGGGATCTCGTTGGATTTCTCATCGATTTCGATGTGAGCGAGAACCAGCGCCGTATCGACCGCGAACGCGGCTCGAGTACTTGTTTGGCTTTAGCGTCGTTGAAATTGTCGAAGCTGCCCTTCAGCGTCTTACCGTCGAACGCGATGAGGCAGGCCTCGGCCCTATCGGGCGCGAAATTGAGGAAGGCGGCGTGTTCGCGAAACGCCTTTTCGACATCAGCGGCGTCGAGCCCCTGCAAAATATAGCGGATGGCCGTATGCGCCGGCGCCCTTTTCCACTTGATCTTGAAGGCTTTATTCAGCGCTCGCAGATGCGCCTTGAAGTAGGTCTGGATGCCGCGATA
>JANLPL010000260.1:0-1779 GCA_031367195.1 Bradyrhizobium sp.
CCGACCGCCGTCGCCGACATCAAACCCATAGCGACGAGGATGGCAGGCAACTGAACACCCGCGTTGAGATACATACTCTGCTCTCAATGCGGGCCTTGATCGCCAGCGGTCCGTCGTGCGTAGATGACGCCCCCCATCACCCCCTGTTCGCCTTCCCCACAAACCCACCGCCATACCCCGCCTCCTGCGCCGCCCAGGCGCCCGCGACGCGGCCGCTGAAGATCGACGGGCCCAGCATCGTGCCTTCGAGGCCCGCCTGACCGTTGATGTGGCCACCCGCCATTCCCGCGACGGTGCCGTCGCGGATTGTGTTGGAATTCGATGACGCAATTCCGGGCGGAGTGATGCTATTCAATCATGCGGCGATGTCAATTGATTGATCGAGCTTGATCCGTTCGGACGGCTTTTCCGCGAGCGTTTTCCAGCCGTCGACCTTGCGCATTGTAATCTGTCCCGACGCGAGCAGCGCCCAGAACAGCATGGCGGCGGTTTCCGCGTTTGGAAGAACGGTCTGCGTCTTGATCCTTCGCTTGAACTCTTCGTGCAGGCGCTCGATGGCGTTGGTGGTGCGGATCGACCGCCACTGGTCGGGCGGAAAGCGCGCGAAGGTGAACAGCCTGTCGCCGGCTTCCTCCAGACTGTCGGCCACGGCGCGGCATTTGAGCCGCCATTTGCGGATGAACGCCTTGCGCCGGGCCTCGATCTCCTGAGATGTCGCCGCGTAAATCATGTCGGTGTAATCGGCGGAAAGCTCCTCGTGCAATCGCTCCGGCGCGTGGGCGAGAAGATTGCGGTGTTTGTGCACCGTGCAGCGCTGCACCGGAACAGCGGACCAGAGCGCTGCGAGCGCCTTGTCGAGGCCGGGCGCGCCATCGACGATGACGAGGCCGGGCGTCCGCAAGCCGCGTTTGACGAGATCGTCGAGCAGCGCGCGCCACGCGGCCTCGCTTTCCCCGCCCATGTTTTTGATGGCCAGCAGCACTTTCTGCCCGTCTTCGCGCACGCCGAGCGCGACGAGAAGCGAAATCGCGGTGGCTTTCCTGTCGAGACGCACGCGCACCACCGTGCCGTCGAGAATGAGCCGCACGATCGGCTCGTCGGCCAGCGAACGACCGTTCCAGGCGTCCCAGTCGCCCTTCACCTTGCGCCAGGTCCGGCTGACCACGTCCTTGCCGACGCTTCCCGCGAAAACCGCCTTCAGCGCCCGGCGCACGCGCCGTGTGTTGGTTCCCGAAAGATAGGCGCCGGCGATCAACGCGTCGGCGGCCCTGGTGCGGCGCTGGTAGGCGCGAAGGGACTGGTTCTTCCACTCGCTCGTCTTGCCGTCCGCGCCCATGAGACGGGCGCGCGGGACGGCGATCCGCGTCGGCCCGAACGTGCCTGTCAGCGTGCGCGTTCGATGGCCATGGCGATGCCCGGCGACGGTCGCTTCATGCCCGTTCGGCTGGCCCCGTGCGTAGCGCCGGCGCGACAGGGCGCCGTCCAGTTCCTCTTCCAGCAGCGCCTCGATGAAGCCGCGAACGCGATGGCGAACGCCGTCCTCGATGGGGTCGAACCAGTCGTCGAAAAGCAGGGGGTCGGCGGCGACAGCGGTCGCCGTTGTGGTATGCTTTTGCATGGCGTGGTCTCCTTTCCAGCGCTCCAACGCTGGAATCAGTTGGGTTGAGCAACCCGGAGACTACGCCAACCCGTATTCCAACCACTCCCGCGACGGCACCCCCGCGACCTCGCCCGCCGCATAAAGCCCCCTGATCGGCTCGAAATGCTTGTCGAGCACCC
>JANLPL010000295.1:0-17344 GCA_031367195.1 Bradyrhizobium sp.
GCCGCGATTTAACCCGGCCGGCGCCCGCCTCTTTATGGACCCTTAGGGTTGCGCCGATGTTACCTCCGGGAAAAGCTCGATGTCCCGATCTGGCACGAAACTCAAGCCGTCAGCGCGAGGCCTTCGTAGATGGCGGCGAGCGGCACGGCGATATCGGCCTCGGGCATTTCAAGCACGCCGGCCCCGTCGATGAACTCGAAGGTCCATTCGCCCGCCTCGTCGCGGCGGAAAACCTCGGCCGCCGCGCGCGATTGGTGCAGCACGATGTAGCGCCGTAGCGAGGGCAGCGTCTGATACTCCACGTTTTTCGCCCCGAGGTCGATGCGCGCCGAACTGGGGCTGAGTATCTCGAAAATAACGGTCGGGTCGGGGGCCAAGGTCGATTTCGGGTCGGCGGGCGCGCAGACGATCATCGCGTCGGGATAGCGCACGCTGGACGCGGTGCGGACTTTCAAATGGCTGCCGTGAACCCGGCAGTGCTTGCCGCGCAGCGCGGTTCCTAGCGCAACGATAAGATTGCTCTGGATGGTGGAATGCGCCACTGTGCCGCCGGTCATCGCCCGCACGGTGAAGCCGTCGAATTCGTAAGCCAATTCCTGTCGCTCCTCCCAGGCGACGAAATCGTCGAGCGTCATCGGTTTCGGCAGCGCCTTCATCGGCGACAGAATGAGCGTTTTCCCGCGACCGCGCAAGAGCGGCTCACGGCTCCGTCGTTGGCCCGAAACGGCGCTCGAACGCGGCCCGCAAGGCCGCGTCAACCGCCGCCATCGTGGCGGGCAGGCCGAGATCGCGCAGGCTTGTGACGCCCAGATGCGCCTGCGCGACGCCGCAGGGCACGATGCCGGCATAGTGCGACAGGTTGGGCGCGACATTGAGCGCGACGCCATGGAACGTCGCCCAGCGGCGCACGCGCACGCCAATCGCGGCGATCTTGTCCTGCGCCGACGCACCGTCGAGCCCGCGCGGTTTGTCGGGGCGCTCGACCCAGACGCCGACCTCCGCTTCGCGCGTGGCGGCGCGAGCGCCGAACGCGGCGAGCGCGTCAATCAGCCAGGCCTCCAGCGAGGCGACATAGGCGCGCAGATCCGGGCGGCGGCGCTTCAGGTCGAGCATGACATAGGCCACCCGCTGACCGGGGCCGTGATAGGTGTATTGACCGCCGCGCCCGGTCTTGAACACGGGAAAGCGGGCATCGACGAGATCCTGCGGCCGGGCGCTCGTGCCGGCGGTGTAGAGCGGGGGATGCTCGACCAGCCAGACCCGCTCGGGCGCCTCCTGGGCGGCGATAGCCTCCGCGCGCGCCTCCATTTCGGCAACCGCCCGCTCGAAGCCGACCAGCCCGGAAGCGACCGCCCATTCCACCGGCGGCGAGCCGGGAGCGGACAGCAAAGGCGTGACGGGGGCCATACGGGGCGACGGCAACGAGGAACCTTTCGCGAAGGGCGCGACCGCTTATGCCAACGGTCGCGACGCAATGCCAACTTGACGCAACGTCAAAATAAAGTTTCAAGAGAAAACGATGCAACTGAATCGCAACTTACGCATACCTTAAGTTAAATTGCAGAAAACGCATGCGCGGCAACGGCGTCTTTATCGCAACTTCGTTATGCGCCTTCGCGGGGGCGCCGTCTGGCGCTGAGGCCGGCGCGTGGACGATGCCGAACGGACAGGGGCAAATCATCGAGACCCTGTTCGGCTGGTTGGGCGCCGGCGCGCCCTTTGGCGGCAAAGCGGCCCCGCGCGAAAGTAAGCTCGGCGCGCAGACCTATGTTCAATATGGGCTCACCGATGCGCTGACGCTCACGGGGCAAATCTCGGCCGAACGCTATGCGCTGACGGCGCCGTCGGCGGATTCCTATCTCGGGCTCGGCTATTCCGGCGCCGGACTGCGGGCGCGGCTGTGGTCTGACGACGCCTGGGTGTTTTCGCTCGAGGCGAGCGGCTACGTATCCAGCGCCCATGACGCGAAGCGCCCGGCGCAGGCGGGCGACACCGGCCCGGAAGCGGACGCGCGCGCCCAGGTTGGCCACAATCTGAAGCTGTTCGGCGCCCCCGCCTTCCTTGACGGGCAGGCGGGCTACCGCTTTCGCACCGAGGGTCCGCCCGGCGAGTTCCGCGCCGACCTGACCCTCGGCGTCGCCTGGACGCCGAGCGCGCAGATTCTGGCGCAATCCTTCAACACGATTTCCAACGGCGCCGGCGCGCCCGGCTTTTCCCAGTGGGAAAGCCACAAGGGGCAGTTGAGCATCGTTTACGCGCTCGACGCGCGCTGGTCGGTGCAACTGGGCGGTTTCGCCACGCTCTACCAACGCAACACCAACACCGAATATGGCGCGCTGGTCGCGGTCTGGCGACGATTCTGAATCGCCACGCGAATCGGATAGGGCGTCACTCCCACGCTCATGACCCATTCCCTCGCGCTCGCGCTCGCCGCCGCACTGCTGGACGTGACGCTGGGTTATCCTGCGTCGCTGGCGCGTGCGATCGGCACGCCGGCGCTTTGGCTTGGCGCATGGCTGCGGATCGTGCGCGGCGCGGCGGAAGGGCCGCTGGCGCTCGCGCTTTACCTCGCTCCGGTCGGCGTCGGCGCGGCAGCGCTCGCGCAAGCCTTGCCCGAGGGGCCGCTCGGTTTCGCCGCCACCGCGCTGCTCGGCTCGATCTTCATGGGTCGCCAGACTTTTGACGCAAGCGCCAAAGCGTTGGCGCTCAGTCTGGAGACGGAGGGTCCAGGCGCGGCGATGGCGGCGGCGGAGGCGCTCGACGCCGAAGACGGGCCGCCCGGCAAGATGGGCGCGGCGGCACTGGCGGCGCGTTTCGCCGACGGCGTAGCGGCGCCGACGCTGTTCCTTCTGCTCGGCGGGCTCGCCGGCGTGGGGCTCTGCACGGCGCTCGTGATCGCCGGCCGAAACCGACGCGCTGACCCCTTTTCGCGCGCCGTTTCCGCATTGGAGCGGTGGACACTGACGCCAGCCGCGCGGCTCGGCGCATTCTGGATCGCCCTTGCCGCAGCGCCGTCGCGCGGCTTGGCCGCCTTTCCGGCGATCCTGGCGCCGACCGCGCCCGCGCAAGCCGCGATGCTCGCCGCGCTGGGCGACGCGCCCGACGATGTGCGCCGCGCGCTGGCGCTTTATCGCCGCGCCGCGGCGGTGGAATTGGCCGCGCTCAGCGTCCTTGCGCTCGCATCGGCTCTGGTGGGCTGAAAAAAACGCTGCGGCGTTGGTGTAACGACGGCGCCCGTGCCTGCGTAGTCCGATATGGCGCGCTGGATTGCGCGCATCTATCAGGAGAACGCTCATGAACGGAAAGACCCTGACACTCGTCGGCGCCGTCGCCGCCGCCCTCGCCGCCGCCTCGCTCACCGCGCACGCCGCCGTGCCCGCCGGCAAGGAATCCTGCTACGGCGTCGCCACCAAGGGCCACAACGATTGCGCGGCCGGCGCCCATAGCTGCGCCGGACAGTCGAGCGCCGACTACAGCGGCGCGGATTTCAAATATGTTCCCGCAGGCTCCTGCGCGAAGATGAACAAGCACGGCCACAAGGGCTCGCTCACCCCGGCGTGATCAGCCAGGCGCCCACCGTTGTGGACGGGGGCGCGCGGCGCCGCTAACCTTCCCCGGCGCATTCGCCGCCAGGGAAGATCATGCCGAGCGACGCTCAGGGCCATGAAGTCAGCGGGACATCCGACTCGGTCGCCGCTTTCGACCGCGCTATTGCGGATTATTATGCGCTTGGCGGCGATCCCGTCGGCAAGCTGAAGGCGGCGCTGGCGCGCGATGCGGGCTTCATGCTCGGCGCGACCGCTATCGCCGCCCTGTTCCTCACGGGGGGCTTTCGCGCCGATCATGCCGAGGTTCGCAACGCGCTGAAGGTGGCGCGCGCGGCGCCGCGCGCCACCCGGCGCGAGCGGCTGCATCGCGAGGCGGTGGAAAGCTGGGCCGAGGGCCGGCTGCGCGACGCGACAGCCGTCTGGGAGGAAATCCTCGTCGATCATCCCACCGACGCGCTGGCGCTGCGGCTGGCGCAGGACGCCTATTTCTTCCTCGGCGCTTCGATCCCCATGCGCGACAGCGTCGCGCGCGTGGCGCCGGTATGGCGCGACGACGATCCGCTGACGGGTTTCGTTTGGGGAATGCGCGCGTTCGGGCTGGAGGAGACCGGCGATTACGCCGGCGCCGAGCGATTCGCGCGCGAGGCGTTGCGCCGCAACCCCGCCGACGTCTGGGCCGCGCATGCCCTGGCGCATGTGTTCGAGATGACCGCGCGGCCGCAGGAGGGGCTCGCCTTCCTCACCGCCACGCGGGAGGATTGGCGCGACGCGCATTTCATGGCCGGCCACAACGGCTGGCACCTCGCGCTTTATCTGATCGAGCTTGGCCGCTTCGACGAGGTTCTCTCAGGCTTCGACAAGCACATGCTCGCAGCCCTCGCCAACGACGCCGCGCTCGACCGTATCGACGCGGCCTCGCTGTTGTGGCGGCTCGAACTGGAGGGCGTCGATGTCGGCGCGCGCTGGAACGCGGTGAGCCGGCCATGGACGCCGCATCTGCACGAGCATGTGCTTGCCTTCAACGACCTGCATCTGACTTTCGCGCTCGCTCGCGAGCCGAAGCTCGCGGGAATGTTGCGCGACTCGCTCGACGCCTATGCGGAGGAAGCGCACGGCGACAATGGCCGCGTCATGGCCCAGGTCGGCCGCCCGCTGATCGACGCCATGCTCGATTTCGCGGAAGGGCGCTATGCGGAGGCGATCGAGGGTATCCTGCCCTTGCGCTATGATGTCTGGCGCATCGGCGGCAGCCACGCCCAGCGCGATGTCGTCGATCTGACGCTGATCGCGGCCGCCGAGCGGGCGGGCGAGCGCAATCTCGCGCGCGGGTTGCTCGCGGAGCGCGCGGCGCTGCGGCCGACGGCGCGCTGGCGCAAGCGAGCGGGTTTGGCGCCGCAGTTGCACGGTGCGCGAGAGGATGAAGGCCGATGCTGAACACGAAACAAAACGTCTTGCGCAATTTCTGGTACGCCACCGTCGCCGAGGAGGCGCTGCGCGACGGGCCGAAACCTTTCAAGCTGCTCGGTCAGGAGATCGCGCTGTTCCTCGACAGGGAGGGCCGGCCGGCCGCGCTGGAGGACCGCTGCTGCCATCGCACCGCCAAGCTGTCCAAGGGTTGGATGCACGACGGCAATATCGTGTGCGGCTATCACGGCTGGGAATACGATCGCGACGGCAAATTGGTGATGATCCCGCAATTCCCGTTCGAGCAGGCGGTGCCGGACGCGCGGGCGAGGAATTTTCACGCCACGGAGCGCTACGGCTATGTCTGGGTCTGTCTGGGCGAGCCGCTCGCCGACATTCCTGAACTCGCCTACGAGCACGACCCCGCGTTCCGCCGCATCCATCAATTCTATGACCGCTGGAACACTTCATCGCTGCGGTTGATGGAGAATTCGTTCGACAACGCGCATTTCGCCTTCGTCCACAAAGGCACGTTCGGCGACATCAACCAGCCCAAGCCGGAGAAATACGAGATCACCGAGACTGACGACGGTTTTGTCGCCGAGACGATCGTCACCGTCCGCAATCCGCCCAACGCGGCCCGCATCACGGGCACGACCGAACCGACCACAAGGCGCATCATGCGCAACCACTGGTATCTGCCGTTCTGCCGCACGATGGACATGACCTATCCCTCCGGCTTGCGGCATGTGATCTTCAATTGCGCGACCCCGATCGACGATGGCGCGATCCAGCTGGTGCAAATCCTCTACCGCAACGACGGCGAGGCCGATTGCTCCACCGCCGAACTGATCGCCTGGGACAAGGCGATCATCGAGGAGGACCGCGACATGCTGGAGGCGACCGATCCCGACGCCATCATCGACATGAGCCGAAAGATCGAAATGCACATGCCGTCCGACCGGCCGGGCATGATCATGCGAAATCGCCTGCGGGCGTTGTTGCAGGCGCATGACGAGGTCGAAGTCCCGAAATGACCGACCTGCCAATCGCCGCGTTGATTGACGATCTCGGCGATATCACCCACAGCGTCGAGCCGTCGCTGCTGCGCCGCCGCTCGCGCGATTATTTCTGGTATTCGCAGGCTTTGGCGCGCGATCTCGACGGCAAGCTCGCCGACGTCGTGGCGATTCCGCGCAACAAGGCCGACGTGCTGCGTGTGGCGGCGGCCTGCGCGCGTTGGCGCGTGCCGCTTACGCCGCGTGGCGCCGGCACCGGCAATTACGGACAATGCGTGCCGTTGCAGGGCGGACTTGTGCTCGACATGAGCGATATGAACGCGATCGAATGGGTCCGGCCGGGTATGATGCGGGTGCAGCCCGGCGCGCGGATGCACCTTGTCGATGAAATGCTGCGGCCGGGCGGGCAGGAACTTAGGCTGCATCCCTCAACCAAACGCAGCGCCACTATCGGCGGCTTCGTCGCCGGCGGCTCGGGCGGCGTCGGCTCGGTCAGTTGGGGCGGCCTGCGCGAGCCCGGCAATGTGGTGGCCGCCCAGATCGTCACGCTGGAAGAAAAGCCGCGCGTGATCGAATTGCGCGCCGACGCGGCGCAGAAGATCAACCGCGCCTATGGTAGTACGGGGATCATCACGGCGCTGGAAATGCCGCTCGCGCCGCTGTGGGAATGGATCGACGTCGCGGTCGCCTTCGACGATTTCGCCGCCGCCTGCGAACTCGGGCTCGCCGTAGCGCTGGCCGACGGCGTGGTGAAAAAATTGCTGACGCCGATCTCGTGGCCGATTCCGCGTTACTTCGGCCCGCTCGCCAGCGCCTGCCCCAAGGGCAAGAGCCTCTTGCTGGCGATGATCGCAAAGCCTTCGCTGGAGAGTTTTAAGGCGATGGTGGGCAAGCGCGGCGAGATCACTTACGAAAAGCCGTTCGACGAGAGCCCGGCGGAGACGCCGATCTACGAATATTCTTGGAACCACACCACTTTGCAGGTGCTCAAGACCGACCGCAACGTGAGCTATCAGCAATGCCTGTTTCCGGCCGAAAGGGTGCTGGAGAGCGTCGCCGAAATGGTCGCGCTGTTTGGCGACGAAGTGTGGCATCATCTGGAGTTCATCCGCTTCGGCGGCAGGGTGACGGCGAGCGCGCTGCCCGTCGTGCGCTTCACCACCCGCGAACGCCTGTTCGAGATCGTTGATGTTTATGAGAAGCACGGCGTGCTGGTCGCCAATCCGCATGTGTTCACGCTGGAGGACGGCAGCCGGCACAAGCGCGCCGACGCCGATCAGCTTGGCTTCAAGGCTGAGGTCGATCCGTTCGGCCTGCTCAACCCTGGCAAGATGCGAAGCTACACGCCCGTGCGCGCATGAGAATTCTCTACCTCTATTGCCATCCGCTGCCCGAGAGCTTTCACGCCGCGATCCGCGTCGAGGCCTTAGCGGGCTTGCAGGCGGCGGGCCACGAGATCGACCTGCTCGATCTCTACGCCGAGAAGTTCGATCCGGTGCTGTCGGAACAGGGGCTACGCCATTATCACGACGAGCCGATCAACCGGACGGGACTGGAGCCGATCATCGCGCGGTTGCAGCGGGCGGAAGCGCTGGTGCTGCAATTCCCGACCTGGTGTTTCGGGCCGCCGGCGATGCTGAAAGGCTTCTTCGACCGCGTGTTCATGCCGGGCGTCGCCTTCGACCTCAGCGATCCCGCCCATGTGCAGCCGATGCTCGGCAATATCCGCAAAATCGCCGGCGTGGTCACTTACGGTCGCCCGCGTTTGATGGCGCTGTGGATGGGCGATCCGCCGCGTAAGATCGTCACCCGCTATGTCAAATGGTTCGCCGGCAAGGGCGCGAGCGCGCAATATCATGCGCTCTATCATCTCAACGTGGCGACGCTCAACCAACGCACGGCGTTCGTCGCCCGCGTGCGCGCGGCGATGGAGCGGCTTTAGGCCTATCCCGCGCTCACCTCGAAGCCGACCGGGAATTTGCCCAGCTCGGCGCGCGCCGCATCGACCCATGCCTCCGGCGTGGTGGCGCGCAGGAACAGGCCCTGCGGCTCGTGCGTGGCGCGGATTGTGAAGGGCGCGGGCCGGCCGACCGCGGCGGCGAGCGCGATGTCCTCGATCGCTGCGGGGTCGATATTGTGGCCGCCGCGGATGATGATGTCTTTGGCGCGGCCGGTCACATAGACCTCGCCCTCAGCGCCGCTGCGGCCGAGATCGCCGCTGCGCAGCCAGCCCCGATGGAAGCTCGCGCCCGCCTGGGCGGGGTCGAGGTAGCCGCCAAACATCTGCGGGCCGCGCATCAGGATTTCGCCGGTGCGTCCAGCGCGGCGGCGCGGCCGAATTCGGAATTCGCGCTTTACGTGCGCGCCGCTCGCGTCCATGATGGCGCCAAGCCGGTCATATGCGCGCGAGCGCCGGGGAGGATTTATTGGCTATCAGCGGCCGCGCTGCGTTGCGCGCCCCATGAGCAACGTCGTCGCACGGGGCGGGCGGTCGCGCTTCAAGTTCGGGCAGCAGGAAATCGTGTTCGCGATTTTCGCGATTCTATTCGTGACCCTGTCTATTTTCCTGAAAGGGTTTCTCTCGTCGCAAAATATGCTGACGCTGCTGCAGAACGTGGCGGTGCTGGGCATTCTCGGCCTCGCGATGGCGATTGTGGTGATCGGGCGCGGCATCGACATTTCGCTGATCGCCGCCCTCGCGGTGCCGCCGGGGCTCGTGTTGCAGATGGTGCAGGACGGCCATTCGCTGCCCGCCTCAATCGCCGCCGCGCTCGCGCTCGCGCTGGCGTTCGGCCTCGTCAATGGCTGGTTGATCGCCTATGCCGACGTGCCCTCGCTGTTCGCCACGCTCGCCACGGGCCTGTTTCTGGCCGGTCTCGGTCAGTCCGCGCTGTTTCAGCTGGACGTCGTTCAGTGGAGCGAGGGCATGAAAGGCTTCGAGAAGCTGGGGCAGGGGACGCTGCTGGGCCTGCCCATTTCGATCGTCATGTTCGTACTTGCCTGCGTCGTCGTCGCGATCTTCCTGCGGCTGACGCGCTGGGGCGCTTATGTTTACGCCATCGGCGACAACCCGTTCGCGGCGCGGGTGACCGGCATTCCGACCCGGCCGATCATCGTGCTGCAATATGTGCTGGCGGCGTTGATCGGTTGTTTCGCCGGGCTGGTGCTGGCCGCGTCGGTCAACTCGATGCCGACCCGCATCTTCAATTCGACGATGATCTACGACGTCATTCTCGTCGTCGTGCTCGGCGGCATCGGCCTATCGGGGGGGCGCGGCGGCGTCGTCAATGTCGTGATCGGCACTTTGCTGATCGGCACCATGCTGAACGGGATGACGATCATGGATCTCACCTATTCGCAGCAGAATCTCATCAAGGGCGTGGTGCTGCTGGCGGCGGTGATCACCGATTCGTTCCTCAATCCGCGCAACGAGGAAACCGCCCAGCAGGGCGATATCTGAAAAAGGAGACAAGTTGATGCTGAAAATGACCAAATGGACCGCGGCGGGCCTGACGGCCCTGATGCTCGCAGGCGCTCCGGCGCTGGCGCAGAAGGGGCTCGATGAGCCGTTCCAGGCTGGTTTTCGCGAGTCGCTGGCGGGCAAGGTGGTCGCCTATGTGCCGGTGGCGATGAACTTCGATCTCACCGAGGGCTGGTGGGCCGGTCTCAAGAAAGAGCTTGAGCCCTACGGCGTCAAGTTCGAGATCCGCGATCCCAATTGGAACACCAACGCCGGCGCGCAGGCCGTCACCTCGCTGATCTCGGAAAAGCCAGCGGTGATGGTGATCCATAACCCCGACGTGCAGACCTACGCCAAATTGCTGCAACGCGCGGAAAAGGAGGGCATCTTCGTCATCCAGATCAACATGGGTTCGGCCTATCGCGGCTCGGCCTTCGTCGGCGCCAACTGGGTCGAGATCGGCGAGAAGCAGACGGAAGCCGTCGTCAAAGCCTGCGAGGGCAAGTCCAACAATATCGCCGTTATTCAGGGCGCGCTGTCGGCCGCAGCCTCCGCCTACACGCTCAAGGGCGTCGAGAACGTGCTGGCCAAACATCCCGAGATCAAGGTGGTCTCGTCGCAAGCCGCCGACTGGGACGCCGCCAAGGCGAAGGCGATCACCCAGACGGTGCTGAAGCAGAACCCGGATCTCTGCGGCATCGTCGGCTTCTGGGACGGCATGGACATCGGCACCGCGGCGGCGGTCAAGGAGGCGGGGCTGACCGGCAAGGTGTTCGTCGCCACCTCGGGCGGCGGCGAGCGCAAGGGGGCCTGCGATCAGGTAGGCCGGCGCGTTCGATCTCGACATGAGCTACGATGTGCCGACCCAAGCCGCGCAGATGGCCGGCACGATCAAATGGCTGCTGTCGTCGGGCGCGAAGGCCGGCACGATGAAGGGCTCGGAATATACGACGCTGATCCCAATCACAAAGGCCAATGCCGACACCGCCTGCTGGAATCTGAGCGACCTCAAGAAATAAACCGATTGATCTATAGGCCGGGCGCGCTCGCGCCCGGCGTCCAACGCTTGCTCAAGACGCCGGGTTCATGCGCGATACCTTCATCCGCCTGCGTTATCGCTACTGGCCCGATCATTGGGTTGGCGAGATCCTTTCCAAGCGCTGGACCGAGACGGCCATTCCCGTCATCGTTCTATTGCTGGTCGGCTTCTGGCTGAGCCGATCAATCGACCATTTCCTCTCCCCCGCGAGCCTGGCCGATACGGCGCGGCAGGCAGGCGAAATCGGCTTCATCGGGCTCGGCATGGCGCTGGTCGTCATTGTCGGCGGCATCGATCTTTCGGTCGGTTCGATGTTCGCCCTCACCGATTTCTGCGCGCTCTATACACTCGACGTGCTCAACTGGCCGGCGCCGCTGGTCGCGCTGGCGACGGTCCTGTGCGGCGCGCTGCTGGGCGCGGTCAATGGCGTGTTGATCGGCTATCTGCGCCTGCGCGCTTTCATCACCACGCTGATCACGCTGATCGTCTATCGCTCCACGTTCGACATTCTGATCCAGGCCCATTCCAACGAAATCGCCGCCGCCTTTCCCGACTTTCCCTCCTGGAATTTTATCGGCGGCGGCGACGTGTTAGGCTTTCCGAGCGTAGCGCTGGTCTATATCGCCGTCGCGATTTTCGGCCATATCTTCCTGACCCGCCTGCGGCCGGGCTGGCACATCACGGCGATTGGCGGCTCACGGCGATCCGCCTATAATTCCGGCATACCGGTGCGGCGCATGATTGCGCTGTGCTATGTCGCCAGCGGCGCGCTGACGGGTCTGGGCGCGCTGTTCTTCGCCGCGCGGTTGGGCACAGTCGGCGGCGACATCGGCGTCGGCCTGGAAGTGATCGTGCTGACGGCGACGGTGCTTGGCGGCATTACGCTGGGCGGCGGCAAGGGGTCGGTCACCAAATCCATGGTCGGCACATTGATCGTGCTGCTGATCACCAACGGCCTGACCACGCTCAACGCGCGCGGCGGCGCCAATCGGCTGGCGCTCGCCTCCATCCTGCTCGCCGCCGCGATGATCGACATCCGCTGGCAGAAGAACCGCACCCGCATCATCAGCAAAGTCTATGTCAGCCCGACCTATCACGCGCTTGAACCCCCGCCCCCGACCGAACTGGGGCAGGGCGGCCCGTTCGAGCCCAACGACAAGCTGCGCGACGTGGAGGTGATTGGTCTGGGCCGCATCGAGGCGCCCGAGGATGTGATCCTCGACCGCCAGGACAATCTCTACGCCGGCTCGCGCCACGGCGACATCATGCGCTTCTTCGCGCCCGACTATCAGCGCATGGAGATCTTCGCTCACATCGGCGGCCAGCCGCTCGGCATGGCCTTCGACAGACTAGACAATCTCTATGTCTGCATCGGCGGCATGGGACTTTATCGCATCGCGCCGGACGGCAAGGTCGAGAAGGCGACCGACGAGACCAACCGCAGCTACGCTACCGTCAACGACGACAGCCGCCTGCGCCTCGCCGACGATCTCGACATCACCGACGACGGCCGCATCTTTTTCTCCGAAGCCACCGTTCGCTACGAGATGAGCGAATGGCCGGTCGAGGGCATCGAGGCGCGTGGCAACGGCCGCATCGTCTGCTACGACACCAACACGGGCAAGACTCACACCGTGCTGCGCGGCCTGAAATTCCCCAACGGGATTTGCGTCGCCAGCGACGGACAGTCGATCCTGTTCGCCGAGACGTTTGGTTGCACGATCAAGCGCTACTGGTTCGACGGGCCGCGCAAAGGCAAAGTCGAGACGGTGATCGACAATCTACCCGGCTATCCCGACAATATCAATCTCGCCTCGGACGGCAATTACTGGCTGGCGTTGGTTGGGATGCGTAGCCCCGTGCTCGATCTGGCGTGGAAGATGCCGGGCTTCCGCCGACGCATGGCCAAGCGCGTGCCGATCGACGAATGGCTGTTCCCCAATCTCAACACGGGCTGCGTCGTGAAGTTCAACGAAAAGGGCGAGATCCTGGAGTCCTTGTGGGACTTAAAGGCGCTCAACCATCCCATGATCACCTCGATGCGCGAGCATCGCGGCTATCTCTATCTCGGCGGCATTTCCAACAATCGCATCGGCCGCTACAAGCTCGCCGGCGCCGATCCGAACTTCTCGCAATATGAGAAGCGCTGGGAGCGGGCATGATGTGGACCGGCTTGACCGAATTCGCGCAAGGTTTGCTCGGCCGGGGCGAGGCGACGTTGGCCGTGCCTCCGTTCGACGGCGCCTTGAAGCCCAACCAGAAGCTGGAGCAGGCCGAGACCGTGCTCGAAGCCGAGGCGCCGGAGGATCTGGCCAGCGACGGCGAGAATCTGTTCCTCGCCGTCGGGCCGCGCCTGATGCGCGTCGGAAACGGAAGCGCGACGCTCGTACGCTCCTTCGACGCGCCGATCACCGCGCTCGCCTGCCTGCCCGGCGGCCGGTTGGCGGTGGCGTTGCGCGGTCGCGATCTCAGCGTTTACGCCGCGCCCGACGCCGCCGCGCCGGAGGTCGTCTTCGCCACGGCGGGACGTAGTCTCAACGCGTTGGCGTCCGCCGGGGCGAACGCGCTCTATGCGACCGACGGCTCCGCCCAGCACGATTGCGACGCGTGGGTATGGGATCTGATGCAGCGCGGCCGCAGCGGGCGGTTGCTGCGCTTCGATCTTGCGAGCCAACAAACAAGCGTCGTCGCCGACAAGCTTCGCTACGCCTTCGGCGTGGCGGCGATGGGCGAGCGGGCGCTGGTGTCAGAAAGTTGGAGCCATCGCCTGGTCGAGCTTGGCGCGAAGGGCGCGGCGTCGGTCGCGCTGCCGCATTTGCCGGTCTATCCCTCGCGCCTTGCGCCGGCGGCAGGCGGGGGCTGGTGGTTGACCGCCTTCGTCGCGCGCACGCAACTCGTCGAATTCGTGCTGCGCGAGCCCGCGTTCCGCAAACGCATGATGGCCGAGATCGCGCCGGAACACTGGATCGCGCCGCGGCTGAGTTCGTCGGGTTCGTTCAAACAGCCGATGCAGGGCGCCCATCTCAAGACGATGGGCGTCGTCAAGCCGTGGGCGCCGCCGACGTCCTACGGCCTTGTCATTCGTCTCGATTCCGTAGCCCAGCCGCGTTTCTCGCTGCATAGCCGGGTCGATGGCGTCAATCATGGCGTCGTCGCGGCGGCGGAATGCGGCGGCTTTCTCTATCTCATCGCCAAGGGGCCGCGCCGCCTGCTGCGTTTGCCGCTCGCGGGCCTGGCCGGGGACTATTCGGCATGACCGACGTCATCCTCTCGTTGGAGAAGGCCACCAAGCTCTACGCAGGCGTTCCCGCCATCGCCGACGTCGATTTCGAACTGCGTCGCGGCGAGATCCACGCGCTGGTTGGCGAGAACGGCGCCGGCAAATCGACGCTCACCAAAGTCATGGCGGGTGTCGTGACGCTGACCTCGGGCGCCATGAAAATCGAGGGTCGAGCGACGGCGCCGCGCTCGCCGCTGGAGGCGCGTCAACTGGGCGTGGCGATGGTGTTTCAGGAGAACAGCCTCGTGCCGACCATGACAGTGGCGCAAAACCTGTATCTCGGCCAGGAGCGTTACTATAATCGGCTGCGCGGCATCTACATCGCCGCGCAACAATTCCTGCAATCGCTCAATTTCGACGTGCCGCCGACCGCGACCGTCGGCGCGCTGGGCGCGGCGAAGAAACAGATGGTCGAAATCGCGCGTGCCGTGCTGCACAAGGCGAAGGTCATTATTTTCGACGAGCCGACGGCGACGCTGACGCCGGAGGAGAAGAAATATTTCTTCGATCTGGTGCGCGATCTGCAACGTCGCGGCGTCTCGATTGTGTTCATCAGTCACGCTCTGGAAGAGGCGCTGGCGCTGGCGGATCGCATCACGGTGCTGCGCGACGGGCGCAATGTCGTGACCGACCAGGCGGCGCGCTTCGACCGCGCGCGCATCGTGCAGGCGATGGTGGGGCGCGATCTCTCCAACACCTTGTATGGCGTGAAGAAGACGAATGTGCGCCCCGCCGGCGAGCGCATCCTGACGGTGCAGAATCTGAAGCTCGCGCCGGTCGTGAAGAACAATTCGCTCTCCGTGTTCGCCGGTCAGATCACGGGCGTGTTCGGCCTGGTGGGCTCCGGCCGCACCGAGACGTTCAAGGTGGTGGCGGGCGTGCTCAAGCGCGACTTGTTTCACGGCGGCGAGATCCTGCTGCGCGACCGGCCCGTGCGCTACGCCGTGCCGGCGGCGGCGGTCAAGGCGGGCATCGCCTATGTCACCGAGGATCGCAAGCTCGAAGGTTTCTTTGAAACCTCGTCGATCGCGCGCAACGTCTATCTCGGCCTGCTCGCCAAATTCCCCGCCGGTCGCGCCTGGTTGTCGCGGCGCGAACAGGCAAGGGAGGGGACGAACTGGATCGAGCGGCTCAAGGTGCGCGCTATCGGCGACGACGCCAAAGTGGTGGAATTGTCGGGCGGCAATCAGCAGAAGGTCGTGATGGCGAAGTCGCTGGTCCAGCAGCCCAGTCTCATCATCTTCGACGAGCCGACGCGCGGCGTCGATGTCGGCGCCATCGTCGAAATCCATGAGCTGATCAACCGACTGGCCGACGAGGGCAAGGCCGTGGTGGTGATCTCCTCCTATCTGCCGGAGGTGCTGGCGCTGTCCGACCGAATTCTCGTAACCCGCGCGGGAAAGGTGGTGGAAGAATTCTCCGCGCCGGAGGCGACCGAGGAGAAAATCATGTACGCCGCGATTCACTGACGCGTGGGGAAAAGCTAATCCTGGTCGAACAGCAGGCTCTGTTCGGCGGGCAGGGTCGGCGCGGGAAGGCCGAGATGTTTGAACGCATGCACCGTCAGCAACCGGCCGCGCGGCGTGCGCTGCACGAAGCCGAGCTGGATCAGATAGGGCTCGATGATCTCCTCGATCGCGTCGCGCGGCTCCGACAGCGCCGCCGCGATCGTCTCGACCCCGACTGGCCCGCCGCCAAAACTCAGCGCGATCGTGTCGAGATAGCGCCGGTCCATCATGTCGAGCCCGATGGCGTCGACGTCGAGCAGCTTCAGCGCCGAATCCGCCAGTCCGCGCGAGACGATCTCAGCCCCCTCGACGACCGCGAAATCGCGCACGCGGCGTAGCAACCGCCCCGCGATGCGCGGCGTGCCGCGCGAGCGCTTGGCGATTTCGTTGGCGCCCTCGTCGGCGATCTTGAGCCCGATCACCCGCGCCGCGCGCGCAACGATGCTCTGCAATTCCGGCACGGTGTAGAAATTGAGCCGGATCGGAATGCCGAACCGGTCGCGCAGCGGCGTCGTCAGCAACCCCGCCCGCGTGGTGGCGCCGACCAGCGTGAACGGCGCCAGATCGATCTTGACCGAGCGGGCCGCCGGCCCGGCGCCGATGATGAGATCGAGCTGGAAATCCTCCATCGCGGGATAAAGGATCTCCTCCACCGCCGGGTTGAGCCGGTGGATCTCGTCAATAAACAAAACGTCGCGCGGCTCAAGATTGGTGAGCTGCGCGGCCAGATCGCCGGCCTTGGCGATCACCGGCCCCGAGGTCGAACGGAAATTGACGCCGAGTTCGCGCGCGACAATCTGCGCCAGCGTCGTCTTGCCCAGGCCCGGCGGGCCGACGAACAGCACGTGATCGAGCGCCTCGCCGCGCGTTTTCGCCGATTCGATGAACACTTTGAGGTTTTTGCGCACGGCCTCTTGGCCGGTGAAATCGGCGAGCACCTGCGGCCGGAGCGCCGCATCGTCCTCCGGCCGCTTCTCGGCCGAGACAAGGCGGCGGGGCGGGGTCGTCATGGCGCGGGGGTAGCGGAGCGGTGCGGGTCTGTCCAGCGGAGCGACGGTCGCCGCTTCGACCATCCACGGCCACCGTCATGCCCGCGCTTGTCGCGGGCATCCACGCCTCGCGAGACGCCGCGCGCTCCGGCAAGCCTCTTGCCCCCAAGTCGCCGGCCTCTACAAGACGTTGCGCTCGCCGACGTGGATGCTCGCGACGAGCGCGGGCATGACGGGGGAGGGCGCAGCGTGAACGCCCATGACCCGCAAACTCGTGTTCCTCTCCTACGCCCGCGCCGACGAGCCCGAGCAGCCGCGCGATGGCGAGGTGCGCTGGCTGACCTTCGTGCTCGGCTATCTCAAGGCGGCGTTCCGGGGAACGGAGGTCGAGTTCTTCACCGACCGCGGCCTCGTCGGCGGGGCGGATTGGAGCGCGGACATCGAGCACGCCTTGCGCGCCTGCGACGCCTTCGTGCTGCTGGTCTCGCCGCATTCGATGACATCCACTTTCGTGGTCGAGAAGGAGATCGCGATCATCCGCGCCCGCGAGCAGGCCGGCGACGCGCCGCTGTTCGTGCCGCTCATCCTCGCGCCGACGCCGGAGGCTTCGCTCGACCTGATCCGCGACAAGAACTGGCGCCCGCCCGGCGACAAGACGCTGTGGGAGTTTTCGCCGCCCGAACGGGCGAGAAGTATGATGGAGGCGGCGCAGGAAATCGCGAAGGGTGTGAAGGGGAGGGAGCCGGCGTCCGTCGAGATCACGGATCGGGAGACGCTGCTGGCGTGGTTGAAAGGCCAAAGCCGCGAGGTCGCGGTGGCGATTGCGGCGCGGGCGGCGCTGCGGGTGCTGCCGCTCTATAGGGTCCGCAAAAAGGATATCAGCCGATTGTCCAACTTGACTGTCGCGCTGTTTCGGGCCACCGCGTTAGCGCGGGTCGCCGGCAAATATCCGACCCGCGCTAACGAGCTTCGCGCCGCCGCCGCCTACGACGCCGCCGCCTACGACGCCGCCGCCGCCGCCGCCTACGACGCCGCCGCCGCCGCCGCCGCCGCCGCCTACGACGCCGCCGCCGCCGCCGCCTACGACGCCGCCGCCG
>JANLPL010000302.1:0-19966 GCA_031367195.1 Bradyrhizobium sp.
GCGCCTTCGTGATCAATTGCGCCGATCGTTTGCTCGCCCCAATCAGCGCTTCGAGCCTCTCGCGTTCCCGCGCGTTCAATTTCACCACGTACTTCTTGACCCCCGCGCCCGTCCCTGCCACGAATCATCTCCGTCCTCGCCTCAACCGCGCAGTCACAGTGATTCAGAGATGCTCATAAATTTCAAGGACGCGAACGACTAGCTTTACGCACCTCTCATGAGGTCGCCGCTGTCGTTTATTTCCGAACTCCGACAGTGGATGCGCGACTCAGCCTTACGGACGAGCTTTTGGCAACTCTTCTTCCACGAAGAGTGAAGCGGAACGGTGGACACGATCACCACTCCGTAAAGCAGTGGAAAACTGTTCGCAAACGAATAAAAGATTGCCTCGCTGTCCGCAGATCGATCGCGCACCATCCGCTTAACGAAAAGCATTTTCAATCTGAAGGCGACGACCAACTACTAAGCCTCGTAAAAGGCTTCTCTAAACCCTATTATGAGCTACTACGGCCTGATTCAGAAGACGAAGTGATTGACTTAGACAAACTTCTTAAACATCTAAATGAACTCGCTGCTATAAAAGCGGCGTTGTCGGATTTTTTTATGGCCGCGCTGAAAGCGCAGCGCGAAGTACTGACTCCGATAGATCCTCCGTTAGGCCGAAGCTAAACATCGCGCTGGGCGGCAATTCACGCATTACTACTACCGCCCCAGCGCCGATCATCTCAGGCGTAACTTCAATCTCATGCTCGGGCGCGCCAGCCGTCGCTTCCGCTTCGGCCGTTCTCACATCATACATTTGTAAACCTACGTCAAGTAGATAGTTGCCGGCTCGACCGTGTGCCGGTGAATTCCGCGACCGAGGCTTATCCCGTTGACTCAGGTTTCTCGTCGCACTCTTTTCCGGCGTCGTGACCAGCTTGCGGCCGCCGCAGAGCGCCCGAGACACGGTCAGCGATGGTTGCCTGAAGGCGGATTTCGTCGGTCGTCGGAGGAGGCGAAAGCGTCCGCAGCAACCGCCGTGACCATGACCTGAGTCAACGGGATAAGCCTCCCGCGACCGGGGCGAGGCGCGTGGGAAGCAAACCACAACAAGCCGTTTAAACGCTGCGTTAACCATTCTCGCTCACAAATTGGCGGGCGCGTCCTTGCAGCGTGGTTGCAACTCACGTCGCGAAAATCACACCACGGGCGCGGGGTATCCCCTTGCCAGGTTCACGAGAGCAGCATGACGCCGCTTCCTTCTTCGCAAAGCCCTCATTCGCTTCCGATCGGCTTGCCATCGTCCAGCGCGGCGCGGCCGAGCCGGTTGATGGCGGGCATCTATCACGACATAGGCATGGCGGCGGTCGCCATTGGGCTCGATCTGCAGATTGAAAGTCTCGAACCGGCGGCGCATCAATCGGTCAAACGCGGCAGCCGTTACATCTATCTGATGCCGCGACGAGACGACACGCCGGCGCTGCAAACTTCGAAGTGACGCGGACGCTGTTTCGCGCCCGACCTCGGGACGGCTCGGCCTGGGTGACAGGCGCGAGCGCGGGACTTGGTCGCGGCGTGGCGCTGGAACTCGCCCGGCGCGGTTTTCACGTTTTTGCCACCGCCCGTCGCGCCGAGGCGCTGGACGCGCTGGCGCGGGAAAGCCAGGGGCTCGCCGGCCGGATCGTAGCGGCGCCGGGCGATGTCACGGATCGCGAGGGCATGGCGGCGCTCTATCGCAATCTCGAGGCGGAGGGGCCGGTCGCGCTCGCGCTGCTCAATGCGGGCGGCGCGTGGCGCGATTCCGCGGATGATTTCGGCGGCGAAGGGTTTCAACGCACCTTCGCGGTCAATGTGCAGGGCCTCGCCAATTGCGCCCATCCCGCGCTTGGCGCCATGCGCGCGCGGCGGCGCGGGCAGATCGCTATTGTCGGCTCGCTGATCGGCTACGGCGGCGTCCCCAACGCCTATGCCTATGGGCCGAGCAAGGCGGCGGCGATTTCGCTCGCCGTCGGGCTGAAATTTCTGGCCGAGCCGGACGGGGTGCGGGTGCAGGTCGTCAATCCCGGCTATGTCAGGACCGAACTCACGGCGGGCAATCGCTATCCCATGCCGTTTCTGATGGATTGCGACGCGGCGTGCCGGCGCATTTGCGACGGGCTGGCGCGCGGCGGGTTCGAAATTCGCTTTCCCCGCCGTCTCGCATTTGCGGTGCGGCTGGTGCAGAGCTTGCCCTATCCCGCCTTCTTTGCCGTCTTCCGGGCGCTGGGACTGCGCTGAGGCGGCGTGGGATCGAGCTGCGCGAAGGCGGCGAGCGCGCGGACGCGCGCCACAGCATGATCGACGATCGGAGCGGGATAATCGCGGCCGAGTTTGACGCCGGCGTCAGCGAGCGCGGAGGCCGGGGCGGTCCAGGGCGCGTGGAGGTAGCGCGCGTCGAGGCGGGCGAGTTCGGGAAGCCAGCGGCGCACATAGGCGCCTTGGGGATCGAATTTCTCGCCTTGCAGCATGGGATTGAACACGCGGAAATAGGGCGCGGCGTCGGCGCCGCAGCCCGCGATCCATTGCCAGTTGGCGGGATTGCTGGCTTCGTCGGCGTCGCACAACGTATCCCAGAACCACGCCTCGCCCTCGCGCCAGTCGAGGCCGAGGTGCTTGGTCAGGAACGAGCCGGCGATCAGGCGGACGCGGTTGTGCATGTAGCCGGTGGACCATAGCTCGCGCATCCCGGCGTCGACGACGGGATAGCCGGTGCGGCCGCGCCGCCAGGCCTCAAGCGCCGTTGCGTCCTGCCGCCAGGGAAAGGCGTCGAAGCGCGGGTTCCAGTTCTCCGTCGCGAGATTCGGCTGTTGCCGCAGCAGCGCGTGGGAGAATTCGCGCCAGCCCAGTTCCGACAGGAATTTCTCCGCGCCCCGGTGTGCGTCGGCGCCCTGCGCGGCGGCCTCGGTCGCGGCGGCGATCCGGCGGGGCGAAATCTCGCCGAAACGCAGATGCGGCGACAGGCGCGAGGTGGTTTCGCCGGCGAGATGGTCGCGCGCCTCGGCGTAGTCGCGCAAGCCTTCGTCGAGAAAGCGGCGCAGCCGCGCCCTCGCGCCCGCCTCGCCGGGGGTCCACGCCTGCGCCAGGCCGCTCGACCAATCGGGTTTGGTGGGTTGCGGGGCGAGACCGTCGATCTCGACGCGAGGCGGCGCATCGAATGGCCAGGGCGCGGCGTGCAGTTTTCGCGGGGCGGCGTGGGGGGCGTCGAACGGGCCCAATTCGCGGCAGCGGCGCCAGAATGGGGTAAAGACCTTGTACGGGGCGCCGGCCTCGGTCCTCACTGTCTCGGGATCGCGCAGCAACTGACCGTTGAAGCTTTGCGGATGGACGCCGAGTCCCCGCAATGCGGCGGCGAGGCGCGATTCTTTCTCGATTTCGGCGGCGCCGTAGCGGCGCGTCCAATAGACCGCCTCGGCGCTGGCCTGGCGCGCGAGCGCGGGCAGGATCGCTTCCGGGTCGCCTGCGACCACGTCGAGCCGGCCGCCAATGTGCGCGAGGGATTTGGCGAAGGCGGTCAGGGACTTGCCGAGCCACCAGCGACTGGCGCCTCCGAGCGGGCGGCCGGGATTTTCGTCGAACACATAGACGAACAGGGCGGGTTGGGCGGCGACGGCGCGAAGGGCCGGCTGGTCGTCCAGCCGGAGGTCGTCGCGCAGCCATACGATGGCGGTCATGGGAAGCTCCGTGCGGCTTCCCTATACGCTCGGGCGGAGCAGCCGGAGCATTTACGCGGCGCGACGTTCGGCGATATGGGCGACGCGGAAATCGTTGGCGTAGAGATCGGGCAGGCCGAGCCTGACGTCGGCCAGCGTCAGGCCGCAATCGTCAAGCTCGCGACGGTCCAGCGAGAGCAATTCCCGGCGCGTCGCGGCGCGGGCTCCGGCGCGGTCGAGCAAGTCAAGAATTTGTTGACCCAAACGGCCTAGTCCCGAGACTGCCAAATGTCCCGAGGTCCGGGAATCGACGGGGAGATTGCTCACTTTTTTCAACCTTTCGAGTGCGATAAAGCGCGTCGCCGCGTCTTTGGAACATTGATATAGCTCGATTGTGCGGCGCGGCAAGTCATGCTTATATCTCGCGTCGGATAGAAAATGTTGACGATGCAGCCCTCCCATCGTTTGCCTTCCCTTAACGCTTTGCGCGCCTTCGAGGCGGTGGCCCGCAGGCTTTCGTTCGCACGCGCGGCGGAGGAACTGTTCGTCACCAAGGCGGCGGTGGCGCAGCAGATCCGGCTGCTGGAGGAGGAAATCGGCGCGCCGCTGGTGGAGCGGTCCGGGCGAGGGCTGAAACTGACCGAGGCGGGCGCGGCGGGCGCGGCGGGTTTAAGCGACGGTTTCGCCATGCTGGCGCGGGCGGCGCGCGCGATGCGCGAGACCAAGGGCCGGCGCTTTCTCGTCATCCACGCCAGCGCTTCGTTCGCCGCGACCTGGCTGGTCGGGCGGATCGGCAAGTTCAAATCGCGCCATCCCGAGATCGACGTGCTGGTCGATGCCAATCCGGGCGAAGACACGCTGGAGCGCGGCGGCGCGGACGCGATGATCCGCTGGGGCGACGGCGATTTTCCCGGCCTTTCGACGACCCGGCTGTTCAAGGAGGAAGTGTTCCCCGTCTGCGCGCGAAAACTGGTCGAGGCCGATCCGCCGTTACGCACGCCAGCCGATCTCGCGCATAGCACGCTGCTGCATCTCGAATGGAACCCGAGTTTCCCCACCTGGCCGTCGTGGAGCGATTGGCTGAAGGCCGCCGGCGCCGGCGAGGTCGAGGCGACCCGCGGCGTTTTTTTCAACCAGATGTCGATGGCGATCGCGGCTGCGGCGCAGGGGCAGGGGGTGGCGCTGGCCTCGCTCGCCATCGCCGCCGACGATCTCGCCTCCGGCCGGCTCGTGGCCCCGTTCGCGACCACGGTGCGAACCCCGTTCGGATATTACTTTTTGTGTAGGCCCGACGCGGCCGAAACCCCGCGCATTCAGGCGCTGCGGGATTTTTTGGTCGAGGAGGCGGCGCTTTCAACTGGTTAGAGTCGCAGTTGAATAAAGCACGGCGTTGGAGGAACTCTCTCCCCGCGCCGTTGCGACGGTGTGCGCTGTCGTTGTTTGCGTTGACGCCGCGCCTTCTTGCGGGTTACGCTTAGACCGTAAGCTCTTAAAGCATGTTAACGCTCGACGCGAACGGCGCCGCGACGGCTGAAATTCGGCTAAGCGCTTGCGTTGCGAGGCGCGGCGTCACAGTGTCGATGATAGAGCCGACGGCAGGGTCGGAGGTGAGGGCTGGGTGTGAGCGGAAGTTGGCGCGGGTCGAAGATATGATCTGTCCCCATTGCCGACGGCGTGCGCCGGCGAATGCGACTGTCTGCTCCTCTTGCAGCGCCGTGCTGGGCGGCGAGAGGAAGACGACCGCCAAAAGCGGTGCTGAACCGGCCGTGCGCACGCTGAGCGCGCAAATCGCCTATGCGCCGACCGAGCGCCGGCCGCTGACGGTGATGTTTTGCGACATCGTCGATTCGGTCTCGCTGTCGCAGCGTCTGGACCCCGAGGATCTGATGGCGTTGATCGAGCGCTATCAGACCTTATGCGACGACATCGTCAGCGATCGCGGCGGCTTTCTCGCCAAGTTCATGGGCGACGGCGTGCTCGCCTATTTCGGCTATCCCCGCGCCAACGAGGACGACGCGGCCAATGCGGTCAACGCGGCGCTGGAGATCGTCGCCGGGGTGCGTGAACTTGAACGCGAGCACGACATTGCGCTAGAGGCGCGGGCCGGCATCGCCAGCGGGCTGGTGGTGCTGCGCGGGCGCGTCAGCCGGTCGCGGCAGCGCACGGTCGAAGTGGTCGGCCGCATTCTGAATCTGGCGTCGCGGCTGCAATCGGCCGCTCCGCCGAGCGCGGTGCTGATCTCCGATTCCACCCGCAAGGTCACGCGAGGGTTTTTCAACTATCAGGATCTCGGCCAGATCGCCCTGCGCGGCTTTCCCCAACCGGTGCAGGCCTGGCGGGTCGAGCAGTCGAACGCCGCGGTCAGCCGGTTCCAGGCGCGGATGCTGGGCCTGCCGACCCCGTTTGTAGGGCGGAAGTCGGAGGGCGACCTGCTAGCCAAGTGTTGGGCCTTGGCGCAGAAGGGCCGACGTCAGGTCGTCGAGCTGATCGGCGACGCCGGCATGGGCAAGTCGCGATTGGCGCAGGAATTCGACCAGTCGCTCGGCGCCGCCGCCTCGGCCCGCGTCTATCTCCATTGCACGCCCGAGCGCGTCAACAGTGCGTTCCGGCCGGTGGCGGTGCAACTGGAGCGCGCGGCGGGCATCGAACGGCGCGACCCCCCCTCGACGCGGCTCAACAAACTCGGCCGTCTGCTCGGCTGGCCGCGCACGCCCGACCCGATGACCTTGGCGGTGTTCGCGTCGCTGCTGGAGATTCCGCAGCCCGCGGCGACGCGGTTCGAGCGGCTGACGCCGGAAAAACGGCGCGAATTGACGATGGAGGCGCTGTTGGCGCTGGCCTTCGGCTGGAGCGCCAACGGACCGCTGCTGCTGATCGTCGAGGACGCCCATTGGATCGACGCCAGCACGCTGGAGCTGCTCGACAAGCTGTTCACGCGCGCGAGCCGGCGCCCGTTGCTGGCGATTCTGACGGTGCGGCCGGAATTCGTCTCGCCCTGGCGCGACCGCGACGGCTACACCGCCGCGCCGCTGGCCCGACTCGACGTCGAGAGCGCGCGCGCGGTCTGCACCCATGTCGCGGCCGGCGCGCTGCCCGCTGAACTCGTGGCGGAGGTGATCGACCGCTCCGGCGGCATTCCCTTCTATATGGAGGAGTTGACCCGCTCGGTGGTCGAGCAAATCGCGGCCACCGCCGACGAAGACGATACGCCGATCCCGATTTCGCTGCACGATTCGCTGGTCGCTCGTCTCGACCGTCTGGGGCCGGCGCGACGTCTGGCCAATATCGCGGCGGTGATCGGGCGACACTTCTCCTACGATCTGATGGCCGCTGTCGCCAGCGCGCCGGCGGCGCAGGTGCGATCGGCGATGGGCGCGCTGAAGCGGGCCGGCCTTGTCAGCCAGACCGGCGCCGGCGAGACGACGCGCTATCTGTTCCGTCACGCGCTGATACGAGACGCGGCCTACGAATCCTTGGCGCGGCCGGAGCGGTGCACGCTGCACCAGCAGGTCGCGGTCGCGCTGGAATCGAAATTCCCGGAGATATGCGAGGCCGAGCCCGAGACCCTTGCCTATCATCTGCGGAACGGAGCGACGCCGTCGAACGCGATTCCCCATTATCTATCCGCAGGCAAGAAAGCGGCGGCGCGCGGCGGACATGCGGAATCGATTGCTCATCACGAAGTCGCCCTTGCCCTGATGGCGCAATTGCCGATGGGGATCGAGCGATTGCAGGGCGAGCTTGGCGCCCTGCTGCCGCTGGCGGTCAGCCTGGCCTCGGTGCGCGGTTACGCCGCCGACGAAGTGCGCGCGGCGCTGAACCGAGCGCGCGAGATTTGCGGTCTGATGGGCGACGCCGCGCCGCTGTTCCCGGTGCTGCATGGCCTAGCCAAATTCTGGACCGTGCGCGGCGATCAGGTCGAGGCCGAATCGCTGATCCGCACCTGCGCCAGAATCGCGCACGAAACCGGCGCGCCGCTCTATATCGTCGAGAGCGACGCGACGCTGGCCTATGTATTGAACATCACCGGCCAGTTCAGCCCGGAAATCCTGGAACGGCTGAAGCGCGCCCCCGAGATCTACGAGGCCAACGAAGAGGCCTGCCGCGAGAACTGGAGCGAGGCGAACGCCAAGACCTCCGTGCTCAGCGTCGCGCCGAACGTGCTCTACCGCGTGGGCGACGCGGAAGGCGCGCAACGCGCCTGGCGCGCCGCGCTCGATTGGGCGCGCGGTCTGGGCCGGCCGTTCGATCTCGCCCATACGCTGTGCTTCACCTGTTCCTATCATATCGAGCGCGGCGCCTACGCGCAGGCGATGAAGGAAGCGCAGGAGGCGATAGCGATTTGTCAGGAGCACGGTTTCGGCGTCTGGCTGCTGAGCGCGCGCTCCTATCTGGCGATGGCGATGGGAGGCCTCGGTCAGGTCGAGGAAGCGCGAGAATTGCTGCTGGCGACCATGGAGGGATGGCGCAGGGCCGGCGCCAATTCGATGGTGGGTCTCTACACGCAGCATCTGGCGCAGATTGAATTCGAGCGCGGCCGGTTCGAGGAGGCGCTCGCGCTGGCCGATGAGGCGATCGCGCTCGACGAGCGGTTCCACGATTTCGTCAATCTGCCCGGCGCCTATGAGGCGCGGGCGCGCATTCTCGCCGGCTCGCCGAACCCCGACCTTGCGGCGGCGGAAGCCGATCTGGCGCGTGGGATGGAACTGGCGCAGCGGCAGGGGGCGCGGGCGACAGAAGAAAAATTGTCCGAGGCTCTGCACGCGCTGCGCGCGAGGGCGGTCGCTGCGGCGAACTGATATCCCCATGGCGCCGACGCGGCCAATCAAAGTGGTGGTGATCGGCGGCGGATGCGCGGCGATGACGGCGGCGTTCGAACTGACCAGGCCCGAGCATCGCGGGGCCTACGAGGTGAGCGTCTATCAGCTTGGCTGGCGGCTCGGCGGCAAGGGCGCCTCGGGGCGCGGGCGAGCGGACCGCATCGAGGAGCACGGGCTGCATATCTGGCTCGGCTTCTACGAGAACGCCTTTCGGCTGATGCGCGAATGTTACGCCGAACTCGGCCGCGATCCCCAGATCTGCGGAATCGCTGACTGGCGCGACGCGTTCTTCCCCGAGCCGCATGTCGGCGTCGCCGATCATGCGGGCGGCCGTTGGGGCGAGTGGATGGCGCATTTTCCCCCCGCCCCGGGTCTGCCGGGCGATCCGATCGGACCCAACAGCCCGTTCACGCTGACCAACTATGTGGCGCGCACGGTCGCGCTGCTGCGCGCGTTGATGTTCACCGCGCGCACGCGCGACAAGAGCGGTCTGAGCGTGGACGCCGCCGCGACGCCCGGCGGCGTCGCGGGGTTGGTCGAGCGCGCCTCGCGGCTGTTGAGCGGGGGCGCGTTGTCAGCGGCGGCGGGCGCGAGCGAAGCGCTGGCGGTGCTGACGATGGCGCTGCGCGCTTTGCCGCTGTTTCCCGAGGCGTTGCTCGGGCGCTTGATCGACAGCCTCGCCATAGCGGTGCGTGGGGAACTCGCCCATCTCGTCGATCTCGACCCGAACCTGCGCCGTAAATGGGACGTGATCGATCTCGCGCTCGCCTTTCTCGTCGGCGTGGTGCGCTTCAAGCTGATGAGCGACCCTAGGGGCCTGAGCGCGATCGACCATTACGATTGCCGCGAGTTTTTGGCGCTCAACGGCGCCTCGCAGCGCGCGCTCAACTCCGGTTTCGTGCGTGCGTTGTACGATCTCGCGCTCGCCTATGAGGACGGCGATCCCTTAAAGCCGGGTCTGGCGGCGGGGCAGGGCCTGCGCGGCGCGATGCGGATGTTCTTCACCTATCGCGGCGCGTTCTTCTGGAAGATGCGGGCCGGCATGGGCGATTGCGTGTTCGCGCCGCTGTACGAGGTGCTGCGGCGGCGCGGCGTCAGGTTCGAGTTCTTCCACCGGCTTGAGAACCTTGTCATGGCCGAGCGGCTCGCGCCGGGCGAAAAACCCTATGTCGCGGCGCTGGAATTCGACGTGCAGGCGGTCGCGGGCGGGGGCGAATATCGGCCGCTGGTGGACGTCAAGGGCGTGCCCTGCTGGCCCTCGGCGCCCGACTTCGCCCAGCTCGTCGAGGGTCCGGCGCTGGAGGCGGAGGGGCGGCGGTTCGAATCGCACTGGGACCGCCGCGCCGTCGCGCGCAAGACGCTGCGGGTGCGCCAGGATTTCGACTTCGTCGTGCTCGGCGTCAGCGTCGGCGCGATCCCCTATGTCGCGCGGGAGATTCTGGCCCGCGACGCGCGCTGGCGCGACATGGTAGCCAACGTCAAGACCTGCGCGACGCAGGCGTTCCAGATCTGGCTCGACCGCGACGCCGCGCAACTCGGTTGGACCGATCCGCCGATCATTTTGGCGGGATTCGCCAAGCCGTTCGACACCTGGGCCGACATGACCCATGTCGTGGGCGAGGAAAGCTGGCGCGCGGCGCCGAAATCGATCGCCTATTTCTGCAACGTGCTGGCCGATCGCGGGCCGTGGCCGGGGCCGGACGAGCCCGGCTACGAGGCGGCGATGCGGGCGGCCGTGCGCGATCACGCCGTGACCTTCCTCAAGCGCCACGTGCATGAACTGTGGCCGAAAGCGGCGGCGCCGGGGTCGTTCCGGTTCGATTGGCTGGTCGATCCCGACGCGGGCGGCGCCCAGGGCGAGGCGCGTTTCGACACGCAATATTGGACCGCCAACATCAACCCGAGCGACCGCTATGTGCTGATGCTGCCGGGCACGCTGAAATATCGCATTTCGCCGCTCGACAATTCTTACGACAATCTCACGATCGCCGGCGACTGGACGGATTGCGGCTATAACGCGGGCTGCGTCGAGGCCGCGGTGATGTCCGGCCGCCTCGCCGCCCATGCGCTGTCGGGGTCGCCGCCGCTGGAGGACATCGTCGGCTACGACCATCCCTGACGCGCGCACACATTTTCGCAATCCTTCGATAGTCATGACGTTGCGTCTGTGCAATGTTTGCGCGCGGGCGACTTACGCTTTGCATTGCTTCGACTTTTCTGTGGCGCGGGGGAAAAATGAGCCAGGACGGCGAACGGCTGCATCGTGCGGAACCGGCGCGGGATCAACCCATCCGCGATTTTCCGCATTACGCGCGCAACCATGGCATGGGGGCGAGGCCGACGGCGCCCGACGATCCGGTCGCGCGCGGCGTGAAGCTCGGCTATTCCGTGCTCGACGAACAGATGCGGGAAGGGCAGCGGCTGGCCGAGAGATTGCGCGGCGGCGCCCGGCCGGGCGCGGCGCCGCTCGACATCGGCGCGCTGATTGAGCGCGCGCTCAACATCTATCGCGACATGGGCGCGTTCGCTTTCGCGGCCACCGAAGCGCTCGCGCGCAATCCGACGCTCGGCGCCGGCCGCGCGCCCGAGCCTGCTCCGGCGGCTGCGCCGGCGCCGACGGCCTTCGCGCTCGACGTCAAATCCACGCGGCGCGTGACGGTGAAGCTCGATCTGCGGCCGGGCGTGCGCGCGCCGCGCGTCGGTCCGCTGGCTTGCGTGGCCCACGCGATCGCCGGCGTCGGCCTCGAACTGGACGCGGCGGGTGCGGCGACGTTGCGGCTGGAGATCGGCGACGATCAACCCGCCGGCGTCTATCATGCGGTGGTGGTTGACGGGGAGGGCGAGGCGGCGGGAACGCTGACCGTTCGCATCCCCGGCTGAGCGGTCGCAGCAGGCTGCGACGATGACGCGGGAACCCGTCGCTCTGGTGCGCGAGACGCTGGAGGAATATGGCGCGCTGGTGCGCGGCTGGTTGCCCGATTATCTGCCCAGGGGCGCGCCGGCGGCCTGGTTGTACGATCTGTTGCCCGACTATCCCAACCGCGGCGGCAAGATGATGCGGCCGAGCCTGTGTCTGGCGGCGGCGCGCGCCTTCGGCGCTTCGCTCGAACAAGCGCTGCTGACGGCGGTGTCGATCGAACTGCTGCACAATGCGCTGCTGATCCACGACGACATCGAAGACGAGAGCCTGGAGCGGCGCGGCAAGCCGGCGCTCAATGCGACTTACGGCGTGCCGCTGGCGCTCAATGTCGGCGATGCACTGGCGCTGGCGAGCCTGCGGCCGCTGGCGGAGAACGTGCGCTGGCTCGGGCCCCGGCTGGCGGCGCAAGTGTTCGCCGAAACCGAGCGCATGGCGTGGGAGACGGTCGAAGGGCAGGCGCTGGAGCTGGGCTGGCGGCGCGACAACAGTGAGCAAGTCGAGGACGCCGATTATCTGAAAATGGTGATGAAGAAGACCTGCTGGCTGTCGACGATCCACCCGCTGCGGATCGGCGCGCTGATCGCCACGCGCGGGGGCGCCGATCTCGACGCGTTGACGCGGCTCGGCTTTTTCCTCGGCGCGGCGTTCCAGATTCAGGACGATGTGCTCAATCTCGAACCTGACGCTGCCTACGGCAAGGAGATCAACGGCGATCTCTACGAGGGCAAGCGCACGCTGATGCTGATCCATGTCGCGCGGCTGGCGGCGCCCGACGAACGGGCGCGGTTGATGCAGTTTCTTGGCCGCCCGAGGTCCAAGCGAACGCCACGCGACGTCGCCTGGATTCGTGGCCTGATGCAGCGGTTCGGCTCGCTGGACTATGCGCGCGGCGTCGCGCAGGGGCTGGCCGGCGCTGCGCTGCACGAACATGGCGAGATTTTCGGCGCTCTGCCGGAGAGCCGCGACAAACAATTCATCGCCGCGGTGGCGGGCTGGATATTCGAGCGCAACTGAGGGACTAGGACATGCGGCGCATCATCAAGCCGAAATATGTCGATCCCGTCGAATTCGGCGGCGGTCAATCGCTGTCGTTCCGGCCGCCGATGCTGTTTCGCGACGTCAGCGCGCGCGCCTTTCCGCTCAAGGCCAACATCGCGCGGCTGGCCGAGTTCTGCGACCAATATCTCAACGCTGACATTCCCGACGAGATCGTCCATTACACGCCGGCGCTGCCTTACGTCTATTTCATGTCGCTCAACTACGGCGGCATGTCGGCGACGACGCTCGACGCGCAGCGGCTGGGCTGGGTCGCCCAGCACGAGGCGTTCTTCCTGGTGCCGCTGCAACGCTGGCGGCGCGAGCACGGCAAGCTGAAGTTTCAGGGCTGGACCAGCGTCACGCCGTTCATCTTCGTCGACGATCCCTTGTCGATGGCGACGGGGCGCGAGGTTTATGGTTGGCCGAAGAACGAATGTTGGTTGGAGGCGGACCGGCCGCAATGGACCACGCATCCGCGCGCGCCAACGCGGCTGTTCACCATGAGCGCCGACGTGTTCGGCCATGTCTATGCCGGCGAGCGCGAACCGCCGCGCACTTTGGTGACGATCGACCGCGACGCCGTCGCCTCGTTCGCGGAATATCCGCTCAACTACAAATGCCCGTGGTCGATCACCTCCGTGATCCCCAATCTCTATACGACCTCGCTGTCGCTGATGGAGGAGGCGGCGGAATTTCTCGCGCATCTGCGCCTGCGCGGTTTCCCCGATTTCCGCACCTCGGACTCGCTGGCGGAAATGGCGCGCGAGGGCCTGTCGCTCTACGCCAACATGCTCGCCGGCCTGTCGCCGATCCCTATGCCGCAATTCCTGGGCAAGCCGCTGTCAGGCACGGCGGCGCGCGCGGAGCATGTCGAGGATCTGCCGCGCTATTTCACCTCGACCACCAATCTCAAGCAGTTCCGCGATCCCAGCGATCCCGACTTGGCCTGTTACAGCGCGCTGGTGGAATCGGCGATGGGGGTCGACCGGCTCAACCAGATCGGTCTGCTCGGGGATTGGGACCTGTTGCGCGGCGACAAATCGGGCGGCTATTCGCTCTCCATCACGCGCTATCGCGCGCAGCCGATCATCGAGACGCTCGGGATCGAAGTCCCCAACCTCCACCAGGAGGCGCGCGAGGGCGACGTCGTGACATTGCGCCCGAGCTTTCCGTTCTGGATGGACGTCGATCTCTATTACGGCGCCGGCGATGTCATCTGCTCGCGCACCAAAGACCTCGGCGGCGGCGAATGGATCGAGGAGACGGCGGCGACGGGCGCGGCCGGCCCGCAACGTCAGGGTTTCGCACGAGGCCGGCAGCATAGACACGGCGCGCATCGCAACGCCTACAACACCGCGCTCGGCGCGGCGACGCTGCCGATCACCGGGCCGATGCGCTTCCCCGACCTGACGGTCCAGGTCTATCCGCTGCTGGCGGACAAGGCGGTGCTGAAACGCTTCGTTGATTGGTATTGGAACCGGCTGTTCGAGACCGGCTCAGGGCCGCCGAAACTGCAACTCGAACTCGCCGGCTCCTATGTCTATATGACGGTCGGCATCGTCGGCGACGCCTATGGCAAAATGTGGTCGGCGACGGAGAACATCGGTTGGTGGGCCGAGCGCGAGGTGTCGTTCTCAATTCCCGTGCGCTGGATGAGCGAGGGCCGGCTGGTTGGGCTGGCGACGATCGAGCCTTTGGTGTTCGCCGACAAGCCGCGCGCGGTGGCGACCGACCGCGAGGTCAATGGCCGCAATTCGTTCAAGGCGCGGATCGAAAGCCCGCCCGACGTCTGGACTTCGCCCGGCGGCCCCGACGCGCCGCGCAAGCTGACCCGGGTGTTGACAGAGTCATTCCTGAACATTGGCTTCGGGCTGCCGAGCACGATTCTGCCGTTGATTGAGATCGGCGATTCCGCGCCGCTGCCGATGGACGATCTCGCCGGCTGGCGCGGCGTCGCGGACACCTGGGGCGCGGCGCTGGCCGACGATCTGCACGCGAAATCGCGCGCCCTGCGCGGGCCGATCGAGGCGACGCAGGCGCTGGCGCTTGAGGTTCTCGCGCGCGGCGCGCCGCTCAATCGGCTGACGCTGAAACAATATCGCGACGCGGAGGAATTCGACCGCGCCTGCTATCAGGCCGTGGTGCATACGCAGCGCCGCATCGAGCGCGTTCATGCGATCCGCGAAATCGAGGGGCCGCCGCAGATCGCGCTGCACCGGCTCGCCAACTACCCCATCGCCCAGTCGCTCGGGCTCAGAATCAAACATACGCAGTCGGGCGACAGCGTGGTCGATTGGTTGGAGCCGGTGCGCCCGTTCTGGTTGCGCGCCTCGGTGGTGGAAGACCTCGGCCGCGTGGTCGCGACCGTCGATCCTCATCTGGCGCCGGAGACGGCGCAGGAGCCGCCGCGCCATTGGGTGTTCGCCCATCCGGGCGCGCCCGCGCGCCATCCCATCCGCCATCCGCAAGCGGCGCAGCAGCCTGACTATTTCGCGCATGAGGGCGCGACGGGGATCGGCGCGGGTCTCAACCAGGCCTTGCGCGAAGGCGACAGGCTGGATTTGCAGGGCCGGGTGCAAGACGCCTCGCGACGCATGTTCGTCAAGGAACTGCACGCGCAGCGGCAGGCGCTGGGGGCTTTGGCGGCGCCCGCGTCCTTGCCGCGCGACCTCGTCGAGGCGCTGAGTCGGGGGGAGGACTTCGGCGCGTTTCTCGACGCGCAGCCGTTGGAGCGGCTGCGCGATTTCGCCGATGCGATGACCTCGGCGCTCGGCGCCTGGCGGGCGCCGGCGGCGCGCGCGGCGCGGGTGCGCCAGCTTGAGCGGCTCGGGGAACTGGCGCTCGGGCTGGAGGCGGTCGCGCCCGCCAAGCGCGGGGCGGTTTTCGCGCGCCTCGCTGATCCCGCCGCGCGGGCGCGTTGCGAGCGTCTGGCGCATATTTTCGTTGCGCCGGAACGTGAGACCGACGCCGAGATGCGCGGCGCGGACGCGCGCGGCCTTTACGAAACCAGCGTCGCGCTGCAACGGGCGCTGAAAGCAGCCGCGCCGCCGGGTGAGACGGCGCCGCCGGCGATGGAGGGGGCGAAAGCGTCGCCGCGCTCGCCGCTGCTCGGCCTCGTCAAGTCGGTTGAAAGCTGGATCGTGCGGCCGCGCGATTTCGAGGGCGACTGGACCCGGCTCGTCCCCGAGGCGGCGGAAGCGGCGATGCGGCGGCTGCGTCTGGCGCGTTTCGTGGCGGAATACGAGTTCGACGCTGAGCGTATGGCGCTGCTGGAGGCGACTTTTGGCGCTTGGGGGCCGTTGCGGCGGCTGGCGCAGACGGCGGAGCGCGAAGGGTTCCACGAGGCGCAGCGGCGCTTCGATGCGGACGCCAGCGCGTTCGATCCGACCGCCGCGCTGGGGCAGGCGGCGGATGCGCTCGCCGCCGATGTCGCGGATTGGGTTTCGCCCGAGCGCTGGCTGCGGATGACCCGCGCCGAGGCAAGCGCGGCGGTCGAGCAACTCGACGACCTGCAAGGGGTGTTCGAGGCGATCCTCGACGACGGCTGGGGGAATGGACGCGGCGGGGCGGGCTCCGGCCCACGGGTTCCCGCCGCCAGCCTCGGGCCGGCCGCGCAGGATTGGGCCGCGCAGCGCGGCCTGCGCCGCGTGGGCGGAAACTACGTCGTCGATGCCGAGGCTAAGTGAGCGCGCTGGTTCTCTACGGCGCCAGCGGCTACACCGGCCGCCTGATCGTCGAGCGCGCCCGCGAGCGGGGCCTCGCTCTCGTGCTGGCGGGGCGCAGTCGCGCGCGGTTGGAGCCGATGGGCCTGCCGTTCCGGGTGGCGGCGGTTGACGATCCCCACGCGCTCAGCGCCGCTTTCGCCGGCGCCCGCGTCGTCATCAACGCGGCCGGTCCGTTTCCCGCCACGGCGCGGCCCGTTGTGGAGGCGTGCCTTGATGTGGGCGCGCATTATTTCGACGTCGGCGGCGAGGGGCCGGTGTTCGAGGCGCTGCATCGCTACGATTCGGCGGCGCGGCGGGCGAAGATCATGGTGATGCCCGGCGCCGGATTCGTCATGGCGGCCTCGAACGCGCTTGCCGCGCATGTGGCGGCGCATATGCCCGATATGCGGCGGCTGTGGCTCGGCTTCTCGCGCGCCGATCCGATCTCGCGCGGCAGTTTCGCCTCGATGCTCGATCTCGCCGACGGGTGGGTGACGATCCGGCGCGGCGGGCGGCTGGTCGCGATCCCGGCGGGGAGCCTGCAACGCGATTTCGATTTCGGGCAGGGCCCGAGCCGCTGCATGGCGGCGCCGTGGCCGGACCCCTATTCCGCCTATTTCACCACCGGCGCGCCCGACATCGAGGCCTATCTGGAGGCGGACGCGCTGGCGCGGACGGCCTATCGCGCAGTTTCATTATTCGCTCCGGCGGCGCGGCTTCCCTACGCGCGCGAAACGCTGGAGAGAGTGGCTGAATTCTGGCCCGAGGGGCCGACGGAGGCGCAGCGGGCGGCGACGCCGAAAATTGTCGTGGCCGAGGCGGAGGACATCTATCGCCGCCGCACGCGCGCGCGGCTGTTCACGCCCAACGTCTATAGCTTCACGCGCGATTGCATAGTGGCGCTGGCGGAAAGGGCGCTCGGCGGCGACGCCCGGCCCGGATACGCCACGCCTGCCGAGGTCTATGGCGCGGATTTTGTGCTGGCGCTGGCGGGGGTGCGGCGCGAGGACGCGACAGACCCGGCGTGAGGTTTATTGCAGCGCGAGCGTGCGCGCGGCCTTGTCGTAAGCCGAACGGCAAAGCCGATTAAGCTGAGCGCGTTTGGACTTCATGCAGCTGACGGCGTCGTGTTCGCTGCCGAGCGATTGCGGGCAAAGACGATAGGCGTCGTCGCTGCAACTCACCATCACGTATTGGCGTAGTTCAGGGTCAAGGTCTCGCGCGCCGGCCGCGTTTATCGCCGCGACCATCGCGCCTAGCGCCAGTACGGCGCGGACGGTTGATGGCAAGTGGAATCTCCTGAAATGGGGTTGCATTATCGCGACCTACTTGGATTTGTCCTAAATTGCAAACGTCTGGACGCGGGGGAGGTTCCCATTTAACGCATACTTCGTTTCGCGCCGGGGCGGCGTGGCCGGTTTCGCCTGTCGCGCCCGCGTGATATGTGCGGCGCACAAAAAATCGCAACTGAAAGTGAAAGCTCTCATGGCCCTCGACGCCGCGCCGATCGGACGCGCCCTGATTTCCGTCTCCGACAAAAGCGGGCTCGTCGAACTGGGGCGGGCGCTCGCCGCGCGCGGGATCGAGATCGTCTCGACCGGCGGCACATCAGCGGCGCTGGCCAAGGGGGGCGTGATGGCGCTCGACGTCGCCGACCTCACCGGCTTTCCGGAAATGATGGACGGGCGGCTGAAGACGCTGCATCCGCGCGTGCATGGCGGCCTGCTGGCGATTCGCGCCGAGCCCGCGCATCAGGCCGCGATGTTCGCCAACGACATCCGGCCGATCGATCTGTTGGTCGTCAATCTCTATCCATTCGAGGCGGCGCTGGCGCGCGGCGCTGACTTCGAGGACATGATCGAGAACATCGACATCGGCGGGCCGGCGATGATCCGCGCGGCGGCGAAGAACCATCGCGACGTCGCCGTGATCGTCGATGTCGCCGATTACGACGCGCTGCGCCAGGAAATGGCCGAGCATGGCGGCGGGACGAGCCTGAAATTCCGCCGCGCCCTGGCGCAGAAGGCCTATGCGAGAACGGCGGCCTATGATTCGGCGATCTCGAACTGGCTCGCCCGCGAGACGGGCGAGACGCAGCCGGCCTGGCGCGCGTTCGGCGGCCGGCTGGCCAATCCGCTGCGCTATGGCGAGAACCCGCATCAGGGAGCGGCGTTTTACGTGACGCCGGACGCGCGGCCGGGCGTCGCCAGCGCGCGGCAAGTGCAGGGCAAGGCGCTGTCCTACAACAACATCAACGACACCGACGCGGCCTACGAATGCGTCGCCGAATTCTCGGAAGCGGCGGTCGCCATCGTCAAACACGCCAACCCCTGCGGCGTCGCGACCGGGGCGAGCCTGCTGGAAGCCTATGAGAAGGCGCTGGCCTGCGACCCGGTCTCCGCGTTCGGCGGCGTGGTGGCGCTGAACCGTCGGTTGGACGCGGCGGCCGCGCGCAAAATCGTCGAGATTTTCACCGAAGTCATCATCGCGCCCGACGCCGACGCCGACGCGATCGAGATCGTCGCGGGCAAGAAGAACCTGCGGCTGCTACTGGCGGGCGCGCTGCCCGATCCCAGCGCGGCCGGCCTGACGGTGCGCTCGGTCGCGGGCGGGTTGCTGGTGCAGGATCGCGACAATGGCGGGCTCGACGAGGGGGAGCTGAAGGTCGTCACCAGGCGCGCGCCGACGGCGGCCGAGATGCGCGATCTGCAATTTGCCTGGCGGGTGTGCAAGCACGTCAAGTCGAACGCGATTGTCTATGTCAAGGATAGCGCGACGGTGGGCGTGGGCGCGGGGCAGATGAGCCGGGTCGATTCCGCGCGCGTGGCGGTGCGCAAGGCCGAGGACGCGGCCAAGGGGGGAGAGCCGCTGACAAAGGGTTCGGTCGTGGCATCGGATGCGTTCTTCCCGTTCGCGGACGGGCTGATGGCGGCGATCGAGGCCGGCGCGACGGCGGTGATCCAGCCGGGCGGGGCGCAACGTGATGCGGAAGTGATCGCCGCCGCCGACGCGGCCGGTGTGGCGATGGTGTTCACGGGGATGCGGCATTTCCGGCATTGAGGAGTGGACGGCAAAAGCGCGAGGAGATCGAGGCGCGGCGCGCGGAACGGCGCGCGAAGGCGCGCCGGGCGAAAGGCTGGTGGCCGAGCTACGGCGCCGCGAGGCCTTCGAGGCGGCGCTGGCGCGCGGAGAAGTCGCGGTCAACAAGGCCGCGCTCGCGCCGACGGGGAGCTACGGCTACTCCGATTTTCAGCTCCGCGGCACGTATCTGCTGATCCCGTTCGCCTGCAAATCCTGCGGCAAAGAGGAAGTCTGGACGCCGCAACAGCAAAAATGGTGGTACGAAACCGCCAAAGGCGACCCGTTCTCCGGCCCCTCGATGTGCCGCCCTTGTCGCGCGACCGAGCGCCGCCGCAAGGCCGAGGCGCGGCGGCTGCATCTCGAAGGAGTGGAGCGGAAGCGGAAGGAGAAAGGCGGCTGAGACTCGAGTTGCGGCGGAACTGGCTGGGTCGGCAAGGGCGCAGGAGGCCGGGGCGCCCCCCACCCTAACTCTCCCCCCCAAAGCCCGTCCTTGGACGGGCGTCGTTCGACGCCCTAGGGGGGGAGGGGACTCCCGGCGATTCCAACCAATCGACGAAGGCTCTAAACGCCGCCCCAGACCTCGCTCGCCACCTCGACGCAGCGCGCCAGCTTCTTCCATTGGTCGGCCTCAGTCAGGTCGTTGCCATGGGCGGTCGAGGAGAAGCCGCATTGGTGGCTCAGCGCGCATTGCCCCAGCGGCACATAACGCGCGGCTTCGTCGATGCGGCGCTT
>JANLPL010000335.1:0-5797 GCA_031367195.1 Bradyrhizobium sp.
CGCCGTTGATGGCGCCGGCGAATACCGCGTCATCGACACGCTTGCGCTTTCGCGTGCTTTCGCCGGTCACCGGCGCTTCATCGATCGCGCTTTCACCCGTGATGATGACGCCATCGGCCGGGATGCGGTCACCCGGCCGTACCAGAATGGTCACGCCCACAGCGACAGACTCCGCCGGCACTTCCTCAGTGCGGCCGTCGGTTTCGACAAAGGCGGTTTTCGGCGCCAGAGCTGTAAGGCCCTGAATGCTGGCGCGCGCGCGTCCGGCCGCGACGCCTTCCAGCAGCTCGCCGACGAGAAACAAAAATACGACCGTTGCCGCTTCTTCACCCGCGCCGATGATGACGGCGCCAACCGCCGCAATCGTCATCAGCATTTCGATTGAGAATGGCGTGCCGACCCGCGCCGCCGTGAAGGCGCGCTGCGCTATCGGCGCCAGGCCGACCAGCATCGCCGCGATGAAGGCCCAAGGGGGGACAGCCGGCGCCAGCTTGCCGACGCCATAGGCGACGATGATGGCAACACCAGCAGCGGTCAGCTTCGCTTTCGAGGATTGCCACCATGGGCCTGTCGTCAGTGCGCGGTCATGGCCGTGCAGTTCCGGCCCGTGATCGTGCCCGGCATGATCGTGCTTTGCATCGACTTCTCGGACGGGGATAGCTTGTCCTGTCGGCGCAATCCCATAGCCGAGGCCGGTGACGGCGCGTTCGACTTTTGCCGGGTCGCTTTGGCCAGCGTGCCTCACCGTCATGGCACCGGCCGTAGCTGAAACCGACACTTCCTCGATTCCCGGCAAGCGCCGCACCACCGTTTCGATTTTCGCGGTACATCCAGCGCAATCCATGCCTTCGACCCGATACCGGGTCTGTGTCGCTGCATCAGCCATCGCTAATTGCCCTCTTGTGCCATTCCCCTAGAGGCTACATGCTCCAGCGACTAGAGGAGCAAGGGCATGAGGGGAAAAATTTCCATCGGCGAGGCGTCACGCAGTTGCGGCGTGAAAATTCCGACGATCCGCTATTACGAGCAGATCGGTTTACTGCCGGCGCCGCCGCGCACCGAGGGCAACCGGCGAACGTTTGACGCGGGCGATTTGCGGCGCTTGGCCTTCATCCGCCATGCGCGCGAATTGGGATTCGAGATTGAGGCAATCCGCACGCTCCTAATCTTGCAAGATGATCCGCACCAGCCCTGCAGCACGGCCGGCGCCATCGCCCGTTCTCGTCTGGCGGACGTGCAGCGGCGCATCGACAGCCTGATCGCCTTGAAGGCCGAGCTGGGCGTGATGATCGAGAGCTGTAGTCATGGGAAGGTTACAAATTGCCGGGTGATCGAAGTTTTGGCCGACCATAGCCAATGCACCCAGCCGCACCATTGAGCAGTGCAAAAATTACGAACTGCGCAACACTTGCAGACTACTGAGTTATTTGCGTTTTTCCTGGTCATAAATCTGTCACCCGGCGCGCTAATTCACGGCAATGGCCGGGCCTGTCCAAGTTTGATACTCGCCATAGCCGAGTTTCTGTGCTATATTATTACAGTGACTATTTGTATATTTCTCGCGCGCCTTCTCTCGATCCTCGCAATAGCGAGTTTCCTGACAGGCTCTATTATACCCCAGCGCGCCTGGGCTGGGAGCGTTGCGCCTGCGGCCGTATCAATGGTCAAAATGGCGGACAGGTCCGCCACGATGGCCTCTATGGGATGTTGCCCACGGCACAAACAGTCCCTTCCAGACTCCCAGAAAGACTGTCCTTGCGTGACTTTGTGCGCCGCAAGTTGCCTGGCGCTTTTGCTTCCGGGCGCGGATTACGCGGTAATTCTGTCATGGAACTCCATCATTCTCGCGTCTGGGGATGACCAGGACCGCGACCGCATGGCAGACCCCCCGCCTCCCCGTCCCCCTCGAACCTGAATTCATCGCTGGCTGTCTGAGCCGGTTCAGAGCTTGGCCGATCGCCGAGCCGAGAGAACTGTGACTTGCCATGATTGTCCGTGCAACCGCGCGGCGGAACGATGAATTTGGGACGAATGGGCCATGAAACTCACTTGGGTAAAGAACGCCGCTGCCGCGGCGCTGATAGGTTATGTCTGGACCGTCGCCGCGCCCGCATGGGCCGCCATCACCGACTATCAATTCCAGCTCGACCAAACCGAAATCAAGAAAGGCGATAGCGCCGAGCTTGCGGTTCGCCTGACGGATAAGCGGACGGGCAAAGCGATTCCGGGAGCGGTGATCTTCGCTCAGAGGATCGATATGGCCCCCGACGGCATGGAGGGGATGACCTCCTCCATCGAGGCGCTGCCTTCGACCGAGCCGGGCGTCTACCGTTTCAAGATCAATCTGACCATGGTGGGAGGCTGGCGGTTGTCGCTGGGGGCGAAGGTCCAGGGCGAGACCGGCACGCTGGAGAACAGGCTCACCTTCAAGGCGGTACCATGAGCCGCATCGGCCGCATCGGCCTCACCCTCACCGCGCTTGTCGCGGTGGGGGCTGCGGGCTATTGGGTCGGGCAACGCGGAATCGCGTTGCCTTCCCTTCCCTGGCTTCAGGCGCATGGCTTCGCCAGTCCGGCGCGGGCTGTCGCTGTCACCGCGCCCAGCGGACCGATCGTGTATTACCGCGATCCGGATGGTCTGCCCGACTACTCCGCCGGGCCGAAGAAAACGAGCGCGGGACGCGATTTCCTGCCCGTCCATGCCAGCGAAGACATCAGCTTCGAGACGCGGCGACCTGCCGTCCCGGAACCGGCCGCACCGGGCGGAGAGGCGAAGAAAATCCGCTACTACCGCAATCCCATGGGGCTGCCCGACACGTCGATCGCGCCCAAGAAAGATTCGATGGGCATGGACTACATCCCCGTCTTCGAAGGTGACGACGAAGACGGCGCGACGGTCAAAATGTCCCCCGGCAAGTTGCAGCGCACGGGCGTGCGATCGGAGCCGGCCTCCCTGCGGACACTCACGACGAAGTTGCGGGCGTCAGGGACCGTGCAGCTCGACGAGCAGCGTCAGTCCGTCATTGCCCTGCGCTTTGACGCCTATATCGACAGTATCGAGAACATCACGACCGGCAGCGTTGTGCGCAAGGGGCAACCCCTGATGCATGTCTATGGCCCGGACCTCCTCGCGCCCGCCGCGCAATACCTGCTTGCCGTCAACGATCGCCACGACCCCGCCACTCTGAAAGGCGCGCGCCGCCGCCTTGAAAATCTCGGGGTTCCCGATAGCGTCATCGCCGGGATCGAACGGACCCGGGAGGTTCCTGCCGCCTTCGCCTGGCCTTCGCCCCAGGCTGGCATTGTGATCGAACGGAATGCTGTCGAAGGGATGAAAGCGCCAGCGGGACAGAGTTTGTTCCGCCTCGCCGACCTCTCCGTGGTCTGGGTGCTGGCGGACATCCCGGAAAGCGACCTGCCTTCGATCGCCGTCGGGCAAACCGTCACGGTCAAGCCGCGCGGCTCCATGCGCAGCTTCGAGGGGCGTATCGGCGTCATCTACCCTACGATCAACAAGGAGACGCGCACCGCCCGCCTGCGCGTGGAACTGGCCAATCCTGACAGCGTGCTCCTGCCCAATATGTATGCCGATGTCGATATCGCTACGGGCAGCGACAAGCCGGTGCTGACCGTCGCAGACACGGCCGTTATCGACAGCGGCGATCGTCAGATCGTCATTCTCGACAAAGGCGAGGGCAAATTCGAGCCGCGCCCCGTGAAGACCGCCCGACGCGGCGGCGGCTTCGTCGAAATCACCGACGGGCTCGCGGCCGGCGATCAGGTCGTCGTCGCCGCCAATTTCCTGATCGACGCCGAGAGCAACCTCAAGGCCGCCTTGCAGGGCCTCACCGCACCGGGAGAGGCCAAATGATCGCCAACCTCATCGCCTGGTCTGCCCGCAACATCATGTTGGTGCTGATCGCGACCCTATTCGCGGTCGCGGGCGGCCTCTACGCGCTCCGCCACCTGCCGCTCGACGCGATTCCTGACCTCTCCGATACGCAGGTCATCATCTACACCGAGGACCCCGGCCAGGCTCCTCAGGTGGTCGAAGACCAGGTCACCTATCCGCTCACGACGGCCATGCTCACCGTGCCTAAATCCAAGGCCGTGCGCGGGTTCTCGTTCTTCGGCGTGTCGTTCGTCTACATCATCTTCGAGGACGGCACGGATATCTATTGGGCGCGCAGCCGCGTGCTCGAATATCTCAGCGCGGCGGCGAAGCGGCTGCCCGCCGGCGTCACCCCGACCCTCGGCCCCGACGCAACGGGCGTCGGCTGGGTCTATCAATACGCGATCACGGCGCAGAACCAGACCCTCGCGCAGACACGCAGCACGCAGGACTGGGCGCTGCGCTATGGCCTCGCCAAAGCCGAAGGCGTCGCGGAAATCGCCGGCGTCGGCGGCTTCGTCAAGCAATACAATGTCGTCGTCGATCCGCAGCGGATGCGCGATCTCGGCATCACGCTCGACAAGATTCGCGAGGTCATTCGCGCCAGCAACACCGATGTCGGCGGCCGCACCCTGGAGCTTTCCGGCTTCGAGTTCATCGTGCGCGGCAAGGGCTATCTGCGCGGCATCGACGATCTCGGCAAGATCGTCCTGAAGGTCGAAGCCGGCACGCCTGTCCTTCTTAAGGACGTTGCCCGCATCGAGCTGGGGCCGGACGAACGGCGCGGTATCACCGAGCTAAACGGCGAAGGCGAGGTCGCCAGCGGCATCGCCCTGCAACGCTCCGGCTCCAACGCGCTCGACGTCATCGACAGCATCAAGCAGCGCATGGCCGCTCTCATGCCGAGCCTGCCGGAGGGCACGAAGATCGTGCCGGTCTATGACCGCTCCAACCTCATCGAGTCCGCTATCGAGACGCTGAAACACACGCTGCTTGAGGAAAGCGCGATCGTGGCGCTCGTCTGCATCGTCTTCCTGCTTCACATCCGCAGCGCGCTTGTCGCCATCCTCATGCTGCCGGTCGGCATCCTGATGGCTTTCGGCGCGATGCGCCTGTTGGGGCTCGGGGCCAATATCATGAGCCTCGGCGGCATCGCGATCGCCATCGGCGCGATGATCGACGGCGCGATCGTCATGATCGAGAACGCCCACAAGCATCTGGAGCGCGCGGCGCCAGGCAAGCCGCGCGCGCAGGTGCTGATCGAGGCGGCGCGCGAAGTCGGGCCGTCGCTGTTTTTCAGCCTGCTCGTCATCACCGTTTCGTTCATGCCCATCTTCACGCTGGAATCGCAGGAGGGCCGCCTCTTCGGGCCGCTGGCCTTCACCAAGACATTCTCGATGGCCGCCGCCGCCATCCTGTCCATCACGCTCGTGCCGGTGCTGATGATCCTATTCGTGCGCGGCAGGATAATCCCGGAGCACAAGAACCCCATCAACCGCGCGCTGATCTGGCTGTATCGGCCGCTGATCCGTGGCGTGCTGAAAGCCAAAATCCTGACGATTGTGTTGGCGATGGCGGCGCTTGGAGCCAGCCTGTGGCCGCTCGGGCAGCTTGGCACGGAGTTCATGCCGACGTTGAACGAGGGCACGCTGCTGTTCATGCCGACGACGCTGCCGGGCATTTCGGTCACGTCGGCGACCCAGCTGTTGCAAACTCAGGATCGCATCATCAAGACCTTCCCCGAGGTCGCCTCCGTCTATGGCAAGGCGGGGCGCGCCGACACATCGACCGACCCCGCGCCGAGCGAGATGTTCGAGACGGTCGTCAACCTGAAACCCAAGGACCAATGGCGGCCGGGGGTGACGACGGACAGCCTCACCGCTGAAATGGACAAAGCCTTGCAGTT
>JANLPL010000353.1:0-3684 GCA_031367195.1 Bradyrhizobium sp.
ATCGCTTGAATAGCGCGCCCGAATGACATCATATTTCGCCCGATCGGCCTCGTTCCAAGGCATCGCGAATCTCCCAAAGTTGTTGCAAACCCAGGGAATCAGCCCCAGCGAGGCCGGTCAACCGAATTTTCGGTCAGGCTCCTAGTCTCATTCGAGCGCCGCCGCTAAGCCCTCAGCCGCCGACATAGCGCACGCGCCAGATCACGCCGCCGAGATCGTCGGAGACCAGAAGGTCGCCGCCCTTGGTGACGGCGACGCCCGAGGGACGGCCCCAAACGCCGTCGTGTTCGTCGATGAAGCCGACCAGAAAATCCTCGTATTCTCCTGTCGGACGCCCATTGTCGAACACGAGCCGCACCACTTTGTAGCCGGTGCGTTTGGCGCGATTCCACGAGCCGTGCATGGCCACGAACGCCCCGTCGCGAAACTTCGCGGGAAAATGCGAGGAATTGTAGAAGGCGATGCCGAGCGGCGCCGAATGCGGTTGCAACAGCACGTCGGGCACAGTGACCTGACCCTTGAGATCCGGACGCTCCTTGCCGCGCTCCGGGTCCGCGTGGTCGCCGATGTAGTACCACGGCCAGCCGTAGAACTTGCCGTCGCCCACGGTGGTGGCGAAATCGGGCGGCAGGTCGTCGCCCAGATTGTCGCGCTCGTTGACGACGCACCATAGAGCGCCGCTCTGCGGCTGCACGCCAAGGCCCGAGCAATTGCGCAAGCCTGTCGCCAGCACCCGCATGGCGCTTCCGTCTGGCTTGAAGGCGAGCACGTCGGCGCGCCCCGCCTCCGGTCCCCAGGCGGCGCCCAGCGCATGCGTCTTGCGGAACGCCTCCAGGCCAGCGAGCGGCTTCATTTCCTCCGCGAGGTTGGAGGTGGAGCCGACAGAGGCGTAGAGGGCGGAGCCGTCGGCAGCAACGGCGAGGTCGCGCGTCCAGTGGCCGCCGCCGTCGGGCAGGCCGACGATCTTTTCGGGCTTGCCAGACGCGGCGAGATCGCCGGACTTATAGGGGAAACGATAGACCTCGCCGGGCGTCGCGATATAGACGAATTTCGGCTCCGGGCCGGGGGGATAGAAAGCAATCCCGTAGGGATGATCAAGCTTGTCCGCGTACACGCTTGTCGCAGGCGGGGCGCCTACTTCGTCGGCGCCGCGGATCACCGTTACGCGGCCCGCCCCGCTTTCGGCGAGGAAAATGTCGCCGTTGGGGGCGGTGCGCATAACGCGCGGCTCATTAAGGCCCTGCGCGAGGATATCGACCGCGAAGCCGAACGGCGCTTTGGGAATTGCCGCAGGCGGGCGCTGCGTTTCGTTCGGCGGATTGGAGGCCGAGGGGCTGGCGAAGGGCGGCGGCAGATCGGCGGGCGTGATGCGGAAACGCAGGCCCGGCGCATCGATGCGCCAGTCGCCGAAAGCGGCGGGGCCGGTCAGGGTGCGCGCGAAATCGCCGCGGGCGAAGCCAAGGGCGCAGACAACCGCCATCGAGGCCACTCCCGCGACCACCCACCCACGCATCGCCGACTCCTTGCTGATTTTCCTTTATCATAAACGGCGCGGCGCCCAAGGGGGCTGACGCTGGCCACGACGATTTGAGTTGAACTCAAGTAGGCGCCTCCCTATTTAGGCGGGATGAAGCTTGCGGACTGGCTCGCGCAACACAGTGTCAAGCGCGTCGATTTCGCCCGCCGGATCGGTTTGTCGCCGGGCGCGATTACCCTGATCTGTCGCGAGGACGGCGCCTGGGCGTCGCGCGAAACCGCCGCGCGGATCGTCGCCGAGACCAGCGGCGCCGTCACCCCCAACGACTTTCTCGATATTCACAGCACGGAAAAGACCGCCATGTCCGATAGCGTCAATGAAACCCTCGAAGCCTTCGCGCGCGGCGAGATCGTCATCGTCACCGACGACGACGACCGCGAGAACGAAGGCGACCTCATCGTCGCCGCTTCCCATTGCACGACCGAGAAGATGGCGTTCATCATCCGCAACGGCTGCGGCATCGTCTGCGCGCCCCTCACCGCTGACGAGGCCAAGCGGTTGCATCTCAATCCGATGGTGGCCGTCAACGACGCCCCGCTCGGCACCGCCTTCACCGTCTCGGTCGACGTGCGCCATGGCCTGACTACCGGCATTTCCGCCGAGCAGCGCTGCAACACGGTTCGCGCGTTGGCCAACGGCAATATGGGCGCCGGCGATTTCGTGCGGCCGGGCCATGTGTTTCCGTTGGTCGCCAAGGACGGCGGCGTGCTGATGCGCTCCGGCCATACCGAGGCGGCGGTCGATCTGTGCGCGCTCGCGCAATTGCCCCACGTCGCCGTGATCTGCGAACTCGCCAACGACGACGGCACCGTTATGGTCGGACCGCAGATCGCGGCTTTCGCCGAAAAGCACCGATTGAAGCGCATTTCGGTCGCCGACCTCATCGCCTATCGCCAGGCGCGCGAGAAGTTGGTCGAGCGCGTCTCCACCCACAAGATCAAGTCGCCGATCGGCGAACTGACGGTGCACGCCTATCGCACCCGGTTCGATTCCGTGCTGCATTTCGCCTTCGTGCACGGCTCGCTGGGAGATGGGCGCGAGATCCCGGCGCGGCTGCATCGCGCCGATATTCTCAACGACATTTTCGGCGGCGGCGCGATCGACCGCTGCTTGAAGCGCTTCAAGGAGGAGGGAAGCGGCGTGCTCGTCTATCTCCGCGACGGCTCGGCGGGCGTGCCGCTCAACACCTCGGGCGCGACGGCCGATTCCACCGAGGACGTGCGCCAGACGCAATGGCGCGAAGTGGGCTTGGGCGCGCAGATCCTGCGCGATCTCGGCGTCACCTCGATCCGCCTGCGCAGCGATTCGCCGCGCAAATACGTCGGCCTGGCCGGATTCGGGGTCGAGATCGCCAGGATCGAACCGATCGACGGCTGACGCTTTTTTGTAAGGCTGTTAGCGCGACGTGAGAATGTCCCCTCTGGCGTTTTGGTCTGGGGCGGCGTTTCATGGCGATGGGGCTTTTGGCGATGAGCGCGTCGGAACGCGAGCGTTTGCATATGATGCGGGCTCTACGAAGGGGCTATTGTGGCAGGCGGAGGCGGCTGAGCGGCTGGATTTGAGCGTCCGTCAGGTCAAGCGTCTGTTGCGTAGATGGCGCGCGTCTGGGGACGCGGGGCTGATCTCGCGCCAGTTCCGGCGTCCCTCGCTTCGTCGGTTGGACGCCGCGAAACGGTCTCGGATCGGAGACCTGTTGCGGGCCACGTATCCCGATTTCGGGGCGACGCTGGCGGCCGAAAAGCTCGGCGAACGGGAAAGGATCGAGGTCTCCTGGGCGACGGTGCGTCGGAAGAGCTGGCCTCGGAAAACGGGACAGGGCGTTAAGTGGATTTTCTGCCTGACAGCGGCATGATTTGCCGCATTTCAGGAGCGAACATGACGAAGAGAGCCCGTCGGAACCACACGCCGGCGTTCAAGGCGAAAGTAGCGCTGGCGGCGATCAAGGGGGAGAAGACGCTGGCCGAATTGGCGCAGCAATTCGATGTCCATCCGAACCAGATCACGCAATGGCGCGGTCAGCTTCTCGACGGGGCGGCCGGGGTCTTTGGGCGCGACAGGAATGAGGCGACCGCGCCAGCGTTCGATTTGAAGGCTCTCCACGCCAAGATCGGAGAGCTGGCGCTGGAGAACGATTTTTTGGAAGGCGC
>JANLPL010000365.1:0-12747 GCA_031367195.1 Bradyrhizobium sp.
CCAAATTAGCGGGAACCTTTGGCGCGTCGCCCGAACCCGAGGGGTAGCGGTACCGCGTCGCCGCAGAACCAAACTCCTCGAAGCCGAGGAAAGTCGCGCGCATCGCGTGGTCGGCCGGCAGCAAATCTGTCAAAGTACGGAGATTATGTGTCGGCCCCGCCAGCACGTCTGACGCCTCCAAAACCGCGCGCAGCAATTTTTCCACGCCTTGCTGTTGGAAGAACGCAGACTGACGCGGCAAACAGGACGCCAAGGTTTCCGCCGCTCGTATCTCTTCATCCGCGATTTGGAGGAAGGCCGCGATACGCCGGCGCTTGTTATCGGCGACGTCGCTCATGGCGCCACATAGACGCAACGCGCTTCGGCCAGAACCTGCGCCACAAACGATGTCCGGAGCGTCGCCGCAACGCGGAAATCCTCGGCCGAGCAAGGCACAAGGTCGCACCCGATCCCTAGTCCGTTAATGGCCTGATCGACTTTTTCGTAATCGTCGGAAGTGAGGTTGCTCTCCGGTTTGCCGACGACCAGGAAATCGAAATCGCTATCGGGCCGCGCATGGCCGCGCGCCCGCGAACCGAACAGCCAAATCGCTTGCGGATCGACAGCGACGGCCAAGCGCGCGAGCACGGCTGCGAGCGCTTCGCCCTCCGAGGCGCGACCGCCGAAATTTGGCCGAATCGCCTGAACTTGCGCGCTCACCCCACGCTCCCTTCCAACGAAATCGCGATCAGCTTCTGCGCCTCGACGGCGAATTCCATCGGCAGCTGCTGCAACACGTCGCGCACGAAGCCGTTGACGATCAGCGCCGTCGCCTCCTCGCCGGAAAGCCCGCGTTGCAGGCAGTAGAACAACTGGTCCTCGGAGATTTTCGAGGTAGTCGCCTCGTGCTCGAACTGGGTCGAGGAATTCTTGGCCTCGATATAGGGCACGGTATGGGCGCCGCACTGGTCGCCGATCAGAAGGCTGTCGCAGTTGGTGAAATTGCGCGCCCCCGTCGCCTTGGCGTGAGCGGAGACCTGTCCGCGATAGGTGTTCTGCGAGCGGCCGGCCGCGATGCCCTTGGAGATGATGCGGCTGGTGGTGTTGCGCCCCAGGTGAATCATCTTGGTGCCGCTGTCGACCTGCTGATAGCCGTTGGAGATGGCGATTGAATAGAACTCGCCGCGCGAGGAATCCCCGCGCAGGATGCAGCTTGGATATTTCCAGGTGATCGCGGAGCCGGTCTCGACCTGCGTCCACGAAATCTTCGAGCGCGCGCCGCGGCAATCGCCGCGCTTGGTGACGAAATTGTAGATCCCGCCCTTGCCTTGCGCGTCGCCGGGATACCAGTTCTGCACCGTCGAATATTTGATCTCGGCGTCTTCGAGCGCGATCAGTTCGACCACCGCTGCGTGAAGCTGGTTCTCGTCGCGCTTGGGCGCCGTGCAGCCTTCGAGATAGCTGACATAAGCGCCCTTGTCGGCGATGATCAGGGTGCGTTCGAACTGGCCGGTGTTGGCTTCGTTGATGCGGAAATAGGTCGAAAGCTCCATCGGGCAGCGCACGCCGGGCGGCACATAGACGAACGAGCCGTCGGAGAACACGGCCGAGTTGAGCGTCGCGTAGAAATTGTCGGTCGGCGGCACCACCGAGCCCAGATATTTACGCACAAGATCGGGATGCTCGCGCACTGCTTCCGAGAACGAGCAGAAGATCACGCCGGCCTTGGCGAGTTCGGCCTTGAAGGTGGTGGCGACGGAGACGCTGTCGAACACCGCATCGACCGCGACCCTCGGCCGCTCGACCCCGGCGAGAATTTCCTGCTCGACCAGGGGGATGCCGAGCTTGGCGTAGGTCCGCAGCAACTCTGGATCGACCTCGTCGAGGGATTTCAACATCGCCCTCGGCTTGGGCGCCGAATAATAATACAAATCCTGATAGTTGATTCTGGGATATTCGACCCGCGCCCATTTCGGCTCGGTCATCGTGCCCCAGCGGCGGAACGCTTCCAGCCGCCAGGCCAGCAGCCATTCCGGCTCGCCCTTCTTGGCGGAGATGAAACGGACCGTGCTCTCGTCGAGACCCTTGGGCGCCTTGTCCGACTCGATGTCGGTCACAAACCCGTATTTATAGGCGTCCACGTCGATCGCACGCACGCGATCGACCGTCTCCTGGACTGCCGCCATGATGACATCTCCTCGCCTTGACGGTTTCAAGGACCGTCGGTGGGGGTCAGATCGTCCTGCGGCGAGCTTTAGGCCCGCGACAAGCCGACCCTATATCGGGCCGGCGGCCGCGGAATGCAATCGTCAATCGGGGATTTTAAGGGCGCCCGGCGCAGCTACGCCCCAGCGGCGGCGCGCAACGGCTGCGGCGTCGGCGCTTCGGACTGCTGATATTCGCCGCGCATTCGCGAGACCGTCTGGCGCAGCAGTTCGCGCGCGCGCTCGACCGGCTCGTCGGGCCGCGGCGTCCGGGCGTCCGCCATCTCGGTGAAGGTGCGGTAATCCGCGAATTTCAGCCGCATCGGCGTCGGGATCGCCTCGCCGAAGGCGATCGCCTCGCGGTCTGCGAGCGACGACAGGAAGTTCAGCGTGCCCTGCGAGGAGGCGCCGGCGGCTTCCGCCATGATATCCTTGTCGCGCTCGCTGGAGAGCCGCATCGCGAACATAGTCGAGCACTGCGACAGCACGGTGGAGTCGAGTTCGCTCGGCCGCTGCGTGACGATGCACAGCGAGGCGCCGTATTTACGACCCTCCTTGGCGATGCGGCCGATGGCGCGGCGGGTCGGCTCGAAGCCCAGCGCCTGGTTCGCCGGGATGTAACGGTGCGATTCCTCGCACAGCAGCGCCACCCGCACCTCGCCGTGGCAAGAGCTGGCGACCTCGAACGACAGCCGCGCGATGACCGATACGACCGCGTTGACCACCTCGTTGGGCAGGCCCGCGACCTGAATGATGGTGATCGGCAGGCGTTCCATCGGCAGGCGGAACATCGCGCCGATGACCTTGGCCATATTGTCCTCGACCATCACCTTGCCGAACATGAAGCGGTAGCGCGGATCGTGGCTCAGCGCGTCGATCCGGTTCTTCAGCGTGCGAAGATCGGCGCGCGCATAACGCGGATCGAGCTTGCCGGCCCAGTCGTCCAGAATCTGCAAGGCGTCGGAGATCCGGTACGGCACCGGCGTATCGGCGCTAACCCAGTTCGCCTCCTGCGGCTGATTGCGCCGGATCGAGCTGTCCACGGTGCGCCCGCCTACGGCGAAACGCTGCTTGGCGGTGCGGATCACCTCGTAGAGCGCGTCGGCCTCATCCGGGTTGGGCTTGCGGCCGCCATAGACGACGTCGACCATTTCCTCGAACCGGAACATCCAATAGGGCAATTCCAGCGACTCGGAATCGAGCAGAAACGCCTGATTGCGGAAATGCGCGGAATATTCGTTGTGCGGATCGACAATGATCATCCGCAGTTTGGGCAATTCGCGCACGCATTGCTTGACCAGCATCGACACCGAGGTCGTCTTGCCGACGCCGGTCGAGCCCACGATCGCGAAATGACGCCGCGTCAGTTCCTCGACGCTGACAGTGGCGGCGATAGTGGCGTTCTGCGTCAACGTGCCGACCTCGACGACATGCGAATTATGCGCCGCGAAAATGGCGCGTAGATCGCCGGCGCGGATGCGGTGAGCGATCGCCCCCAAGGTGGGGAACGAGCGAATGCCGCGACGGAACACCGGCTTGCCCGGCGCCTCGTCGACGATTTCGCCGCTGAGTTCGATCTTGACCAGCGCGGTATTGGTGTCATCCGCATGCCAGCGTTGATCGCTGGTTGTCATGTCGCAAACCTGCCCGACCAGTCGGGCGCCGTCGTGCACGACCGAAATCAGATTGCCGACCGACCAATATTCGCCGGCCTCCAACCCGCTCATGTTGCACGCAATCATCCCGTACATGCCGTTCAGCGAGACGAGGTTGCCAAGCACGCGGCGAGTGCGCCGCTCCGGAGAAGTTGCCGAGGTCTCGACGACGTCTTCGATTTTCATAAGCGTGTCCATCGACAGGGCGCGCAAGGCGCCTGTCGATTACGTAACTCACAGGCGTAAAAATAACGTTCTACTTTTTCCGGGTATTTAACCTGCGAGGCGAATTTCCGGATCGCCGCCGAACAATCGCGCCAACGGCCGCAGCCGGTTCATCAACCGCTCGTTGCGCAAGGGGGCGAGATCGCCGGGCAGACCGACGACGACCCTACCGCCCTCGACCCGCATCGGCGCGCGCGACAGCACCCCGCTTTGTCCGGCCGAAAGAATATAGGCGACGCGCATCGCCGCGCCGAGCGCGCGGGCGCGTTCCCGTTCGCGCGGGAGCAGCAACGACAAGGCGGGATGAGCGATTTCGTCCAGGCTCGCCACATGGCGGCAGGACGCCGCCAGCGCCAGCGCCACCCGTTCGACATGATCGAGGCCGACCAACCCGGAATTGACGATTGTGGAGAACGCGGACTCGGCGCGATGATCGGGATGCGCGCGCCAGGCGATGTCCGACAACAGGCAGGCGGCGTGGCGCAACCGCCGCTCGTCGTCGCTCTCCTCCACCGGCGCCGTGGCGAGAAAGCCGGAGATCCAGGCGAACAGTTCCTCGCCATGGGCGGGATCGCGAGCGTGGGCGCGGTTGAGCGCGGCGGCGGCGATCAGCAACGGGTCATCGACGCGGCGTTCCGGCGTCAGCGAATCGTAAACCAACCCCTCGCGCACGCCGAGCGCCGACAGCACGATCCGGCGTGGCGAGCCGCGCGCCACGATCTCGTCCAGCACCGCCGCGCCATAGATCAGCGAGGCCCGCCGCGACGCCGCGATGCTCTTGACGAGGTCGGGCCGCTCGACCTCGGCGCGTTCGATCATTTGCAAGTAGGCAATCCCATCGAACCTCGGCAGGACGTAATTGTGCATCACTTCCAGCGGATAGTCGCGGGCGCGCATGCAGAGCCGCGCCAGGGCGCGCCACGTGCCGCCGACGGCGTAGAAATCGCGGCCCGCCAGACGGGGCAGCGCCTCGACGCGAGCCAGCGCGTCGCGAACGAGCCGGGCCGCCTTGTGCGGATTGCGCTCGGAAAGATCGGCGAGCGACAGCACGCCCAGCGGCAATGTCTCGCCACCGACCGGCCCGCCGCTGACGATCTCGGTCAATTCGAGCGATCCGCCGCCGAGATCGCCGACCAGCCCGTCGGCGCGATGCATGCCGGCGACGACGCCCAGCGCCGCCAGCCGCGCTTCGTCCGCGCCGTAAAGCAGTGCGATCGGCGCGCCGAGCGCGGCTTCCGCCCGGGCGAGAAATTCGCCGCCGTTGCGCGCGTCCCGCGCCGCCGCCGTCGCGATCCCGCGCACATCGTCCACCCGCATGATCCTGCACAGCACGCGATAGCGCGACAGCGCCGCGAGCGCGCTCTCGACGCCGTCGGCCGGCAGCAGACCGGTGGTGACGACGCCACGGCCAAGCCCGCTGGAGGCTTTCTCGTTGAAAACGACGGCCGGCGCGCGGCTCAGCGACTCGTAAACCACGAGCCGCACCGAATTCGAGCCGATATCGACGACGGCGATGGCCATGCGGCTTGCGTTCCTAGCGCCGCGCCGCGCGGCGGCGCTCGCGCGCGGTCGGTTCGACCGGACCCTGCCCGCGCCCGGACAGGCTTGGATGGGTCAGGAAGAATTTGTGCGCGTCGAACGGTTCCTCGCCCGGACCGGGCGCGATGCGCTCGCTGGAGCCGTCCGGCAGCAATCGGTAGCTTTGCTGGTTGTCCTTCAGATTGCCTTCGAGGATCTGCACCAAGACCTGCTCGTGCACGGTGGGATTCCGCAGCGGCGCCAGCGCCTCGACGCGGCGGTCGAGATTGCGCGGCATCAGGTCGGCCGAGGAGATATAGACCCGGGCCTGCGGATGCGGCAGGCCGAAACCGGCGCCGAAGGCGTAGATGCGGGCGTGTTCGAGAAACCGCCCGACGATCGATTTGGCGCGGATGTTGTCGGAGAGGCCGGGAACGCCGGGGCGCAGGCAGCACATGCCGCGCACCACGAGTTCGATTTTCACCCCGCCCTGGCTGGCGCGGTAGAAGGCGTCGATAATTTCGGGATCGACCAGCGCGTTGCACTTGGCCCAGATCGCCGCCGGCTTGCCCGCGCGCGCGAAGCCGATCTCCTCCTCGATATGATCGAGCAGGCGCTTTTTCAGGCTGATCGGCGAGATCGCCATCTGTTCGAGCGCATCCGGCTCGGCGTAGCCCGTGATATAATTGAAGATGCGCGCGACGTCGCGGCCGATCGCCGGATCGGCGGTGAAATAGGAAATGTCGGTATAGATGCGCGCGGTGACGGGATGATAATTGCCGGTGCCGACGTGGCAATAGGTCACCATCGTGCCGCCCTCGCGCCGCACCACCATCGACAGTTTGGCGTGGGTCTTCAGCTCGATGAAGCCATAGACCACCTGGGCGCCAGCGCGCTCCAGATCGCGCGCCCAGCGGATATTGGCCTCCTCGTCGAACCGCGCCTTCAACTCGACCAGCGCCGTCACCGACTTGCCCGCCTCCGCCGCCTCGATCAGCGCGCGCACGATCGGGCTGTCGGCGGAGGTGCGGTAGAGCGTCTGCTTGATGGCGACGACATTGGGATCGCGCGCCGCCTGGACCAGGAACTGCACCACGACGTCGAACGATTCGTAGGGATGGTGGACGACGAAATCCTTCAACCGGATCGCGGCGAAACAATCGCCGCCATTTTCGCGGATGCGCTCGGGGAAGCGCGGGATGAGCGGTGTAAATTTGAGGTCGGGTCGATCGAGCGACACCAGCCGCGACAATTCGTCCAGGCCCAGCATCCCGTCGATATAGACGACGCCCGAGGCCAGCACATCGACGTCGCCGGTGACGAAGGCGCGCAGCGTTTGCGACATCCCCGCCTCGATCTCCAGCCGGATTACCGAGCCGCGCCGACGCAGCTTCAGCGCGCTTTCGTAGAGGCGCACTAGGTCTTCGGCCTCCTCCTCGACCTCGATGTCGCTGTCGCGGATGACGCGGAAGCTGCCCTGTCCGGTCACGCGGAAGCCGGGAAACAGCATCCGGCTGAAGGCGACGATGGTCTGTTCGAGCGAGACGAAACGCTGCCCGCCGCCGCCCAACGCGTCGGGCAATTTCAGGAGCCGGTCGATCCGGTTGGGAAAGCGCACCAGCGCGCTCATCGTACGGCCGTCTTCGATATGCGCCAGTTCGAGCGCCAAGGTGAAGCCGAGATTGGGGATGAACGGAAACGGATGCGCGGGATCGACGGCGAGCGGGGTCAGAACGGGAAACACATGCAGCATGAAATGGTCCTGCAACCATTCCATCTCGGCTGGCGACAATTGCGCGACATCGACGATGACGATGCCGGCGTCGCGGAGTTCGCGACGCAGCTCCAGCCAGCGCGTCTGCTGCGAGGCGACCAGCGTCGCCACGCCCAGGCCGATGCGCTCCAGCTGCTCGGTCGGCGTGTGGCCGTCGTCGGACGCCTCCGTCATGCCCGCATGGACCTGGCCGACCAGACCGGCGACGCGCACCATGAAGAATTCGTCGAGATTGTTGGCGGAGATCGACAGGAACCGCAGCCGCTCCAGCAAGGGATGCGCGGGATTGACGGATTCTTCCAGCACGCGGCGGTTGAACTCCAGCCACGACATTTCACGGTTGATGAACCGATCAGGCGAGGCCGTCGCCCCGACCGCCGCCTCTCCCCTGGCTGCGACCGCCGGCCGCCTGCTCACACGCCTCGCCACCACCAATGCCCCCGTCCTTCGCCGCCGCGTTCAAACGACCCGGACAGGGCGCGGCGGCGCTGCCGGGAACATTATGCCATAGCCGCAAAAGGAAGAAATTCCGCCGTCTTTTTGACGAGAGTCTTTTCCGCTTAGGCGCGGAATCGGTGTCGCACTTTCACGACGAAGGTGTTACGATAGCAGGGAAAAGGATTTTCCAATCACGAAAATGGGTGTTGCTCCCTTGCCAAAACTGCGGCGCGACACGGATTTTTTTGAAGACGGCTTCGGGCTCGCGCGTGTCGGCGTCCGCGATTTATTGTCGTTCGAGCGCAACCCGACCGTCGATGATTTTACCGAAGTCGTGCGCAAGATCCTCGATACTTACGGCTTGACCAACGCGGTTTATTATTGCCCAACGTTTCAAGGCCGCGCGCAGGACGACCCGTTTCTTGTTTTAACTTACGACCTCGCGTGGAAAACGCATTATATCAGGTCGAACTACCAGCACGTGGACCCAGTGGTTAACACGGGCGCGCGTTCGCTATTGCCTGTGGATTGGTCAACCCTGGATCGAAGCAACCCCAAAGTCGTAAAACTGTTCAGCGAATCCCGCGAAGCCGGTGTCGGCGCGCAGGGCCTCACGATACCGATCCGCGGTCCTGAGAACGGCACCTGGGCGCTGTTTAGCGTCACCTGCAACGAGGCGGATGCGGAATGGCGCAAACGCCGGCGCGAAATCGTCGCCGACCTCGTGATGACCGCGCATTTCCTGCATCAAAAAGCCTATGAACTCCACAACACGGGCGAATCCATCGACCTCAACGCCATCACGCGGCGCGAGACCGAGGCGTTGAGCTGGACGGCGGAGGGCAAGAGCGTCATCGACATCGCCGTACTCATGCGTATTTCGGCCGAAACCGTCAAAGCGCATCTGGATTCCGCCCGTTTCAAGCTTGGCGCGTTGAATCGCGTCCACGCCGTCACCAAGGCGATCCGTCACGGCATCATTCGCTAGTCCCATAACTGACGCGCACTTTTGAAACCCAACTATCCCCGATTGGGGGAATATCCACGCGCCATCAGAGTCGTAAGGTCAGCTCCTCTTTCGAGGGGAGGCAACCTCATGTTAGTGCAAATCAACGGACACGAGCGAAACGAATATGAAAAACATTTCGCGACGATGTTCAACCATCGCAAAATAATTTTTCACGACCAGAAAAAATGGGACGTAAAGGTCACAGATCTAAACTATGAAATTGACGAGTATGATAGAGAAGATACTTCCTATCTAATGTCATTCGATCAGAGGGGCGAACTTGTGGGTTCGATCCGCCTGATCAGCACGACAATGCCGCACATGATGTCGGGCCCGTTCGCTAAGATGTTTCCCGACGTCAGTTTCAAATCGCCGATGATTTGGGAAGGCACCCGGTTCGCCGTACTCGGCGACCGCTCCGTGCAGCCCAATCTCGTCTCCACCGCGGCCTGCGAAATTATGCTGGGCACGGTTCAGTTTGGGCTGATACACGGGATCCAGTTCATCACGGCGGTGTACGACGCCGGGATGTCGCGTCTCTACCGCCGATGCGGCTTCACCAATTTCGAGCTCGGACGCTACCGCACCGCCGAACACGGCACGGTGTTCGTCGGCCTGTGCGAGATCACCGAAGAACTCGAAGCTTCCGTCCGCGCCGCGACCGGACTTAGCGACGCCGAACCGTCGCGTCTGCCGCTTCGCGCCGCGTGATGTCCATTTTACGGAGTACGTCTCCCATGCTGCACAATCCCAAGCGATCCTTTCAGGCGGATCGCGCCTATCTCCCGCCCGCCGTCGAAGCGCGCCGCTTGCGGTTGGAGTATAATCGCCTGCAACGGCGGCTCGCCGCCCTGAAGGGCGACGACGGCACCGAGGGCGACGCGCTGTGGCGCCAGGTCGAACGCATCGCGCGCGAACTCGGATTGATCCGCGCAGATTCCGTCCACGCGGTCGAATCCAAACTGAGGGTGGCGCTCGACATGATGGGCGGCGGCGGCGAAGAATCGTCGCACAAGCTGCTATCGAGCGCGCTGTCCGATCTGCACTATCTCGCCGTGCTGAGCGATCCCAAGCCGCACTGACCCACGAGCATTCCAAAGCATACGTCGCGCAGGGCGCTGGGATAGAGCTTGTGCTCCTCCACCAGCACCCGCGCGGCGAGAGAATTGGAATCGTCGCCGGGCGGGACGGGCACGCGCGCCTGCGCGATGATTTCGCCGGAATCAAGTTCCGGCGTCACCCAATGCACCGTGCAGCCATGTTCGCGCGCGCCCTCGCCAAGCGCGCGCGCGTGCGTGTCGAGCCCCTTGTAGGCCGGCAGCAGCGAGGGGTGGATATTTAGCGCCCGACCGCGCCAGCGGCCGACGAAATCCGCGCTCAAGATTCGCATGAAGCCGGCCATGCAGATCAGTTCGATCCCGCGCGCGCGCAATGCGGCGTCGAGCGCGGCCTCGAAGGCGGCGCGCCCGCCCGCCGCTCTGGCGTCGATCGCCAGAGTCTCGACGCCGGACGCCCGCGCCGCACTAAGCCCGCCGGCGTCCGGCCGGTCGGAGATCACGACGCGGATGCGGGCGGGATAATCCGTCGCGGCCGCGGCTTCGATCAGGCTCGCCATATTGGAGCCGCGGCCGGAAATGAGGACGGCGACCTCGATCCGGCGGGTCAAAATTTCAGCCGTCCGTCCATCACGACCGCCGCGCCGTCGCGCGCGATGAGCCGGCCGATCTCGACCGGCGCGAGCCCCGCCGCGCGCAAAGCCCGCGCCGCCTCGTCGGCCCCGTCGCGCCGCGCGAACACGACCATGCCGATCCCGCAATTAAACGTCCGCAGCATTTCCGCCTGCGACACCGGCCCCTGCCCGGCCAACCAGCCGAACACGGGCGGGGCTGCGAAAGCGCCGAGATCGAGCCGGACAGCGAGATTGTCTGGCAGCACGCGCGGCAGATTGTCGGGAAAGCCGCCGCCGGTGACATGGGCCAACGCTGAGATCGCCTCGCTCGCCTTCAGCGCGGCGAGCAGCGGTTTTACGTACAGCCGGGTCGGCGTCAGCAGGGCCTCGCCCAGCGAACGGGTGGGCTCGAACGGCGCCGGCGCGTCCCAGGAAAGGCCGGTCTGGGCGACGATGCGCCGCACCAGCGAAAAGCCGTTGGAATGCAGCCCGGACGAGGCCAGCCCGAACACGACGTCGCCGGCGGCGAGGCCGGGCTTGGGCAGCAGCGTGCCGCGCTCGGCCGCGCCGACCGCGAACCCCGCGAGGTCGAAATCGCCCTTGGCGTAGAGCCCCGGCATTTCCGCCGTCTCGCCGCCGATCAGCGCGCAGCCGGATTCGATGCAGGCGGCCGCGATTCCATTGACGATCGCCGCCCCTTGCGCCGGATCGAGCTTGGCGGTGGCGAAGTAATCGAGAAAGAACAGCGGCTCGGCGCCCTGCACGATGATGTCGTTGACGCACATGGCGACAAGGTCGATGCCGATCGTGTCGAAAATGCCGGCCTCGATCGCGATCTTGACCTTGGTGCCGACCCCGTCGTTCGCCGCCACCAGCACGGGATCGCGAAATCCGGCGGCGCGCAGATCGAACAGGCCGCCAAAACCGCCGATCTCAGCGTCGGCGCCGGGCCGTCGCGTCGCGCGCACCAGCGGCTAGATCGCCTCGACCATGGCGTTGCCCGCGTCGATGTCGACGCCGGCGGCGGCGTAGGTCAGATTGTCCGCCATCTCTCGCGTCCCTCACATCCGAAAACGCCGCGCCTTTCGCATGGCGAGCCGCAAAGTCCAATAGGCCTTGAACAGGCGCACCCGCGCCTTGCTGAAGGGGATGCGCTCGCCAAGGCCCCGCCGCCGCAGCTTGCGCCGCATGTATCGGCGCGACCAGCGCGCGCAATAGTGAACGAACACATCGTCGATCAGCGCGATTTTGACGCCCCCGAGCCGTAGCGTCTCGGCGACGGCGAATTGCTCGATGTCGTGGCGGCGCAGCCCGCCCGCCCAAATTTGCTCGATAAGCGCGACCGCGTCCTCGATCAGCGGCAGATGCGCCGGGGTCACAGCGACGAGGCCGGAGTTCAGCATCCGCGACCGCTCGCGGTCGAGCCGGTAGCGGCCGAGATGCGGCAAGTCGGTCTCGAAGACGGGAAAATCGGGATAGGGATCGCGCCGCACGAAAAAATTCATCGCCGCGCCCACTTGCAGCGCGCGCCCGACGCGGTCGGCGAAACCGGGCCGGATAAAGCTGTCGAGGTCGAGCATGACGCAGGGGCGGTCGAAACGGCGCAGCGCGTCGGCCAGGACCATCGGCTTGAGGCGATGGCGATAGGCGCCCGCCGCGCGCAACAGGCCCGACGCATCGACCAGCGTCGCGCCGAGATCGGCGTAAAGCGCGGGATGGTCGGTGTAGATAGCGACCCGCGAGGCGTCGCCGCCGATCTCCGGCAGCAGCGTTTCAAGGCTATAGCGCAGTTCCCGCTCGGCCGCCGGCGAGCGGCCGTAGGCGAGATAGACGAACTGCGGGGTCATGCGCCGTTCACTGACCGGGAGGCGCTTGAAAGAAAGGCCCGTTCGACCCCTACGACGTCATGCCCGGACTTGTTCCGGGCATCCACGCCGAGACGGGGCAAGCCGGAAGCCCAACCGCGACGTCTTCGCTCGCTGATCCTATAAGCTATTGATCGAAAAAAACTATCACACAACGGCGTGGATGGCCGGGACAAGCCCGGCCATGACGGAGAGGGCCGCGTCAAGACGCACGAGCGCACACGCCGGCTCACCCCAGCACCGGCGCCCCGCCGCGCGCGATCACCGCCTTCACGCGCTCGACCAGTTCGGCCTCGGGAACCGTCACCTGCTTTTTCGCCTGCACCTCCCGGTATTGCGTGCGGTCCATGTTGGCCTTGGCGAGTTCGGCGCCGAGCGCGAGATCGCAGATGACGACTTGGCGACCGCCCG
>JANLPL010000059.1:0-2432 GCA_031367195.1 Bradyrhizobium sp.
GCCGTGCCCGAAGCGGGCGGTCTGGCGCGCTTCGACGCTTTGGTGAAAATCGAGACCGAACAGTTGTTCACCTGCGATCCCCTGTTGCGTCTCGCCGCCCTTCTGCCGGACGACCCCGCCGTCGGCCTGGCGACGGTAGCGCGGCTGCGGCTTTCCAACGCCCAGCGCGACCGGATCGAAGCCGCCCTTGGCAAGCAGCCGGCCCTGACCTCGTGGATGAGCCCGCGCGAGACCCGCCGCGCGGTCTGGCGCCTGGGGGCCGACGCCTTCGCGGACCGCGCCATGCTGGCCTGGGCGGGATCGGACCGCCCGGCGGCGGCGACGCAATGGCGCGCCTTGCTGCCTATGGCGCAGACCTGGCCGCGCCCGACCTTCCCGCTCGGCGGCGACGAAATCATCGCCGCCGGCGTCCCGCCCGGACCATTGGTCGGCGCGGTGATGCGCGAAGTGGAAGCTTGGTGGATCGAGCAAGATTTCCCGGACGACAAACTCGCCGTGATCGAACGCCTGAAGGCGGTGGCGCAAGGGATGGCGTATTAGCGGGGCGGCGGCGCGCGGGAACTTTGTCGCTCTTGTTTTGATGATCGTCTTGCCGGTAGAAAATCCCGTATGTTTTCTGCCGACAAAACGATCATGGTAATTACCCACCCCTATTTTTCCCGTGCTGACGGTCTTTTCGGCGAGGGTCAGGCCATGACGGCGGCGATGACGTCGAAGGTCGCGGCTCCGCGGAGCCTTGCGGTGTCGACGGTGGTTCTGACGTCGGCTTCGGCCTGTGCGGCCCACATGGCGCGATAGCCGTTGGTGACTTTCCGCTGGATCACGCACGGGCGGAGTTTTCGCTCCGAGCCGTTGTTGGTGGCGTCGACTTCGCCGGGATAGTCGCAGAAGGTGAGAAGCTGGTGTCGGGCGCGGGCGATCTTGGCCTGTAGTTCCTGGGCGAGGGTGCAGCCGGTTTCGACGGCCAGCAGTTCGGCGAGGCGTTTTTCCAGCCGGCGCTTTTTGGCCGCGACGGTGGAGGCGGCGCGGTCGTGGATCACGGCGGCGAGGGCGAAGGCTCCGTCGAACCAGAGCTTGAACCACAAGGGCAGATCGTCCGAGCCGTGTTCCAAGGCGAACTTGGCGTCGCGCGCCAGATGCGCCAGGCAGGTCTGGTGACGCCGGCCGTGCGATTGCTGCGCCGAATAGCGGTCGGAGATCCAAACTTCCGGGACATGGCCGTCCATGACCTCCCGTGCGACGCGGGCGGCGCGGGAATAGTCGGGCTGATGAACCACGGCGTCCTTGCAGTGGAACACCCATTGATAGCAATTGGTCCCCTCGATGCGCACGCCGGTCTCGTCGCTGGCGACGACCCGGGCGGCGCGGAGGCCGCGGCGCGCCTTGTCCGCCTCGCGCGTGAACTTCGGCCGCGCGCGGGCGAACATGTTCATCAGCGCCCCCTCGCTCACCGCAAGGCCGAAGGCGTCGCGGAACATGAACCGCAGCCGCTCGTAGGACAGAGCCTGAAAGGTCTTGTAGTAGATCGCCAGGGCGTGGATGCGCGGACCGAACGGGGTCTTGCCCGCGACGCCCGGAACCGGAGCCTCGCAAGACAGGCCGCAACGTCCGCAACGGCAGGCCCAGCGGCGATGGCGCACGACGTAGGGCTTGACCGGGGGAATCTCGATCTCGTCGTATTCGCCGATCAGGTCCGCGGCGCCGTCCGGCCCGAACCGCCCGCCGCAATGCCCGCAGACCTCCGGCCGCCAGTCGCGAAATTCGTCGGGATTCTCCGCCAGCGGGCGGTTATGCGCTTGATGCCCCGGCTTGGCGCCGCCCGGCCGAGACCCTTCCCGCTTGGCTTTCTTGTCCGTCGACGGCGGCTTGGAGGAATTGCGCGACGTCTTCTCCGGACGCTGAAGCCGAAGAATCAGTTCGATCAACTGTTCCTTGCTGAGCCGCTGCAAATCACCTCGTTCCATTCCCCCATGGATTCAGACATTTGTCCCCCTGGCAAGAGGCGCAGAAAAAGGGGTGGGTAATTACCCGAGCGGTAGGGGGCCGCCCCGCTATCCGGAAATCCACGCCGGCGCCGCGGTAGGGGTATTCTCCGCCTATGCAACTGGTCGCGGAGTTCGACGCCGCCAAAGACTTCCTCGCCGTCTACGAGCAGGAGATCGCGCAGGGCGGTCTGCTCGTCCGCGGCGCGGAGTTGCCCGCGGGCACGGCGCTCGGCGACTGCAGCCTCCAGGTTCGCATCGCCGGCAAGGACGCCGCCGGGACCTCGGCCCGCCTCGCCGCCGCGACGCCCGGCGTCGGCGTGATGGTTCTCTTCGTCGAGAAGCCCGCCGCACTCGACGCGCTCGCCGCCCGGTTGCGCGGCCCGCCGGCCAAGGAGACGCTCAGCCTTCCGGAGAAGATGCACCTCGCCATCTCGTGCGACCGCGAGC
>JANLPL010000368.1:0-2273 GCA_031367195.1 Bradyrhizobium sp.
CTGGGGAGCGACGACGTCGCGTTGTTGATGGACATCGATTGCTTGCCGCTCAATGGCGAGATCGTGGCCCGAGCTTTCGCGGCGGCGCGCGAAGGCAAGATCTTTGGCTGCGCGCAATCGTCGAGCCATATCGATCCCGACCGGCTCTATGTCGCGCCGATGTTCATGGCGATCTCGAAGAAAACCTGGGAGGCGCTCGGCCGGCCGAGCTTCAGGCCCGACGCTGAGAACGACGTCGCGCAGCGGCTCAACGACATCGCGCGCGCGGGCGGCGTGGAGATCGAGCGGCTGGACCCGTTCGGCGCGATCGTGCCGAAATGGCGGCTCGGCGATGTCGGGTTTTATGGCGTCGGCACGTTCTATCGCGGCGGCGTGTTTCATCTGTTCGAATCGCGCTGGACGCCGTTCACGTTCCTATTGTTCGAGGTGGCGGACGCGGTGCTGCGGAATCGCGAGATCGACCATGTCGCGCTGATGGCGCGCGCGCTGCGGACCCGCGGCGACCCGAAATGGGCGCGCCGCTTCGCACGCTGGCGCAAGGCGATCTGGTGGCGGCGGCTGAAGCAGCGGTTGCGCGCATGATCCCGGTCTATGTGATCAATCTGGCGCGCTCGACCGACCGGCGCGCGTTCATGGAAAATGCGCTTGGGCAAGCCGGCGTCAGCGGCGAATTCGTCGCGGCGGTCGATGGGCGCGGATGCCGCGCCAGAAGCCCGCGCGCGATCTCGACCGCCGAGACGGCGCTGATCCTGAGCCATCGCAAGGTCTGGCGGCGACTGCTGCGCGGCGTGGCGGAATACGCCGTCGTGCTGGAGGACGACGCGCATCTGGGCGAGGGTTTCGCCGAACTGCTCGAAGCCGACTGGCGCGCGCGGAGCTTCGACGCGGTGAAGCTGGAGACGATGTTTCATCTCGTCTGGCTGGCGCGACGCGGGAGGGCGATCGGCGCGCGCGCGCTGCATCGGCTGGGCTCCGAGCATTTTGGCACGGCGGGCTATCTCGTCTCGCGCGAGGGCGCGCGCAAAATGCTGGCGCTGACGCGCGGGCTCGACCGTCCCGTCGATCACGCGCTATTTGGCCGCGAGGCGATGCGCGCGCGAAAACTGCGCGTGCTGCAACTGGTGCCGGCCGCCGTGGTGCAGGACAATATCCACCCCGACGCGAACGCCCGGCGCGAATTGCCGACGACGTTGCACGAGAACGACCGACTGCGGCTCGCCGAGGACGCGCGACGCGGAAAGCCGCGCGGATGGGCGCGGCTCGTGCGCGAGGTGGTGCGGTTCGCCGACCAGGTCCGCCGCGCTATGAGGTTTTTCCCCGCCATGGGGCGGGCGCGCGTGCCGTGGCGCTAGGGGTGGCTGGTGAACCGGCCTATGAGTTGATCCGGGAAATTGGCTTCGGCGAGAAATTTTCCGAACCCGATCAACAGATCGCCGGCAACGGGCAGAACATAGGGGAACAGGCCGTCGATCAGCAGCGCGAAGGCGAGCAGCGTGAGGGCCGCGCCGAGCGCGACATGCAGCGCCAGCGCCAGCGCCACATGGAAACGGTCCTCGTTGTCGATCGCCCCATACGCAGGTAGCCGCTGGAGGATGCGGCCGTGCAGCCGGGGCAGGCCGCGCAGCAGCGACATCGCGGCGATTCCGGCGTTGAGGAAGCTCGGGATCATCGAGGAGAACATCAGCGCCCAGACCCATTTCACTTGCGGCGCATGAGGGTCGGCGCGCAAGTCGGCGAACAGTTTGGGCAAGGAGAGAATGCGCGCGCCGCCGCGCAGCGCGGCGACATCGTCGAAGGTTTGCGCGGCGAACACAAGCGCGAAGGCGAGCGCGAACATCAGGCCGATGGCGACGACGAGATCGAGCGCGGCGTAGAAGAACGGCGACCAGCTGTGCGGCGCAAGGCCGCGCCGCAGCAGCGCGCGCGTGAAGCCGAGCGCGAGCCAGTCGAACGGCGCGTTGACGACCGTGAACAAGCCGACGAACAGCAAGAGCGGGCCGAGAATTTTCGGCCAAACGTCGAGCAAAGACGCTTCACGGGCGCCGGCGAAGCACGCCAGGAGCAACGTCAAAGAAAACAAGGTTTCGAAAACGCCCAGACGATTTCTTTCGTGAGAGAAGATTGCTAACCAACGGACAGCGACAGCGCCAGCGCCAGCGACAGCGACAGCGACAGCGACAGCGCCAGCGACAGCGACAGCGCCAGCTAAAGCGACAACGCTAGCGAAAGCGCCAACGACAGCGACAACGACAGCGCCAGCGCCAGCGAAAGCG
>JANLPL010000371.1:0-1794 GCA_031367195.1 Bradyrhizobium sp.
CGGCGGCGCGGGCGGCGGCGCGGGCGGCGGCGCGAAACTCGTTAGCGCGGGCCGGATATCTACCGGCGGCCCGCGCTAACGCGGTCGCGCGAAACAGCGCGACTGTCAATTCGGCGAATTGTCGCACATCCCCGGGTTGAAAGATTTCAAACAGCGGCAACACCCGCAGCGCCGCCCGCGCGGCGATGGCGACGCAGACCTCCTGCGGTTGCGTGCGCAGCCACGCCTCCAGCCCTTTGCGCGTCGACAAGCTTTCGCGGCTCGGCGGCTCGGCGGGGGGCTTCTGTTTCGGCGGCTTCGCCATGTTGCGGTTCCGTGGCTTCAGCCAAGCTTGGCGGCGGGGCGGGGAAAGTCAAGGCGGGGGCGGATTTGGCGCTCTGTTGTGCCCCTTGGGGGAAATCGCGCGTTGTCTCCAGGGCCTGACGTCCAAGCGGAAACGCCCCTCACCCTGACCCTCTCCCCGCAAGCGGGGAGAGGGAAGGCGGCGCCGGCGGCGCGCGCTTCCCTCACGCGCCCCTACAGTCTATGTCTTTGCCCATGACCGAACCCGATCTTTCCGACGCGGTGGCGCAGGCGAAGGCCGCGCTGGCGCGGTTGCGCGCGGCGCTGGGCGAGCAGGCCGACCTCGGGCGGTTGGAGCCGTCGTTGCGCGAGGCGCGCGACAATTTTGTGGAAGCCGTGCGGCGGCGGCCGGTCTCCGCGCTCGCCATCGCGTTCGGCGCGGGGCTGGCGCTGGCGCTGCTGGCGAGGGGCTGACCGATGCTCGACCTCATCGTTTCTCTCGTCACCGGCAACGTCGGCGTCAATCTGCGGCGGTTCGCCCGCGTCGCCGCTTTCGCCGGCCTGACGGCGGCCTTTCTGTTGATTGCGCTGATCGCAGCCTCGACCGCCGGCTATCTCGCGCTGGAGGCGGCGGTGGGGCCGGTTCGGGCGACGCTGGTTGTCGCGGGCGTCGCGGCGCTGCTGGCCGGCCTTGCCTCGATCCCGCTGTGGGCCGGTTCGAAACCGGCGCCAAAGCCCGCCGCCGCCTCTCTGGTCGAACTCGCGCTCGTGGTCGGGCTCGGGATGCTGGCCGCGCGCAAGGGCCGCAAAGACGCTTAGGGCTTCGTTTACGACGTTGGCGGCCGCGCGCTCAAGCTTAACCAGGTCTTGACGCGGGGCCGGCCACGCTGGGGCAAGCTCGACAATCTGCAAATCCTGCGCGCGCTGGCGGCGCTGTCCGTCGTCGTGCTGCAAGCGTTCCATGAGACGCACACGATCGCCAACACGGGCGGCGGCGAGGAGGCGGGGCGGCTCGCCTTCGGGGTCGACATCTTTTTCGTGCTGTCGGGTTTCATCATGGCGCATACCAGCGCGGGCGAATTCGGCCAGCCGGGCGCGTCGCTGCGCTTTTTCACGCGCCGCTGCGCCCGCGTGATCCCGCTCTACTGGCTGTTGACCTCGGCGCTGCTGCTGGGCTCGGCGGCAGCGCCTTCGCTGCTCAACGTGCCGGTCGGCAGCGTCGGGCATATCGTCGATTCCTATCTGTTCATCCCCGATCTGCGGGCGCCGGGTGAAGTCCGGCCGGTGATGGCGCTCGGCTGGACGCTGAACTACGAGATGCTGTTCTACGTGATCTTCTCAATCGCGCTGCTGACGCCGATCCGCTATGCGATGGTCTGGCTCAGCGCCCAGATGGCGGTGATGGCGCTGGGGCATCTGATCGTCGATCCGAGCCATGTCGCGGCCTCGTTCTGGACCGACCCGATCATTCTGGAGTTCCTGTTCGGCGTCTATGTCGCGCTGATGTTTCGC
>JANLPL010000374.1:0-8940 GCA_031367195.1 Bradyrhizobium sp.
ACTCACGCGGCATGGCTGGATCAGGCTTGCGCCCATTGTCCAATATTCCCCACTGCTGCCTCCCGTAGGAGTTTGGGCCGTGTCTCAGTCCCAATGTGGCTGATCATCCTCTCAGACCAGCTACCGATCGTCGCCTTGGTGCGCCATTACCACACCAACTAGCTAATCGGACGCGGGCCAATCCTCCGGCGATAAATCTTTCGCCTCTCGACCGTATCCGGTATTAGCTCAAGTTTCCCTGAGTTATTCCGAACCGGAGGGTATGTTCCCACGCGTTACTCACCCGTCTGCCGCTCTGTATTGCTACAGCGCTCGACTTGCATGTGTTAAGCCTGCCGCCAGCGTTCGTTCTGAGCCAGGATCAAACTCTCAAGTTGTATGAGATCTGATCACTGACCGGTCATCTCGGCTGAAAAACTCCTTTGCAGGAAATTCCTCAACCGCTCAGAGTCTTGCGACTCTATTTGACGAGTTCCAAACACTCCCCTCAAAAGCTATAAGCGCCGCGACCGTCTCACGACGTTCGAGCCACCCAACTTCCGAGGAAATATCTGTTTGAAACGTGACCGTCAGCTTGTCTCTTCCGGGCTCCCATGCTCTCTCAAGCACGAAAACCCCGCAAGGACGCCGCCGTCCACGTCTCTCTTTCTTCCGATGAAATTGTCAAACAGCGTTCGGAGACCTGAACTCAGAAAGTCCATAACCCCCGGGTCAACGCAAACCCCAAAACGCGACCGCGCCTCAAAAGCCCGCAAAAACCCAATCTCTCGCCGACCCTCACTTCGAAATCGTCCCGAAAGACAATCCAGAAAGCAAAAACAGCCAATGCCTTCCCGCCCCCTCCTCTCAGAGAGGGAGAATGAAGCCATCGTCTAGGTCATACCAATCCGACCCGCCAACCCAGCGGCGTCGCCGTCGGTGACGCGCTTCTAAGACAACACACCCAATCATGTCAAACACTATTTCAGCAAAATGTTAGCGTTCGGTCGCAAAGTTCGCTTTCCGCCCAGAAATAGACATGCTCGTCAAAGACTTAAATGATACGACTTGGAATTGAGGCGCCCCTTGGGCTATTGATGGGCGTGGCAGGCGAAAGGGGTAAGCATGAACGAAACGAGCCGGCGATGCTGACCGCCCATGCCGGCGCGACGTTGCGGCGCGGCGAGCGGCTGCACGCGGATCTAGGTCATGAGCCGGCGATCCAGTGGGGAGACCCCTCGGGCGAAGCGCCCGATCGCGCGCGCGCGCCGTGGCGCTGGGTCGCCGGCGTGACGCTTTCCGGTCTTTGCGGACTCGCCCTGATCGGTTCGGCGCTCTATTTCGACCTCGACCGGCAATCCTCATTCGCCGGTCGCCCGGAATTCGCCACGCCGACGCGGGGACAGGACGCCGGCGGCGAGCGCGTCAATGTCGGCAAAGGCGATCGCCTGGTCCGCCCTGTCGACATCGTCGCGGCCAAGCAGAGCTTTTCCATCACGGCTCCGATCAAGATCGGCGACAAGGAAATCCTGAAGGGCCGGCCCTACACGCTGCTTTCCACGACGCTGACGACGACGCCGACGCGCTTCGCCGGCGCTGTCCCTCCGTTCGATCCGCTCAAAACAGGCGCCGATCGGCCAGCCAAAGGCGAGCCGCAGCCCGACCTCGGGCCGCCGCAGGACGATTCCGAAGTCGCCTTCACCAGTCGCGACATCACCGCCGCCGACCTTACCTCGCTCAGCGGGGAATTGCCGCTCGCGCAGGCGATGGCGCAGGTCGCCGAATTTGTGCGCAGCGAGCAGGCCGGCGAGCGGCGATTTGCGCTCGCGCCGCAGTTGATGTTGATGCGCACGTCGCGCGCAGGCGTTGACCCGCTCGGCGCGCTTTCTTATGCGCCGGCCGGCGATCTCGGCCCCGGCGGATTTCCCACGCTCGCGGTCAAGATGGTGGCGGAGAACGTGACCAGCCTGCCGCGCACCGTCGAAGGCGGACTCGGCGGCGCCGCGGAGCGCCTCATTCGCCCCAAGCACGGGCAGCCGTTCGACGAAGTTTTGCGCGCCAACGGCGCTTCGCCGGAGGCGGCGGCGGACATTCTGGCCGCCTTCGGCGCCAAGCGGGGAGATTCTCCGGTCGCCGACGGGCAGAAAGTGATTCTGCAATATTCCGACTCCGCCGATCCCGATCTCGGTCGCCGCATCGCCCGCGTCGCCATCTATAGCGACGACCAATTGCGCGCCTCCGTGGCGGTGAAGGACGACGGCAAATACATCTATCTGCGCCGGGCGAGCGGCGACGTCGCGCGGCGAGTTGCGTCCTCGAATGCGGAGGGCGGCGTCAGCCTCTACGAAAGCCTGTATCAGACCGCGCTCAAACAGGGACTGTCCAAGCCCGTCATCGACGAATTCGTGCACGCTTTCGTCAACGACGTCGATTTCCAGCGCGCCGTCCAGCCCGGCGATTCGATCAGCGCCTTCATGGCGGACGCCGACGAATACGACCCGCGCACGACCCTGCTGTTTGCGACCATGACCGTGCGGGACCAGACCTTCCGCTACTACCGCTTCCGCGCGCCCGACGACGGCTCGATCGACTTTTACGACGAGAGCGGACGCTCGACCCGCAAATTCCTGCTGCGCAAGCCCATCGCCGACGGCGATCTGACCTCGGGGTTCGGCATGCGCTACCATCCGATCCTGCATTTCTCGCGCATGCACACCGGCGTCGACTGGGGCGCCCCGATCGGTACGCCGATCTTCGCCGCCGGCAACGGCGTCCTCATCAAGGCAGGCTGGGATTCGGGCTACGGGCGGCGGGCCGAGATCCAGCACAACAACGGCTATGTCACGACCTACAATCATATGTCGGGCTTTGGACGCGGCATCACCGAGGGCGCGCGGGTCACGCAGGGACAGGTGGTCGGCTATCTCGGCCAAAGCGGCCTCGCGACCGGGCCGCATCTGCACTACGAAGTCATCATCAACGGCAATTTCGTGGACCCGATGGCGATCAAGCTGGCGCGCACGCGCGAGTTCGACGGCAAAGCGCTCGCGCTGTTCAAAAAAGAACGCGAGCGCGTCGAAGGACTGATGGGTCAGGCGCCCGGCGCCACCGCCGCCGCTCCCGGCCCGAACGCCAAGCTCAACTGAGCGTGACGACGAGCCGAGTGCTCGGCGGCCCGAACCCGAGCGCGCCGCGAACTTGAGCGGCAGCGACGCCCTGCTCGCGCAGGGCGCGCAACGATTCGGATTTGGCGCTCTTCGACAATTTGGCGCCGTCGGCGCCCAACAGCAGCCGATGATGGCGATAGCGCGGGGTGGGCAGATCGAGCAGCGTCTGCAACAGCCGATGCAGCGAGGTGGCGGCAAATAGATCGCGTCCGCGCACGATGTCGGTCACGCCTTGCAAGGCGTCGTCGACGACCACGGCGAGATGATAGACCGCTGGCCGGTCCCGGGCCGCGATGAGGATGTCGCCCCAAAGTTCCGGTGCGGCGACGACGCGGGTCGCCGCGTCGCTTTCGTAGAACTCGCACCAGGAGAGCGCGCCCCCCGATTCGGCCCGGGCGCCGATGAGATCGAGCCGCCAGTTCGACGGCTCGCCGCGCGCGCGCCGGGCACGCGACTCGGCCGCGCTTACGGCGACGCAGCGGCCGCGATGCAAAGCCGCGCCGTCGGGATCGCGCTCGAACCCCACCGCCGCGATCTGCCCGCGTGTGCAATAACAGGGATAAACGAGATCGCGCCGCCGCAACGATTCGAATGCGACGGCGTAGTCGCGCGCATGTTCGCTCTGGCGACGTGGCTCCGGCTCACAGGCGACGCCGAGCCAGTCGAGCTCTTCTACGATGGCGGCCTCGTATTCGGATCGACAGCGCAGGGGATCGGTGTCCTCGAAGCGCAACAGCAAGCGGCCACCGACCTGCGCCGCGAGTTCGGCGTTGCGCAAGGCGGAATAGGCGTGCCCAAGGTGCAGCAGCCCATTGGGGCTCGGGGCGAAACGGAGGACCGCGGAGGTCATGGCGAAGGACATAGCGCGCCAGGGGCGGCTCCAAAAGACGGCGGCGAAGAAAGTCGCGGCGAAAAAGCCGAAGCGCAAAGTCTCAAAGCTGAACAGAAGGGCCGCGCCGGCCGTCGAGTTACGGTACGAGCCGGGCCGGCTGATTGTCTGCGAGGATTCGCTCAGCGAGGCGGCCGCGGCGCTGCGGGCGCTGGACCCGGAGACGATCGGCCGACTGGTCGAGATCGGCGGCGCGCCGCCGCGGCGCCGGCGCGAGCCGGGTTTTGCGGGACTGGCCGCCATCATCGTCTCGCAGCAGGTGTCGGTGGCGAGCGCCAGGGCGATCTTCGGCCGGCTCGAAGGCCGATTGCAGCCGCTGAGCGCGGACATTGTGCTGACGGCGGGCGAGGAGGTTTTGCGCGGCTGCGGGCTATCGGGTCCGAAAATCCGCGCCGTGACGGCGGCGGCGACCGCGATCTCCGACGGGCTCGATCTTTCACGCCTCGCCGAACTGCCGGCGCCGGAAGCCCATCGCGCGCTCGTGGCGGTGAAGGGCATCGGGCCATGGACCGCCGACATTTTTCTGCTGTTCTGCCTCGGCCATCCCGACGCTTTCCCCGCCGGCGATCTCGCGCTTCAGGAGGCGGCGAAGCTGGCGCTCGATCTGGCGAGCCGCCCCGATGCGCGTGCGCTTGAGGCGCTGGCGGAGCGGTGGCGGCCTTGGCGCGGCGTCGCGGCGCGGATGTTGTGGGCCTATTACGGCGCGGTGAAATCGCGGGCGGGCGTCATCGATCTCGACTTGGCGCGAGGGGAGCAGACGGGCTAGACGAACGCCAGATCAAGGGAAACCGTCATGACCGCCAAAATCACCGGACCGCACCTGGAGGCCAAGAGCGGCCAGACCAAACAGCTCGTCGTGTTCCTGCACGGCTATGGCGCTGACGGAAACGATTTGATCGAACTCGGCCAGCACTGGCGCAACCTGCTGCCCGACGTCGCCTTCGTCTCGCCGCACGCGCACGAGCGCTGCGCCGGCGCATCGACCGGCCGGCAATGGTTTGCGCTCAGCGCCGCGCGCGGAGTGGACGACGCACGGTCGGGGGAGGATCGGTGGAAAGGCGCGGAGGCCGCGCGGCCGGTGATCGACGCCTTTATCGACGAGGAGCTGACGCGGCTCGGCCTCGACGAGAGCCGGCTGGCTTTGTGCGGCTTCAGCCAGGGCGCGATGATGGCCCTGCATGTGGGCTTGCGCCGTCCGCGCGCTCCGGCGGCGATCGTCGGCTTTTCCGGCCTGCTGGTCGGGCCAGAGAAATTGGCGCAGGCGACCGCGCGCGACGCCAGGGGCGCGCCGCCGCCGATCCTGCTGATCCACGGCGATCAGGATCCGATGATCCCGGTCGATGCGATGTTCGTCGCCGCTGACCAGCTCGGCGCCGCCGATCTGCCGACGCAATGGCATATGTCGGTGGGCATCGGCCACGGCATCGACAATGCAGGTCTGCGCCACGCCGGGCTGTTTCTGGCCAAGGCGTTCGGGGTTGCGCCGCCAAGGCGGTGAGGCGCGGTGAAACCGGAACACACGAATGTGCGCGCCTCTTGCGGACGCTCTCCCCGCCTCACGCCCCTCGACGCCCAAGTTCCCCCGTCGGCAAATATCATGTAGCTTCTATCTTCTCTTGCACGACCGCATCAATCAGATCAGTCCACTACGCCGCTGGCGCCTCTCTCGCGCCGATGAAGTTGGCCACGATGGCGAGGCTATTTCGTTCGTCAACCATGCTATGAAAAGCAGTCCCTCCTAGAATGTCCATGGTCTTGAGTTCATACATTGCGTTTCGCCCGGCCTTAGAAACAAGGGCGGCGCCGAAGTTATCGGCGGACCCTCTGCGTGCGCTGATCGCTAGCACAGCGACGTTCTCCCAAGCGCGGAAGCTCTCGCACAATTGCTGGAACTGGCTCTCTCTCATGTTACGCGTAACGCTGATCAACAGCAAACTTCGACCGCTATGGAGCGCGTTTCGGAATCGCTCGACGCATCTGACATAGTATTCAAAGACGTCATCTTTACTAATATCGTAATGATTGAACATGAACTTGACTCCAAATTTTTCCTTGTAGTAGGAATGGTCGCAAAAATTGACCGTTGGGTCGAGCTTTTCCCCTTCAGGAACTATGACGTGTAGCTTGCGATCCAGGAATGTGGAAAAATCGTCAGCAATAGATTCTGAAACGATCTCAGGAGATGAAAAAATCCAGTCGAATGGACCGGACCACTCTTTGGCGCCGTATTTTTTTAGGAGCGCGCTGGTGATACAGTGTGAACCGATCGAAATCGCATCGCCGTAGGTTCCTAGGCTGATCGCGGGTAGCCGTTCCGCGCTTCGGATCCGGTGAGCCTCCGGGGAAGCGGCGAACAGGCCGAGCAGCTTGGCCGCGTCTTGCAGCGTCGGCGCGGTGCCTAGCGAATGAACATGATGGACGATCCCTCCGGGATCGCCCTCAACGCTGGAGGACGGCTTTGTAGAGGGTCCGAACGAACAGTTCCGCGTCGGCTTGGCCAGTATTTTGGAGCTGTTCCAGTGCCTCTTGCTTAACTTTTCCCTGCTCGGGCAAGGCATTCGCGAAGCCGACGCGGTTGAACATGTTTTCTCCCTCGTTTTTACCTATTTCTTCCTTATCTGGCCGACGTATTGCTTGCCGAAAGCCTTTGTCAAGTCGATGCATCTTCGCTATGAGCGCGTGCGAACTGATAGCCCGAGAACTTCAATGACGATGGCGTGTTTGTTGATAGTGTTCGCGCCACGCGTATCAAACATCACAACGCTCGCTCAATGCTTCCATTGCCCCGCAGCGCTGACCACGCCGACGGTGAGATGGGTCTGGCAGAAACGTTTCAGCACGGCCGCATCGGCGCGGGCGCCGGCGGGATCGTAGAGCGAGGAGGTCGAGCGGCCGGATTGGTAGCCGCGCAGCCAGGCCACCATCTGGTCCTGCTCCTCCTCGCCGGCGTCGAGCCAGTCCTGACAGGCGAGCGTGCCCATATCCACCGATGCGGCCTGGGCGCGCGCGGCGAGCAGAGAGAAAGCGAGCAACCAGGTTTTCATTCGGGCGCCTCAGCGAGCGGTTTGAGCGACGGCAGCACGCCTCTGGCGGCGTCGCGGCGGTAGATCTGCAAGCCCAGTTCCTCATTGCCGTTGGGATGCACGAGAATAATCGAGCCCTCCGCCGGCTTCTGGTTGAGCGCGAGCCAGGCGTTGGCGCCGAGCGCGATCAGGTGATGACGCCGCAGAGCCTGCATCAGCGCGGACGACGACACAAGACCGGGGAAGCGGAAGAAAAGCGACGGCGTCTGGCCGTTGGCGATCAACAGGCGCTCGGTTTGCAGGATCTCGAAATCGGGATCGACATTCGCCGCCAGCAGGAAATTGGCGCCATCGGCGACGCCCGGTCGATAGGGATGGCTGTAGCTGTGGTTGACCCAGGTGACGGCGAGCCGCCCCCGCGCCTGCGCGTCGAGCAACCAGCGGTAATCGTCGAAATGATGTTTGAGCCACAGGCCGGAGATCGAGAGCGCGATCGGCGACCGCTCGCCTGCCAGCGCTTGCAGGAAGGCGCGGTCCATCGGCCGGTTGGAGGGGCAGAGATCGCCGGTGAAGAAGCCGCCGCGCTGGCCGTGCGTGAGCCCGGCGTTGCCGAGGAAGGTGCGGTGCGCGAGGCCCGGCGCGGCGGCCGCCGTGTCGATCGCACGCATCATGCGGGTTGAGCCGAGCGCGCTCTCGGCCACGTCCTCGCAGGTCCAGCAGGCGGCGCGTTCGAGCCTGGTGTCGAGCGTCGCGGGATCGGCGAGCAGAAGCGCCGCGCCGCCGCCGAGCCGCATTTCCCGGATCGCGATCTTGTCGCCGCCTTCGCCGTGGCATGCGCGCAGCACGGGCTTGTAGTCGGCGACGATCTCGGCGGATCGCAGCGATCTCGGGGCGGCCAAGGTCGCGTCGCAATCCGCGCGCGCCGAGACGGCGCAGAGCCCCGTCGCCAGGGCAAATAGAACAAAACGCCTCACCCTGCCACCTCTTGTCGCCGGGTCGTTTGGGGAGATAAAGCGGGCGTTTTCGCGGCGCCAGTCAGAATGCGCCGTCGCCGCCCTGCGCGGCCTTGGCGCGCGCGAAGGCGGGGCGGGCGGCGCAGCGCTCGAAATAGGCTTGCAGAGCGGCGGGAACCTCGTCCCACAGTTTGACGGTTTTGGTCAGCATCAGCGCATAGGCGACGCAGATGTCGGCCATGGTGAAGCGGCTGGCCGCGACATATTCGGCTCCGGCGAGCCAGGTCTCCAAAGCGCGCAGCCGCCCGATCGTCCATTTGCCGTAGTCGGCTGCCGCTTGCGGCAGTCGGCGCTCCGGCGGTTCGAGTTGGCTGTAGCGCAGCACGATGGTTTGCGGAAAGGTCAGCGTCGCCTCGCCCTGATGCAGCGCGTTGAGATAGGCGCCATAGGCCGGCTCGGACGGCTCGACGCGCAAGGGGGCTGAGCCGTAGCGGTCGGCGAGATATTGGCAAATCGCCGCCGATTCGGTCATCCGCGTCGCGCCGTCGATCAGCAGCGGGATCGTGCCGAACGGGTTGAGCGCGAGATATTCGCGCGCGCGGTAGCGCGGCGGGAACGGTAGTAGCTTCAGCTCATAGGGCAGGCCCAGCTCTTCCAGCGCCCACAGGGCGCGAAACGAGCGTGCATCGCGGCAATGGTGCAGTTCGAGCATTTAGAACGCCATCCGCAGCGCGAGGCCGCCGTGGATCTGACTGCCGGCCGGCTCGGCGCCAAGCGTGCCGAGCACGAAGGCGTCGGCGATCAGATTTTTCGAGAAGCGATAGCTGAGCCGGCCGCCCAGTTCCGCCCAGTCGAGGCCCGCCGCCGCCGCGCCCGCCGCCGACAGGCCGGCGAGCGATGCGGTAGAGCTATATTTGGCGTCGAAGGCG
>JANLPL010000386.1:0-2971 GCA_031367195.1 Bradyrhizobium sp.
GGTCGTCCTCGGTCAGCTTGGCCGGTCTGCCGCCTATCCGTCCCAAACGCTTCGCGGCCTTGAGTCCCGCGCGGGTGCGTTCTTGGAAGAGCGCCCGTTCAAACTCCGCCAATGCGCTGAACATATGAAACACCAAAACGCCTTGCGCTGTCGTCGTGTCGATAGCCTCGGTGAGACTGCGAAAGCCGATGCCGCGCAAACGCAATTTCTCGACGGTCTCGATAAGCTGCTTCATCGACCGCGCCAGCCGGTCGAGTTTCCAAACAATGAGAATGTCGCCGCTGCGGGCGTAGTGAAGCGCCTCGCACAGGGCGGGACGATCTTCGACCGCGCCGGACATTTGCTCGATGTAGACCTTTTCGCATCCCGCCTCCTTGAGGGCGTCTTGTTGCAAGGCAAGATTCTGGTCGAGCGTCGAGACGCGGGCATAGCCGAGCTTCAAGCCCATGGGGTGAATCTCGCCGTCCTCTCGCGTCCACGGGTGGCGCTTTGGCTTCGTCGCGGCGCGGCGCTTCGGCCTTCTCCGCAACACGGGGCGGGCCGGTTCGGTCTTTTTGGTCGCCATTGCCTATCTCTCCAAACTCGCCTGTACAATGAGCTTTTGAGAGGCGGGAATCAAGAATGAGTTTTGAGAGGCGTTTTCGCTACTTTTCGAGGTGTTCGGCGTCTCCGGCGGGTCTCTCTCAAAAACCTTCCTTTTCGAGAGACGTTACGCATGGTTCGACAATTCTCGTTTTTCCGCCGGTTTCAGGCGAGGCGCAGGTTCAGCCTTCGCAGCGTTTTCGGAGCCCTTCCGCCTCAATGGCGATATAGCGCTGGCTCAAGTTTCCATAGACGCGGGCTGCCAAAGCGCCGAGGGGCCCCGAGAACCAAAACGACAAAGTGACTCGGCTTCCGACAGCGCTCGTCTTCACCAAATGCTCCGCTTTGAGCCGCAAGCCGAGACTCTCCGTGACCCAACTGAAGCCTTTCTCCGCGTCGAGTTCAGTGACCCGCCAAACTGCAGGAAGAAACTTTGGTTGTTGTATTCGCACCCTGCTTCCCACCGCGGACGCTCCCGCGTCCAATCGCCTGACATTCGTCATTGTGGACGTCCATTCCGGCCAACGCTCCACGGCGAACAGCACCGCCACGATCTCGTCACGAGACGCTTTGATATCAACGGCAATGCTAAACGTTCCACGGCTCCCGCTCCCAGCGTCGATGCGCCAAAAACGTGGTCCACTTCAAAGACAAGGCGGGGCAATTCGCGTAGTCGGCGATTTTTGGAGTAGATTCTACGACGCCCCCGTCCGAGCTGGCCTGGGGAGGCCCGCTCGGCGAGGTTGGCGTCAGCGGTCGCGACGCGCCGCGTCGGCGTCGGAAGCCAAGTCGCGCAACAACTCGAAGAACTCGCCCGACTGTCCAATGAACAGCCCGTCGTCGGTAAGCGCCTTTACAGCGTCCATCGCCGCTCCCTCCGGATTGGTCGGGCGGATGATCGAGCAGGGCGGGAACTGGCGGCTGAGAAACACCGTCGGCTCGGGCATGATCAGGTTGGTCTGAAACTCCTCTCCGCCGAAGGGGGGGGAATTCAGGTCGGGAAAGGTCACGGAAACGCCGGTCATCGGGTCTTTCACATCGTGGAGAACCTTCGCGTTGCCGGCTTTGTCGTGCCAGGTCTGAAAGTGGCAGATCTCGGTTCCGCCGATGCTGAGCAGAATACGCAAGACTTCCACGCTCGCGGCTCTTTGCGCGAACTTCGGATAGAGGCTCGTGCCGCCCTGCTCGATCCAGGCGAAATGAAAGCCCGCGGTATTCGCGATCGCCTGCAGAAAATCGCCGGAGGCCGCGTCGGCGTCGCTGCGGGGAATTGCGGTGTGGTGTCCCTTCGCCAGCGTCGGGATCGCGGGGGGGAAGCTGTCGCCCAAGTCAGGGTTCTTGTTCCGGCTGCGATAGCGGGTCCACCACGTGGTGTCGACGGTGAGGCGCGTCAGATTTGTCAGACGGCCGACTGTCTTGTTTGATCCGGTCGCCTGGCTGGAAGGCAACGTGCGGAATCTGTCGAGATTGACGGTCGCCGCGTTGTGGTAGGCGAGGTAGGCGTTGAGGAAGACCTCGTGGCTCAGCTCGTCCTCGGTGTTGTCGGAGATATATTGCGGCATGTCGCCGTCGAGCACTTGCAGGCCGGCGGTGTAGGCCGGGTTGCCGCCGGTGGGCCTGGCGGGGTAGCCCGGTATGAGTTTGCTCGCCAGCACGGACACTTCATTGGTCTGGACGCCCGCCAGCTCATTGTATTGCAGCCAAATGTCGCTTTCGATAATCTCGGCGGCGGCGGCGAAGCGCAATAGGGCGGCGTCGCCGCGCGAGTGGTGGTGGCCTTCGTCGGCCTTGACCTCGCTTCCTGCCAACGCGGCGGTAGCGCCTGCCACGCCGAGCCCCCTCAGAAACGACCGCCTTCCAAGGCCTCGAGGGGCCTGCGCCGCTGAAGCGTCTCCTTCCGCTGCGATATTCCCCACGGGAGCGGGGGTTCGATGGATGATCTTGACGTCACGCATCTTGCTCTCCTCGTTTCATGGAGAGCCGGGCCGGCGCGTTGAATCGATCCAACGAACGGCGCGGGCTCTCTCCTCCGACAAGGGAGGAACACGTAGGCAGCAGATAATATTCGACGGATCGCGCACATCGCGCGCGGAAGGCGGGGCGCGCGGAAGCCGAACGGCGTTCTTCTTTACATTCATGAAATTGTTGCCTTCCCGGGGTCTTTGTATACCTTCGTCAATTGGGCGCGCCCTGCGAACTCGGCTCGGTTATTCGACCTTCGATTGAGCAAAGCAACAAATCTCGATGAGCGCGGATCGGGGCGAGGAAGGGCTGATTGATCGTCGGCGCGGTCGGGTGAGTTCGGCTCGCGTTCCCGACGCGGAAGCGGAGTGGGTGGCGGGGATGTTTCGCACGCGGTATTTCGATTTTACGGCCAAGCACTTCCACG
>JANLPL010000395.1:0-2926 GCA_031367195.1 Bradyrhizobium sp.
GATCGCGATCTCGCGGTCGGCTTCGCCCAGTTCACGCTCGATCGCCCGCCAGGGCGTGTGGGCGGAGACGCGGCCGATGGCGTGTTGAGCGCGCTCGGTGTCCAGGGACGCGGTGAAACTCACTTGCATGACGATACCCATTTCCATGTCCTCGCCGAGATCTGAACCGCGCGCCTTGCCGGAAAGTTAACTTAGCTTGACCGGCCTAATTGAACTCGCGCCTATAGTTGACGATTTCGGCGTGCGCGTTGTGATAAAACGCACAGGGCGGCGCCAATGCGGCGCCGCCCTGGCGAAATAAGGCTTTACGTCAATGCACGTCGGGCTGTGGCTCGCCCGCCACAGCGGCGGCGGCTTCCTTCTTCTCCAGATCCTCGCCGGTCTGCTGATCGACGACGCGCATGGAGAGTTTGACCTTGCCGCGATCGTCGAGGCCCATCAGCTTGACCTTGACCTTGTCGCCTTCCTTGACGACGTCGGTCGTCTTGTTGACGCGGGTTTTGGCGAGCTGGCTGATGTGGACCAGGCCGTCCTTGGCGCCGAAGAAGTTGACGAAGGCGCCGAACTCCATCGTCTTCACCACGGTGCCTTCGTAGATCGCGCCGAGTTCCGGCTCGGAGGCGATCGACTTGATCCAGGCCACGGCGGCCTTGATTTTGTTGGCGTCGCTGGAGGCGATCTTCACCGTGCCGTCGTCCTCGATATTGACCTTGGCGCCGGTCTTCTCGACGATCTCGCGGATCACCTTGCCGCCCGTGCCGATCACTTCGCGGATCTTGTCGGTCGGGATCTTCATCTGCTCGATGCGGGGCGCGAATTCGCCCAGCTCGGCGCGCGCGCCGGTCAGCGCCTTCGCCATCTCGCCGAGGATATGCAGGCGGCCGTCCTTCGCCTGGGCCAGCGCCTTATGCATGATCTCTTCAGTGATGCCGGCGATCTTGATGTCCATCTGAAGCGAGGTGACGCCTTCCGTCGTTCCGGCCACCTTGAAATCCATGTCGCCGAGATGGTCCTCGTCGCCCAGGATGTCGGACAGCACGGCGAAACGCTCGCCTTCCAGGATCAGGCCCATGGCGATGCCGGCGGTCGGCCGCTTCATCGGCACGCCGGCGTCCATCAGCGACAGCGAGGCGCCGCAGACGGTCGCCATCGAGGAGGAGCCGTTCGACTCCGTGATCTCGGAGACGACGCGGATCGTGTAGGGGAACTCGGCCGGGGTCGGCAGCATCGGGCGGATCGCGCGCCAGGCGAGCTTGCCGTGGCCGATTTCGCGCCGTCCGGGCGCGCCCATGCGGCCGGTCTCGCCGACGCTGTAGGGAGGGAAGTTGTAGTGCAGCAGGAAGCGCTCCTTATAGGTGCCTTCCAGCGCGTCGATGAACTGCTCGTCCTCGCTGGTTCCGAGCGTCGCCACGACGAGGGCCTGCGTCTCGCCGCGGGTGAACAAAGCCGAACCGTGGGCGCGCGGCAGCACGCCGACCTCGCCCATGATCGGTCGCACGGTGACGAGGTCACGGCCGTCGATACGGCGGCCGTGGTCGAGAATGTTCCAGCGCACGACCTTGGCCTGCGCGCTGTGGAAAGCTTCCGCGACTTCTTCCTTGCTGAATTTGGCGCCCTCAGTAGGAAGCAGCGTCTCGAACACACGTTTCTTCACCGCATCGACGGCAGCGTACCTCTCGGCCTTGGCGGTGATCGAATAGGCGGCGCGCAGATCCGTTTCGCCCAGTTCGAGCACGGCCTTCTCCACGGCGGCCTTATCGACATGCGACAGGTCGCGCGGCTCCTTGGCGGCTTTTTCGGCCAGGCGGATGATCGCCTGAATCACCGGCTGGAACCCTTTGTGGCCGGCCATGACGGCCTTCAGCATGGTGTCTTCCGACAGTTCCTTGGCCTCGGACTCGACCATCAGCACCGCGTCCTGCGTGCCGGCGACGACGAGGTCGAGGTCGGAATCCTTCATCTGGTCGAGCGTCGGATTGACGACCAGCTCGCCCTTGATCTGGCCGACGCGGGCGCCGCCGATCGGGCCCATGAAGGGAACGCCTGATAGCGTCAGCGCGGCCGAGGCGGCGATCATCGCCAGAATATCGGGGTCGGTCTCCATGTCGTGGCTCAGCACGGTGATGATGACCTGCGTGTCGCAGCGGAAATCATCGGGAAACAGCGGCCGGATCGGGCGGTCGATCAGACGGGAGGTCAGCGTCTCCTTGTCAGACATGCGGCCTTCGCGCTTCAGGAAGCCACCGGGAATGCGCCCCGCGGCGAAGGCCTTTTCCTGATAATGGACGGTGAGCGGAAAGAAATCCTGGCCCGGCTTGGCGGTCTTGGCGGCGACGACGGTGGCGAGCAGCGTCGTCTCGCCCCAGCTGGCGAACACCGCGCCATCGGCCTGACGGGCGATGCGGCCGGTCTCCAGCGTCAGCTCGCGGCCGCACCAGTCGAGTTTCTCGCGTTGTATATCAAACATGTGTGCATCCTTCTTTGGTTGGGAGGATGCGAAAGCTCTCGGCGTACATTTGGAAATACGTCATCGGCAAGACGGCGAGGGGCTCGGCCTTTGTGGCGGAACCCCTGGCTATCCTGCCATGACGTGAAGCTTTCGCATCTTGGTGACGGCCGCGCGACGGCGCGGCCGCTCGCGCTCAGCGACGAATGCCGAGGCGCTCGATCAGCGTCTTGTAGCGGTTCTCGTCGGACTTCTTGACATAGTCGAGCAGCGTGCGACGCTGCGAGACCATCTTGAGCAGGCCGCGACGGGAATGGTTGTCCTTCACATGCGCCTTGAAATGGCCGGTGAGGTTGGTGATGCGCTCGGTGAGGATCGCGACCTGCACCTCGGGCGAGCCGGTGTCGCCGGCTTTCAGGGCGTAGTCGCGGATAAGCTGAGCCTTGCGCTCGGCGGTGATCGACATCGGTATGTCTCCTT
>JANLPL010000397.1:0-2804 GCA_031367195.1 Bradyrhizobium sp.
TCAGCGCACCAAGGTCAATCGCTTCGCGGCGCGGGTGACGCCGGTGTAGAGCCAGCGCGCGCGGTGTTCGCGAAACGCGCGGCTCTCGTCGAACAGCACGACCTCGTCCCATTGCGAGCCCTGCGACTTATGCACGGTGAGCGCATAGCCGAAATCGAATTCGTCCGATTCGCGCCGGATCGGATAGGGCAGGTCGGCCTCGCGGCCCTCGAAGAAGGCGCGATGCACCGCTATCGCGAGCGGGTCGCGGCCGTTGTCCTCCTCGGGCCGGATGGCGAGCCTGACATAATCGTTGGCCATGCCGTTGGTCTTGGCGACGCGCCACAAGCCACCGTTCAGGAGGCCCTTCTCGTGGTTGTTACGCAGGCAGACGAGCTTGTCGTCGAGGGTCGGCGTCAGCCCCTCGCGGCCCGATAGCTGGCGCAGGCGCGCGTTATAGGCGCGCCGCGTCTTGTTGAGGCCGACCAGCACCTGATCGGCGCCCATCACCATTTCGGCGTTGACCTCCTCGCGGCGGATCACGCGCGATTCGTCATAGACGCCGTAATCGACCTCGCCGCCCAGCCGAATCGTCTGCGACAGGCGGATGATCGGATTGTCGCGCGCCTGGCGGTGGATCTCCGTCAGCATCACGTCGGGCGCGGCCTCGGTGAAGAAGCCGGCGCCCTTGACGGGCGGCAATTGCGCGGGATCGCCGAGCACGAGGAGCGGCTTGCCGAACGAAAGCAGGTCGCGGCCGAGTTCCTCATCGACCATCGAACATTCGTCGATCACGATCAGGCTCGCGCGCGAGGCCGGGCCGTCCTTGTTGAGGGTGAAACTCGGGGCGCCGCTTTTGTCCTCCTGCGCGTTGTAGATCAGCGAGTGAATGGTGGTCGCGCCGGAGCAGCCCTTGGAGCGCAACACCAGCGCCGCCTTGCCGGTGAAGGCGGCGAAGGCGGCTTTGCCGGAGGCTTGGTCGGCGACATGACGGGCGAGCGTCGTCTTGCCGACGCCGGCATAGCCGAACAGCCGGAACACCGGCGAATCGCCTTTGGCGAGCCAGCGCCCGACCGCATCGAGCGCGCCGGCCTGCTCAGCCGACCAACTCGGCGCGGCGCGGCGTGGGCGCGGCTCGGGCGGGGCGGCCTCGACGGGCGCCGGCGCGGCGGCCTTCTTCCTGGCGCGCGCGAGATCGACCTCCGCCTTGCAGCGCGGGCACACCACCGGACGCTTGCCGAGATCGTAGAATCGCGCCCCGCAGGAAGGGCATTGTCGTTTGACGCCCAGAGCCACACCCAACCGCCTTCTCGCCCGCCGCGTCCCCAGCGCGCATTAGCCAATGATTCAATTTTGACGCGCAGCCTCTGTCATGGGACGAAGGGCGAGAGGGAAGCCCTTGAAGCGCGCGGGATGCGGCACATATCATGTTCTGGCGCATCGCCTTAGGGGATGGGCCGGATGTAAACCGCCGGCCGGCTGTCGCAAGAGAGCGAAGCCGGGAGTCGGCGAAGCGCCTGAAAGGGGCTTGGCGATATGGTGCGGATGACGACGATGAGTTCGCCGTTCCTGCTCGGCTTCGACGAAATCGAGCGGGCGCTCGAAAGGGCGACCAAGATCGGTTCGGACGGGTATCCTCCGTACAATATCGAGCGCATTCCGCAGCGGGAAAATGCGCCTGAGCGATTGCGGATCACTTTGGCGGTGGCGGGTTTCTTGCGTGAGGATATCGAAGTGACGCAGGAGGAGAGCCAGCTTTGGATCAAAGGACGTCAGCGTGAAGACAAGTCGCGCGAATATATCCATCGCGGGATCGCCGCGCGACAGTTTCAGCGCAATTTCCTGCTGGCCGACGGTATGCAGGTGCTTGGCGCGGAGCTTGCTAACGGCTTATTGTCGATCGACGTCGTGAAGCCGCAGTCGGACAGGTTCGTGAAAAAAATCAATATTCTGGCGCGAGACTGAAAGTGCGCGCCCCAGGCGGGTCGTTGAAGCGTAACGAGTGACCGCCAGATGAGGAGAGTGACGTGAAAAACGAATTCCACACCGACACGGACCTGACCCCGCAACAATTCGCCCATCTCGGCTCGGGGGCCGTCGCCTATCTCAAGACGATTCGCTCCGAGGACGCGCAGCGGCTGTTTCCGCAGGCGCCGCCGATCCGGCCCGGCCTGCAATTGTTCGCGCTGCTGAGCGCCGACGGCTCGCCGATCCTGCTGACCGACAGCAAGGACGCGGCGATCGCCAACGCCTGGGAGCACCAGCTGGAGACAGTCAGTGTCCACTAAGTCAGCCCTTGGCGCCGGCCGCCAAAATCGGCTAGCACGCGGCGATGCAGGCTTATCTCGATCTGTTGCGCGAGGCGCTGGAGGCGGGCGTCGTGAAGGGGGACCGCACCGGCACGGGGGTGCGGTCGCTGTTTGGCCGGCAGGTGCGGTTCGATCTGCGCGCCGGTTTCCCGCTGGTGACGACCAAGCGGCTGCATCTGAAGTCGATCGTCCACGAACTGATCTGGTTCCTCAACGGCGACACCAACGTGCGCTATTTGCAGGCGAACGGCGTCGGCATCTGGGACGAATGGGCCGACGCCAATGGCGAACTCGGCCCCGTCTATGGCAAGCAATGGCGCGGGTGGGAAGGCGCCAACGGCCGCATATATGACCAGATTACGTCGGTTGTAGATGAGATCAGGCGCAACCCCGATTCGCGCCGGCTGATCGTCTCCGCCTGGAACGTGGACGACATTGAGCGGATGAAGCTGCCGCCGTGCCATTGCCTGTTCCAGTTCTATGTCGCTGAGGGGCGGCTGTCGTGCCAGCTTTATC
>JANLPL010000431.1:0-2189 GCA_031367195.1 Bradyrhizobium sp.
CAGGATGCTGGGATAGATCGCCTCCGACTCGACCGCCTCGGCGATGCGGTTCATCATCGTCACCGCCTCGACCGGATATTGCCCGGAGGCGCTTTCCGCCGACAGCATCACCGCGTCGGCGCCTTCGAACACGGCGGTCGCGACATCCGACACCTCGGCCCGCGTTGGCACCGGCGTCGTGATCATCGATTCCAGCATCTGCGTCGCCACCACCACGGGCTTGCCGAGCTGGCGCGCCATCCGCGTGATGGTCTTTTGCAGGCCGGGCACGCGCTCGATCGGCATTTCGACGCCGAGATCGCCGCGCGCGACCATGATCGCGTCGGCGACGGCGAGGATCTCGTCGAGTTTGGCGATCGCCTGCGGCTTTTCGATCTTGGCCATCACACTGGCGCGTTTTCCCGCGATTTTCTTCACCTCGATCACATCCTCGGCGCGCTGCACGAAGGACAACGCGATCCAGTCGATGTTTTCGTCGAGCGCGGCGGTGAGGTCGGCGCGGTCCTTGTCGGTCATCGCCGAGGTCGGCAGCTCCGTGTCGGGCAGGCTGACGCCCTTCTTGTTGGAGATCTTGCCCGCGACCTCGACCACGCATTCGGAATGGGTCGGCGCGTGGGTCTGCACCCGCAACTGCACCTTGCCGTCGTCGATCAGCAGCCGGTGGCCGGGGCGCAGCGAGCCCAGGATTTCGGGATGCGGCAGGCAGACCCGCGTCGCGTCGCCCGGCGTGGAATCGTCGTCGACCGTGAAGAAATCGCCCTTGCGCAGCTCTTCCGCGCCGTTGGCGAACAGGCCGACGCGCAGCTTCGGCCCTTGCAGATCGACGAGAATGCCGATCGGGCGATCGACCTTCTCCTCCAGCGCGCGGATGACGGCGACGCGCTCGCGCATCATATCGTGGCTGGCGTGGCTCATGTTGATGCGGAACACGTCGGCGCCGGCGCGATACAGCGCCTCGACGACGGCGGGGTCGGCGGACGCTGGACCCAGAGTGGCGAGGATTTTGACGCGGCGGCCGCGGCGGGACATGGCACAAGCCTTTGTTAGCGCGTGGGGTCGGTGAGCTGGACGGTCCAGTTCTTCGCGTCTTTTCCGGTGTCGACCTCGAAGAAGCCGGTGCGCTCGTAACCTCGCGCGAAGCAATCCTCGCGGCCCTCGATTTTGAATTCGCGGTCGTTGGTGCACATGTAGGCCTTGCCCTTCCACTCGCCGCCGCGCTCGTCCATCGCATAGACATAGTAGAATTCGGCCGCCAGCGCGCCCTGCACCAGCGTGTCGCAATCGGACGGCTTCAGATTCCACCAGCCTTCGCTGACCCAGGTCTTGCCGTCGGTATAGGCGAGCGAGACGCTGACCCGGTCCGAGGTCTGATTGCACAGGCGGAAATCGGCGCGCGCCGGCGCCGCAGCGGCGAGGGCGCCGAGCAGCGGCAGAACGAAGCGCAAGCTCATCGATTCACCACCCTCGTTTCGGCCCGGCATATTCCGACGCGCAGCCGCCCTGTCAACCCAAGGTTTGCGGCCAGCAGCCGCCTCGTGCTTGATAGGGCGGGGAGAAGCAAGATGCGGGTCGCGATCACCGGAGCCGGCGGGTTTGTAGGCCGTCGCCTCGTGGATGCCTTGCGCGCGCGGCGCAGCTTGCGCGGCGGGGCGATCGAGCGGCTGATTCTGGTCGATCGCAGCTTCGCCGATCTGCCCGCCGATCCGCTGATCGAGACCATCGCCGGCGATTTCGGACAAAACGCCTGCCGCGAGGCGCTGGCGCGAGCCGCGCCCGACCTCGTGTTCCACCTCGCCGCCATCCCCGGCGGCGCGGCGGAGGCGGACTATGCGCTCGGCCGTCAGGTCAATCTGGAGGCGCCGATGGCGCTGTTCGACCGGCTGGCGAGGCCCGGCCTCGTCGTGGTCAATGCGAGTTCGCTGGCGGTGTTCGGCACGCCCTTGCCGCGCGTGATCTCTGACGATGCGCTGCCCGTGCCGACGCTGAGCTATGGCGCGCACAAGCTGATGCTGGAAATCCACCTCGCCGACCTGTCGCGAAGGGCTAAGCTCGACGCGCGCTCGGTGCGGCTGCCGGGGATCGTCGCGCGGCCGCCTGCGCCGACCGGCCATGTCTCGGCCTTCATGAGCCAGATTTTTCACAGCGTGGCGGCGGGCGAGCCTTTCGTCTGCCCGACCCGGCCCGAGGGC
>JANLPL010000067.1:0-14334 GCA_031367195.1 Bradyrhizobium sp.
GCTTCGTCGAGCGGCCGCGCGGCGCATCCCAAGAACATCGTCATGCTGACCTGCGACGCCTTCGGCGTGTTGCCGCCGATCGCCAAGCTCGATCCGGCGCAGGCGATGTATCATTTCCTGTCGGGCTACACGGCCAAGGTCGCCGGCACCGAGAAAGGCGTCACCGAACCGCAGGCGACCTTCTCCACCTGCTTCGGCGCGCCGTTCCTGCCGCTGCACCCCGCCGTCTATGGCAATCTCTTGCGCGAATATATGGAGCGCCACCATGTCGATTGCTGGCTCGTCAACACCGGCTGGACCGGCGGCAAATACGGCACGGGGCGACGGATGCCGATCCGCGTGACGCGTCGTCTGTTGAGCGCCGCGCTCGACGGCTCGTTGCAGAAGGCCGATTTCCGCACCGACCCGCATTTCGGTCTGGCGGTCCCGCGCGACGTGCCAGGCGTCGAGCCGCATATCCTCGACCCCATCCGCACCTGGCGCAAGAAGCAGGAATTCGCCGAGACGGCAGGGCGGCTGGTGCAGATGTTCCGCGACAACTTCCGCAAATTCGAGGATCAGGCCGACGAGGCGGTGCGCACCGCCGGCCCCAATCCGCGCATCGCGCTGGCCTGAGCGACGGCTCAGGCCGCGCGCTGCACGGGGACGGGCGCGGCAGCGGCAACGAGCGGCGGCGCGGCCGGCGCCGGCGCTTCGACGCGCGACACCAGCTTTCTTAAAGCCAGCGCCGGCTTTTCCACGAAATGCCAGGAAAATTTCGACCACAGGAAGATGATCGGCGCGGCGAAGGCGAAATTGAGCCACATCGAACTGGTCCCGCCCAGGCACGCCTGCACGGCCTGTTGCACGGGAAAGCCGTAGAGATAAATGCCGTAGGAATAGTCGCCCCGGCTGAGAACGCGCGGCAGCGGAATCCGGGTCAGGCCGATGAAAAGCGTGAGATAGACGCCGATCGGCAGCATCGCGAGCTTGAACCAGGACTCTTTTTCATACGGCTCGCCGTAGAAACTGAGCAGCACAAACAAACCGACGCCGAGCGCCGCGAGCGCTCGGCTGTAGGGGATGCGATCGCGCAACTGATAGGCGGCCACGCCCCAGCTGAAATAGGCGAAGGTCATCGTGAAGCTGGGGTTGAGGATATTTTCGTAGATATAGACCGTGACGCTGTTCACGTGCTGCAATGCGCCGACGCCGAGCACATGATAGAAAATCCGCGGCTCCGCGCCGAAAATGGTGACGCCGACGGCGAAAGCCAGCATCCGGGCGTTGTTTCTCACATAGCCCGTCACGATCAACAGGCTCATAATGCCATAGCAGACCAGTTCGAACGGCACCGTCCACAGCGAACCGTTCACCTTGTAGCGCAGCGGATTGTCTTCAAACACGCCCGGCAGAATATAGTGCGGCAGCCCGAAAAGGTTGGTCAGATAGAGCCAGAAATTGCCGCTGGTGAAAAACTCCGCCCATCCAACCTTGGTGAACATCAGGCCGATGACGAAGATCGACAGCACGATTTCCGTGATCAGCGCGGGATAAATCCTGAAAGCGCGATTGAGCAGGAAATTGCGCAGGCTCAGCCGCGTCGCGCTTCCCGCGACCAGAAAGCCGCTGAGCGCGAAAAACATCGGCACCTGCAAATAGACGATCAGCCAGAACGGATGATCTTGCCCGGCGTTGGTCGCGCCGGAGGCCGTCTGATAGGAATGCGCTAGCACGATGCTGAGCGCGAGCGCGAGGCGCAGGAAATCGAAACCCGGCCCGAGGCCACGGTTTTCGTGCAATATCCGCCCGACGCTGGAGGCGCTTAACCTGGCTTGGCCGTCCGCCGCGACTTGCAATTTCCCGCCCCGCCGAAAATGAAGTTCCGCAACGTAATGCCGCTGCGGTTGCCTTTGCGTTAAGCGAGGGGCGAAACGTTCAACGCGGCGCCTTCGCGCCGGGCGGCGGCAGGCAATCGGTCGGAGACCCTCGGACTCCGCTTGCATCGCCCGCGCCGGCGCCGGACAAAGCGGCGGCGAAACGGAGGGAACATGGGCGGGGTCTATATCGGCGTCGATGTCGGCACGGCGAGCGCGCGGGCCGGCGTGTTCGACGCCTCGGGCCGGCTGATCTCCAGCGCCCGCCGCCCGATCGCCGTGTTCCGCGAGGCCGGCGAGGTGGTCGAACATGCCTCCGCCGATATCTGGGCGGCCACCTGCGCGGCGATCGCCGAGGCGACTGCCGGCCTCAAACCCGGCGAGGCGGCGGGCATCGGCTTCGACGCCACCTGCTCGCTGGTCGCACTCGACGGAGAGGGCCGCTCGCTCACCGTCTCGCCAACGGGGCGGCCGGAGCGCGACACCATCGTCTGGATGGATCATCGCGCGATGAAAGAGGCGGACGAGATCAATGCCGTCGGCCACGATCCGCTGCGCTTCGTCGGCGGCATCATCTCGCCCGAGATGGAGCCGCCGAAACTGATGTGGCTCGCCCGCCATGTCCCCGACACGTTCGCGCGCGCGCAGTTTTTCGATCTGACCGACTTTCTCACCTTCAAGGCGAGTGGCTCGACGGCGCGCTCGACCTGCACCGTCGTGTGCAAATGGCTGTATCAGGGTTCTGAGCGGCGCTGGCCTGGGGAGACCTTCCGCGCCCTCGGCCTGGAGAACCTGCTCGACGACGACGCGCGGCGGATCGGGTCTGAGATCGTCGCGCCGGGAACGCCGCTCGGATCGGGGCTGACGCGCGAAGCCGCCGCCGCGATGGGGCTCGCGCCGGGCCTGCCGGTCGCCGCCGGCCTGATCGACGCCCATGCCGGCGCGCTCGGCACCATCGGCGGCGCGCTGGGGAACGAGGCCGTCGATCCGCGCCGGCGGCTGGCGCTGATCCTGGGCACATCCTCCTGCTGCATGGCGCTGTCCGACTCGGCCCGCTTCGTGCCGGGCGTGTGGGGGCCGCTCTATGACGGGTTCGTCCCCGGCCAATGGCTGACCGAGGGCGGGCAAAGCGCGTTCGGCGCCGCCATCGACCGGCTGCTGCGGATGCACCCCGCTTTCGACGGGCGCGGCTTCGAGGCGTTGGAGCGCGACATCCTCGCGCGCTGCGGCGGCGCGTCGCAGGCGGCTCGGCTCGCCCGCGACCTGCACGTGCTGCCCGATTTCCTCGGCAACCGCTCGCCCTTCGCCGATCCGCACGCGCGCGGCGGATTGTTCGGTCTCGACCTCGATCAGGACGAGGCGAGCCTTCAGGCGCTCTATGTCGCGGGCCTGTGCGGGCTGGCGCAGGGGCTGGCGCAGGTGATGCGCGCGCTGGAGGCGGGCGGTTTCGCCTTCGATGCGCTGGTGGCGAGCGGGGGCGCGGCGCGGGGCGCGCTGGTGCGCCAGATCGTCGCCGATGTGTGCGGCCGGCGCGTCGTCACCGCCGAGACCGAGGAGCCGGTGCTGCTGGGCTCGGCCATGCTGGGCGCGGTGGCGGCGGGAACCTACGACATCGCCGGCGCCATGCGGGCGATGTCGCGGCTCGGCCAGATCACCGAACCCGCGGGGGGCGAGATCGCCGCGCTGCACGCGCGCAAGCGCCTCGCGTTCGAGACGATGCAGCGCGCCGAGCGCGAGATACGCGCCCACGCCGAGCCGGTCTGGCCAAAGCTGGTGATTTTCGATTGCGACGGCGTGCTGGTCGACAGCGAGCCGATCTCGCTCGCTATCGTGCGCGCCACGCTCGCCCGCCACGGGCTTGAGGTGAGCGAGAGCGAAAGCCGCGACCTGTTCCTCGGCATCAGTTCGTCGTCGGCGCGAAAGGTCGCCGAGCGGCGGCTCGGCGCGGCCCTGCCCGAGGCGTTCGAGGTCGATCTCGCCCGCGAAGTGATCGCCGAGTTCGAGCGCGACCTGAAGGGCGTCTCCGGGGTGCGCGAGGCGATCGGCGCGCTGGGGCGGCCGGTCTGCGTCGCCTCCTCCAGCTCGCCCGAGCGCATCCGCGCCAGTCTGCGGATCGTCGGCTACGCCGACCTGTTCGGCCCGCGCATCTTCTCCGCCCATGACGTCGCCAACGGCAAACCGGCGCCGGACCTGCTTTTGCACGCGGCCAAGACGCTCGGCGCGGCGCCGGCCGATTGCCTCGTAGTGGAGGACAGCGTCGCCGGCGTCACCGCCGCCACGCGCGCCGGCATGACCGTGTTCGGCTTCACCGGCGGCGCGCATCACGCCGGCGGCGAGTATGGAGCCCGGCTCGCCGCCGCGGGCGCCGCGCTGGTGTTCGACGACATGGCCACGCTGCCCGCGCTGGTCGCCGCCATGCGGGCGCCCTGATGGCCAGAATCGGCGAAAACGACGCCGCGCGTCTCGACGACGCCGCCCGCGCGGGCTGGCTCTACTACGTCGCCGGCAACACGCAGGACGAGATCGCGCGCAAGCTCGGCGTGTCGCGCCAGACCGCGCAGCGCCTCGTCAGCCTCGCCATGAGCGAACGGCTGATCAAGGTGCGGCTCGATCACCCCATCGCCCGCTGCATGGAGCTGTCGGCCGCGCTCAAGCAGCGCTACGACCTGTTCATCTGCGAGGTGTCGCCGACCGACCCGGCCTCGACCTCCTCCACGCTGGGCATCGCCCAGCTCGCCGCCGCGGAGATGGAGCGCTGGCTGCGCCGGCCGGACCCGATCGTGATTGGCGTCGGCACGGGGCGCACGATGCGCGCCGTCGCCGACCAGATGCCGTCGATGCAATGCCCGCAACACAAATTGGTCGCGCTGGTTGGCACCGGCAAGGCGGACGGTTCGGCCTCGTTCTACGACGTCATCATCCGCCTGTCTGACACCGTGCGCGCGCCGCATCACCCGATGCCGCTGCCGGTCTATACGCGCACGCTGGAGGAGCGGGAGCTGTTGACCAGCCTGCCTTCCACGCGCAGCCTGTTGACCCTGGTCGAACAGGCCGACGTCTCGTTCGTCGGCATCGGCTCGATCGGCGAAGGCTCGGCCTTGCTGAAGGACGGCTTCATCACGGAGGAGGAAAACGACGCGCTGCGCCGGGCCGGCGCGGTAGGCGAGATCACGGCATGGTCATTTGATTCGCAGGGGCGGCTCATTCAAGGTCACCTCAACGAACGCTGCGCCTCGGCGCCGTTGCGCCAGCCGGCGAAGCGGCCGATGATTGGCGTCGCCATGGGCCTGCCCCGCCGCGCCGCGATCCGCGCCGCGCTGACCGGCCGGTTGGTGACGGGCCTGATCACCGATGAGGCGACGGCGGAACACCTGTTGCGCAGGTGAGTCGATTGCTGCGCCGCAGCAACGTTTTTGCAGTTGACTCCAGCGCGCAGTTTGGCGAATATCCGCCCGCTCGCAAGGCAAATGCTCAAGCATTAGCGAAGTGCGGGCGGCATATCGGAGGAAACAATCATGACGACTCTGCTAAAGAGTCTGCTCGGGGCCTGCGCCCTATCGACCCTCGCCATCGCGGCTCAAGCCGAGACCACGCTGACCATCGCCACCGTCAACAACGGCGACATGATCCGCATGCAGAAGCTGACGGACGATTTCACCAAAGCCAATCCCGACATCAAGCTGAATTGGGTGACGCTGGAAGAAAACGACCTTCGCCAGAAAGTCACCAAGGATATTTCGACCAAGGGCGGCCAATACGACGTGCTGACCATCGGCATGTACGAGACGCCGATCTGGGGCAAGAAGGGCTGGCTGGTCCCACTCAAGAGCATTGACGACGCGGCGGACCTGCTGCCGGCCATGTCCGGCGGCCTTTCCTACAATGGCACGCTGTTCGCCGCGCCGTTCTACGGCGAATCCTCCTTCGTCATGTACCGCAAGGACCTGATGGAGAAGGCCGGGCTGAAGATGCCTGACCAGCCGAACTGGGACTTCATAATGAACGCCGCCAAGAAGATGACCGACCGCGCCGCTGGCGTGAACGGCATCTGCCTGCGCGGCAAGGCCGGTTGGGGCGAGAACATGGCGTTCATCGACTCCATGGCCAATTCCTACGGCGCGCGCTGGTTCGACGAGAAGTGGAATCCGCAGTTCGACACGCCGGAATGGAAAGCGACGCTGACCGACTATCTCAGCATCATGAAGGAAGCGGGTCCGCAGGGCGCCTCGGGCAACGGCTTCTCCGAGAACCTCGCGCTGTTCCAGTCCGGCAAGTGCGGCATGTGGGCGGACGCTACGGCGGCCGGCTCCTTCGTCGTCGATCCCAAGGCCAGCAAGGTAGCGGCGGATGTCGGCTTCGCTGTCGCGCCTGACAAGGGGCTCGGCAAGCACGCCAACTGGCTGTGGGCTTGGGCGCTCGCGGTTCCCGCCGGCTCGAAGAAGGTGGCGGAAGCCGAGAAGTTCATCTCCTGGGCGACCTCCAAGCACTACCTCGAACTCGTCGCGTCCAAGGAAGGCTGGGCCAACGTTCCCCCGGGCACTCGCAAGTCGCTCTACGCAAATCCCGAATATCAGAAGGTGCCCTTCGCCAACATGACGCTGGCGTCGATCAACGCCGCCGACCCCAACCACCCCACCGTCAAGCCGGTCCCCTATACCGGCGTGCAGTTCGTCGCGATCCCCGAGTTCCAGGGCATCGGCACCAAGGTCGGCGAACTCTTCTCCGCCGCCCTCGCCGGTCAGATGAGCGCGGATGACGCGCTCAAGCAGGCGCAGGACTACACCAAGGCCGAGATGACCAAGGCCGGTTACATCAAGTAACCGGGCTACCCAGGGCCGCCCGTTTTCCTCCCACGCGGGCGGCCCGTTTCCTCTGAGACATCTGATCGACAAACCGCGCGCCGCGTTGATTGACGGGCGCGTGAATGACGCACTGTAAGCATTGACGAGGAGGCGCGGCAATGGCCACCCGACAAGGACAAGCCCTGGGCCGACTGGCTGTAGCGCCCGCGGTGGCCGCGCTCGCCGCCTGGTCGCTCGTGCCGCTCGCGCTGGCGTTCTACTACGCCTTCCTGCATTACAAGCTCGACGATCCCGACAACACGTTCTTCGCCAAGGGCGCGAACTTCTATTATTTCGTCACCGATCCGTTTTTCGCCAAAGATCTTTACAACACCGTCGCGCTCGTGTTGCTGGTGCTCGTCATCACGGTGGTGGGCGGCATCCTGCTCGGCATCCTGCTCGATCGGCCGTTCTGGGGCCGCGGCATCGTGCGCGTGCTGGTGATCTCGCCGTTCTTCATCATGCCCACCGTCTCGGCGCTGGTGTGGAAGAACCTGATGATGCACCCTGTTTACGGCTTCCTGGCGCACGCCTGGCGCTCGGTCGGCCTGACGCCGGTTGACTGGTTCGGCTCCCATCCGCTGATGTCGGTCGGCATCGTGGTGGGTTGGCAATGGCTGCCCTTCGCCACGCTGATCCTGCTGACCGCGCTGCAATCGCTCGACGAGGAGCAGAAGGACGCCGCCGAGATGGACGGCGCCGGCAGAATCGATTTCTTCCGCTACATCATGCTGCCGCATCTGATGCGGCCGATAACGGTCGTCATCCTGATCGAGACGATCTTCCTGTTGAACGTGTTCGCCGAGATCAAGGTGGCTTCTGTCGGCGGCATCGCCGGCAATCTCACCTATCTCGTGTTCAGCAAGCTCAACGACGACAATAACGTCGGCGAAGCGGCGGCGGGCGGGCTGATCGCGGTCGTGCTGGCCAATATCGTAGCGACATTCCTCGTGCGGCTGATCGGCCGCAATCTGGAGGCCTGACCCATGGCGCGCAAGACAACGGTCGCGCAGATGACGATGGCGACGATTTTCGCCTGGGCCGTCGGCTTCATCATGTTCTTCCCGATCCTGTGGACGGGGCTGGCCGCCTTCAAGACCGAATCGGACGCCTATTCCCTGCCCGAGAACTGGTGGTCGACGCCCTGGACGACGGAGAATTTCGGCATCGTGCAGGAGCGCTCCAACTATCTGCGCTATATCCTCAACACCACGATCATCGCTGTCGTGTCGACGCTGCTCGGCCTCGTGCTGGCGATCCCCGCCGCCTGGTCGATGGCGTTCCAGCCCGAGGAAAAGGCCAGCGTCTCGTGGCCGGGCTATGTCTGGATCGTCATCATCCTCGGCTCGATGGCCGCCGCCGCCGGGATCGCCTATTCCGTCGGCTGGGCCATGTCGGCCCGGCCGCTGCTCGGCCTCGGGTTGATCCTGTTGTTCGGCCTGCCGATCGCCGCCTGGGTGTGGACGCGACGCACCGGCGACAAGCTGCTGTGGATGCTTTCCACCAAGATGATGCCGCCGGCCGGCGCGCTGATCCCGATCTATCTGATCTTCAACCGCAACGGCCTGGTCTTCAAAGACTGGGGCTGGATCGACCTGCGCGAGTGGAACCTGATCGACACTTTCGCCGGCATGATCCCGCTGATGATGCTGCTCAACCTGCCGATCGTGATCTGGATGCTCTACACCTATTTCAAGGAAATCCCGTTCGGCATTCTCGAGGCCGCGCGCATGGATGGCGCGGGTCTGTGGCAGGAACTCAGCCGCGTGCTGGCGCCGATGGCGGTGCCGGGCATCGCCTCGACGCTGCTGCTCAACGTCATCCTGTCCTGGAACGAGGCGTTCTGGACGCTCAACCTCACCAACAAATACGCGGCGCCTTTGAGCTTCTTCATCTCGGAATATTCCAGTCCCGAGGGGCAGTTCTGGGCTAAATTGTCGGCGGCCTCGCTGATGGCGATCGCCCCGATCATGGTGCTGGGTTGGTTCTCGCAGCGCCAGCTCGTGCGCGGACTCACCTTTGGCGCGGTCAAGTAAGGACTCGCGGCGCAGTCAAGTAGGGGCGAAAAACGATGGGCAGCATCCAACTGCAGCAGGTCCGCAAGGACTTCGGCGCCGTGTCGATCATCAAGGGCGTCGATCTCTTGGTCAAAGACGGCGAATTCGTCGTGTTCGTCGGCCCGTCGGGCTGTGGCAAGTCGACGCTGCTGCGTCTGATCGCCGGCCTCGAAGACGTGTCGGGCGGCAGAATCGTCATCGACGGCAAGGACGCCACCGACCTCGGCCCGGCGCAGCGCGGTCTGGCGATGGTGTTCCAGTCCTACGCGCTCTATCCGCATATGAGCGTGCGCAACAACATCGCCTTCCCGCTCAGAATGGCGAAAGCCTCGCGAGAGGTGATTGAGGCGAAGGTCAAATACGCCGCCAATACGCTCAACCTGACCGATTATCTCGAACGCCGCCCCGGCCAGCTCTCGGGCGGTCAGCGCCAGCGCGTCGCCATCGGCCGCGCCATCGTGCGCGAGCCGAGCGCGTTTCTGTTCGACGAGCCGCTCTCCAACCTCGACGCGGCCTTGCGCGTGCAGATGCGGGTCGAGATCGGCGAGTTGCACAACAAGCTCAAGACCACGATGATCTACGTCACCCACGATCAGGTCGAGGCGATGACCATGGCCGACAAGATCGTGGTGCTCGATCTCGGCGCGATCAGTCAAGTCGGCGCGCCGCTCGATCTCTACAACAAGCCCGACAATCTGTTCGTCGCCCGCTTCATCGGCTCGCCGACGATGAACGTCGTCAAAGGCCCCTCGGCGGCCAGGCGCGGCGCCGATACGATCGGCATCCGCCCGGAGCACACCGAGATTTCCTCCAGCGCGGGTGAATGGCCGGGCACGGTTCGGGTGGCCGAGCATCTGGGTTCAGAGACTTTCGTCTATGTCGAGGTCGACGGGCTCGGCCAATTCACGGTGCGCGTGGATGGCGAAGCGCCGGTGCATGCGGGCGACCGCGTGTTCCTCAGCCCGCGCGAGCCGCGTCTGCACAGGTTCAACGCGGCCGGCCAGCGCATCGCGGCCTGATTGACACGTCCGGGAAAAGACAAATGAGCGTCAAACTTTCGGCCGCAGCGCTCGGATCGCTGCCCAGCGGCGTCGCCGCGCCCAAATATTCCCGCGCCGATCTCAAGCCCGGCGTGTTTCACATCGGCGTCGGCAATTTCCACCGCGCCCATCAGGCGGTCTATCTCGACGATCTGTTCAACCTGGGCCTGAGCCGCGACTGGGCGATCGTGGGCACGGGCGTGCGCGCCGCCGACGCAGCGATGCGCTCGGCGCTGCAAGCTCAGGATTGGTTGACCACCGTCGTCGAGCAGGAGGCGCATCACAGCGGCGCCCGCGTGACGGCGGCGATGATCGATTTTCTCGCGCCCGGCGACACCGTCGCCATTCTGGCGCAGATGATCGCGCCGGAAATCCGCATCGTCTCGCTCACCATCACCGAAGGCGGCTATTACATCTCCCCCGCCACGCAAAAGTTCGACCCCGCCCACGCGGACATCGTCGCGGACGCGAACAACCTCGACGCGCCCAAGACCGCGTTCGGCCTGATCGTCGCCGCGCTGAAACGCCGCCGCGCCGCCGGGGTGAAGCCGTTCACGGTGATGTCCTGCGACAACATCCCCGGCAACGGCCATGTCACGGAGAACGCCGTCGCAGGCCTCGCCGAACTCGTCGATGCGGACCTTGCCGCCTGGATCCGCCACAATGTCGCCTTCCCCAATTCGATGGTTGATCGCATCACGCCGGCCACTTCGGACCGCGAGCGCGCGATGCTGCGCGACAATTGGGGCCTGGAGGATGGTTGGCCGGTGTTCTGCGAAGAGTTCAAGCAATGGGTGATCGAGGATCATTTCTGCAACGGGCGCCCGCAACTGGAGAAGGTCGGCGTCACCTTCACGCCTGATGTGGCGCCCTACGAGTTGATGAAAATCCGCATCCTCAACGGCGGCCATGCGGCGATCGCTTATCCCGCCGCGCTGCTCGACATCCATTTCGTGCACGAGGCGATGGAGGATTCCGACATCGCGGCGTTCCTCAAACATCTGACCAAATCCGAGATCATGCCGACGGCGCCGCCGCCGCCGGGCGCCGATCTTGAGGACTATCGGCAGTTGATCGCCCGTCGCTTCGCCAATCCCAAGATTGCCGACACGATCGCGCGGCTTTGCCTCGACGGCTCCAACCGGCAGCCGAAGTTCATCCTGCCGACGGCGCGCGCGCGACTGGACGCGGGCCAGAGCGCGACCGGCCTCGCGCTGGTCTCGGCCTTGTGGTGCCGCTATGCCTACGGCGTCAGCGAAAGCGGCAAGACGATTGCGCCCAACGACGACAACTGGGCGCGTTTGCAGGCGCACGCCCGGCGCGCCAAGGATGCGCCACAAGCCTATCTGGAGATGACCGACATTTTCGGCGCCAACGCCGGCGATCCGGCCTATGTCGCCGCCTTTTCGAAGGCGCTGCAATCGCTGTGGGCAAAGGGCGTGCGGGCGACGTTGGGGGATTATCTCAACGGCCGGCTGTAAAGGGCGCCGCCCGGCAAAGGCGGCGCGCGCGCGTCACATGGTTCCGACGGAATCGTCCATGCACTTCTTCATGTTCGAGGTTTTCGCGGCGCCGGCGAGCGCCTTGCCGTTCTTATCGACCGCCTTGGTTTCACAGGCTGCCTCTGCATCCTTCGAGCATTTGTCCATGAACGAGGTCTTGGCCGCGCCGGCGAGCGCCTTGCCGTTCTTGTCGACCGCTTTCGTCATGCAGGTGTCGGCCGAGGCCGCGCCAAGGGCCGCGAAAGTCGCGACCAGCGCGATAGCAACGAGTTTCATTTCCGCCTCCAGGTGTTTTGCGCCGACTTCGCAAAAGTTGAGCCGGCGATCGCGTTGTTAGGCGATGAACCAAGGCGTAACCGCTTCCCCGCCGTCGGCCAAGCCAAAAACGCTGAATTACGCGCGCGTCCAGACCAAAAGCAGCGTCGGAAGGCCCGACATTGCGGAAACCGCCTCGGCCGCGACAACGAAGCCGGCGCGCTCGTAGAGCGCCCGCGCGCGCGGGTTGTCGGCATTGACATGCAGGTCGACCCGACCTGGCGCCAGGCGCTTGGCCTCGTCGATCAGCGCGCGGGCGACGCCGCGTCCCTGCGCGGCCGGCGCCACGCAAAGCTGGTCGAGATAGCCGGACCGCCGGTCGATCGTGACGAAACCAACAAGCGCGCCGTCAGCCGCGCAGGCGACGACGATATCGACCCCCTCCGCCAAATATTGTGCGAGATGCCGCGGCAGCCAGGAACGGCGCGCCTCGAAATCGATGTCGAGGCCGGTCGCGGACCAGGCGGCGACCCAGAAATCGGCGAGATTGGCGAAATCGCGCTCCGCGCAGGCGCGCAACGTGACGCTCATCGCTCGGTGAGCTTCAACTCGATGCGACGATTGCGCGCGTAGGCTTCCTCTGTCGCGCCCGGATCGAGCGGCTGGAATTCGCCAAAGCCCGCCGTGGCGAGGTAATGCGGATCGACGCCCTTGGACACCAGGAATTGCGCCACCGCGATGGCGCGCGCGGCGGAAAGCTCCCAGTTCGATTTGAACGGACCGGCGCCGACCGGCCGCGGGTCGGTGTGGCCGTCGATCCGCAGGATCCAATGAATATCGGGCGGGATCTCACGCTCCAGATCGAGCGCGGCTTCGGCGAGTCGGTCGAGCGACTTTTTGCCCGCCTCGCTCAGGTCCGCCTTGCCAGCGTCGAACAGCACCGAGGACTGGAACACGAAACGGTCGCCGACAATGGCGATGTCGGGCCGCGACCCAAGAATTTGCCGCAGGCGGCCGAAGAAATCGGAGCGATAGCGCGCCAGTTCCTGCACTTTCTGCGCCAGCGCCAGATTGAGCCTTTGGCCGAGATCGGAGATCTTTTCCTGGCTCTCCTTATCCGACGTCTTGGAAGCGTCGAGCGCATCCTGGATCGCGGCAAGCTGCTTGCGTAACGCCGAAATCTGCTGGTTCAGCACCTCGACCTGCGCCAGCGCGCGGCTCGTGATCTGCTTTTGCGAGTCGAGCGCCACCACCGCCGCATCTGCCCGGTTGCCGGCCGCCGCCGCGCCCGCCCCGCCGCTCGCCGCCACCGCTTCGATCTCGTTCTTGTCCTTGCGCGCCTGATCGAGCGTCGCCGACAGTTTGGTGAGCTTGTCCTGATCGACGCCGGCCTGACTGCGCTCCATCGCCAGCAACGAAGTCAGTTCCTCGATCTGCCGATTGAGCCGCTCCAGCGCGCTGTCCTTGCCCGTCACCTCGCGCGACAGGAAATATTGCGACAGCATGAACACTGACAACAGAAAGATGATGATGAGCAGCATCGTCGACAGCGCGTCGACGAAGCCGGGCCAGTAATTGACGGGTTCGAGCCGCCTGCCGCGCCCCAGCGCCATGGCCGGTCCCTAAATCTGCTTCTCGCGCTGGTCGGACAGGCGGCGCAGCAGGCGGCGAATGTCCTCCTGCACGGCGGCCTGACGCTCGACCCAGTCGCGGATCTGCTGCTGTTCCTCGCGCATGTGGCCGACGAGGCCCTGGATGCCCTCGGCGAGTTGGGCGATCGCCGCGCCGGTGCGCTTGGATTCCGCCCCGTCGGTGCGGCGCGGCGCGTCTTCGATCGCGCCCGCCTGTGTGTGGTCGACATGGCCGGCGAGGAAATCCTCCAGCTCGGTGTAGAACCGATTCTGCGCCTGCCCCGCCTGGAGATCGAGAAAGCCGAGAATCAGCGAGCCGGCGAGGCCGAACAGCGAGGAGGTGAACGACACGCTCATGCCCGCCAGCGGCGCCGAAAGGCCGCTTTTCAAATCCTCGAACATGGCGGCGTTGTTGGCGCCGCCGCGCATCCCGTCGATGACAGCGCCAATCGAATGCACCGTCTGCAACAGGCCCCAGAAGGTGCCGAGCAGGCCGAGAAACACCAGGAGCCCCACGAGATAGCGGAGGAGTTCGCGCCCCTCGTCGAGCCGCGTGCCGATCGAATCGAGAATCGCCCGCGTCGTGATGGTGGAAAGCCCGCGCGCGCCCGCGCCGGCGTTGAGCAGCGTCGCCATCGGCGCCAGCAAAAGCGGCTGCCGGACGCGGCCGGGATCGGCCGACACCAGCGAATTGACCCAGGCGATCTCGCGGAACAGCCGGAACACCTGGCGGAAGGCGAACACCGAGCCCAGCGCCAGCACGCCGAAAATCAGGCTGTTGAGGCCGGGATTGGCCTGAAACGCGAAAGCCAGCGCCTTGTACAGCGCCATCGCCACAAAGCCGACGATGACGAGAAACGACGTCATGCCGATGAGGAAAATCTTGGGCGAGGTCAGGCGCCTAATGTCGATTTCGGATGCCATGGCCGGCTGCAAGGTCTCGTCGCAAATCAGGTCGCGGCGATACTAGCAGCTTGGCGGCCGAACCGGAAACCGCCTCACGGACCGGGCCAGGGCAATCGGGTGAAGAAGTTCTCGACAAGTCGATGAAGTGCTGAATCTCTCATTATCCACTGATTCGCCAAACGGAGGATTGCGGTGGATAGCTGGGTCGGGGAATGTGAGGCGCTTTTTGAGACTGTCGTCTTCCTA
>JANLPL010000188.1:0-10830 GCA_031367195.1 Bradyrhizobium sp.
GACCACTTCGCCCGACATCTGGAAGCCGACGTCGCTGAGCGAGGCGTTCTGCACCACCAGCGCCTTGGTTCCCCCGGCCAGACCCGCCAGCGCCGCCGACAGCACGAAGGCCATCAGCTTGTAGCGCATCACGCGATAGCCGAGCGAGGTCGCGCGCGGTTCGTTCTCGCGGATCGCCTTGAGGATTTCGCCGAACGGGGAATTGATCGTGCGATAGACGATGAAGAAGCCGATCAGGAATACGAGCGCGACGAAGATGTAGAGCGTGGCGCCGTCGGCGAGGTTGATGAGGCCGAACGCGCGGCCTTGCGGCACCGACTGGATGCCGTCCTCGCCATGGGTGAACGGCGCCTGGACGCAGAAGAAGAACACCATCTGCGACAGCGCGACCGTGATCATCGCGAAATAGATGCCCTTGCTGCGGATCGCCAGCGCGCCGGAGACGAGGCCCATCGTCGCCGCTACGCCCACGCCGCTCAGGATCGCGAGCGCGGGATCGAGCCCCCATTCTTTCGCGGCGTGGGCCGAGACATAGCTCGCCATGCCGAAAAACATCGCATGGCCGAACGACAGCAGCCCGACATAGCCGATCAGCAGATTGAACGCGCAGGCGAACAGCGCGACGCACAGCATCTGCATGACGAAGAAGGGATAGACGAAGAACGGCGCCGCGACGATCGCCGCGATCATCAGCACGCCGGCGAGGGCGAAATCGCGCGCGTCGTGCGAGGCGCGCGCCGGCGCGGCGCTGGCGAGCGCGCTCATATCGCGCGCCCGAACAGGCCCGAGGGCCGGATGATGAGCACGATCGCCATGATGACGAACACCACCGTATTGGAGATTTCGGGGTAGAACACTTTTGTCAGACCCTCGATCACGCCGAGCGTGAAGCCGGTCAGGATCGAGCCCAGAATAGAGCCCATGCCGCCGATCACCACCACCGCGAACACGACCGCGATGATCTCGGCCCCCATGCCCGGCCGCACCTGATAGATCGGCGCCGCCAGCACGCCGGCGAAGGCCGCCAGCGCGACGCCGAAGCCGTAGGTCGCGGTGATCATCAGCGGCACGTTGATTCCGAACGCGCGCACCAGCGTCGGATTCTCGGTGGCGGCGCGCAGATAGGCGCCCAGCCGCGTGCGCTCGATCGCGAACCACGTCGCCATGCAGACGACGAACGAGCAGACGATCACCCAGGCGCGATATTTGGGCAGGAACATGAAGCCGAGATTATAGACGCCGGAGAGTTCGGGCGGGGTCGGATAGGGTTTGCCCGACGAGCCAAACTCGTTCTGGAACAGGCCCTGGATCACCAGCGCCAGACCGAAGGTCAGCAACAGGCCATAGAGATGGTCGAGCCCGGCGAGGCGGCGGATGATCGTGCGCTCGACCAGCGCGCCGAGGAGGCCGACGATCAGGGGCGACAGCACCAGCGCCACCCAATAGTTCAGGCCGAAAGTGTTGAGCAGGAAATAGGCGACGAAAGCGCCGACCATATAGAACGCGCCATGCGCGAAATTGACGACGTTGAGCATCCCAAAGATCACGGCCAGACCCATGCTCAGCAGCGCATAGAACGAGCCGTTGATGAGACCGATTAGCAATTGCCCATAGAGCTGCATCGGGGTGATGGAGAGGGCGGCGAGCATCAGCGCGCGCCCCTCACCCCGGCCCTCTCCCCGCAAGCGGGGAGAGGGAGGCGGCGCCCGCCGATCACGCCCCGCTCAAACGCCGAGATAGTCATGCAGCTTGTCCATATTGGCGGTGAGATCGCGCGCGGCGAAGGCGTCGATGATCCGGCCATGCTCCATCACATAGAAGCGGTCGGCCAGCGTCGAGGCCCAGCGGAAATTCTGCTCGACCAGCAGGATCGTGAAGCCGGCCTTCTTGAGTTCGCCGATCGTGCGGCCGATCTGCTGGATGATGACGGGCGCCAAACCTTCGGTCGGTTCGTCGAGCATGAGGAAGCGCGCGCCGGTGCGTAAGATTCGCGCGATCGCCAGCATCTGCTGCTCGCCGCCCGACAGCTTGCCGCCGCCGCTCGACAGCCGCTCCTTGATATTGGGGAATAGCGTGAAAATCTGGTCGAGCGTCAGGCCGCCGGTCGCCGCCACGCGCGGCGGCAGCAGCAGGTTTTCGCGCACGCTGAGCGAATGGAAAATGCCGCGCTCCTCCGGGCACAAAGCGACGCCGAGTTTGGCGATGCGGTCGGAGGACAGACCGACCGTCTCGCGCCCGCCGTATCGGGCCGAGCCCTTGCGTTTGGTCACTATGCCCATGATCGATTTCAGGGTCGTCGTCTTGCCCGCGCCGTTGCGACCGAGCAAGGTGACGACCTCGCCGGGCCGCACTTCGAAATCGACGCCGTGCAGGATATGCGATTCGTCGTACCAGGCCTCCAGCCCGGCGACTTTCAGCTCGGCCTCAATCATGGACGTCGCCGAGATAGGCGGTCTTCACTTCGCTGTTCTCCGACACGGTCGCATAATCGCCCTCCGCCAGCACGCGCCCGCGCGTCAGCACGGTGATGCGGTCGGAGAGGTTTTGCACCACTTGCAGATTGTGCTCGACCATCAGCACCGTGCGGTTGGCGGAGACGCGGCGGATCAGCGCGACGATGCGGTCGATGTCCTCATGGCCCATGCCCGCCATCGGTTCGTCGAGCAACATCATCTCGGGATCGAGCGCGAGCGTGGTGGCGATCTCCAGCGCCCGCTTGCGGCCGTAGGAGATCTCGCTCGCCTGCGCGTCGGCGAAGGGGGTCAGGCCGACTTCCTCCAGCAATTCGCGCGCGCGGGCGTCGAAGCGATGCAGCACGCGCTTGGAGCGCCAGAAGTCGAAATTGTCGCCGCGCTTGCGCTGCAACGCCACCCGCACATTCTCCAGCGCGGTCAGATGAGGAAACACGGCCGAGATCTGGAACGAGCGCACGAGGCCGAGGCGGGCGACGTCGGCGGGCGCAAGAGCGGTGATGTCGCGGCCGTTATAGACGATGCGTCCCGACGTCGGCGCGATGAACTTCGTCAGCATGTTGAAACAGGTGGTCTTGCCCGCGCCGTTGGGCCCGATCAGCGCGTGGATCGAGCCGCGCTTCACGCGCAGGGAAACGCCCGAGACGGCGGCGAAATCGCCGAAGGACTTGCCAAGCCCTTCCGTCACGAGGATATCGTCCCCGTCGCCCTGCACGCCGTCCCCTCCAAATTATCGTACGTAGGTAAAATCATCGCGAGCCGCAGATGTAAAGGCCCGCGCGGCAAAACCCTTCGATCAGCGGCGCACGGCTTTGGCCGCGTCGACCATCCCGGCGCCGAATTCGTGGGCAGGGCCTGCGAGGGGCGCCGCGGTTGAGGTGAGGCGCTGGCGGATTTCGTCCGGGCTCAGTCCGGGCCTGCGCTCCAGCATCAGCGCGACGACGCCCGCGATCAGCGCGCTCGAAACGGAGGTGCCGGTTTCCATCGCATAGCCCCCGCCGGGGGCGGGCAGCAGCACCTCGACGCCGGGCGCGGAGATCGCGACATAGGCGCCGATATTGGCGCTCGCGTAGAGCTTGTCGTCGGCGTCGGTGGCGGTGGCGGCGATCACATGCGCGTCGGCGCCGGGATATTGCGGCGGCGCGGCGCGGCCGGCGTTGCCGACCGCGCCGATCAGCGCGATGCCGCGCCGATGGGCCGCCGCGAGCGCGTCGCGCAAAGTCGGATCGTCGGGGCCGGCGAAGCTCATATTGATCACCTGCGCCTTCTGCTTGGCCGCCCAGTCGAGGCTCTTGACGATGGTCAGTGTCGAGCCAAGCGCGCCGCCGGCGCCGTCGATGTCGAAAGCGCGAGCGGACAGGAGTTTTACGCGGGTGGCGACGCCGCGCAGGCGGCCGTTGCCGGCGATGCCGCCGGCCATCGCGGTGCCGTGGCTTTTGGAGACGATGTCGCCGCCGATCGCGTCGAAACTCGCCGAGAGCGAACCGGCGAGATCGGGATGGGTCTCGTCGATGGCGGTGTCGATCACGGCGACGCGAATCGGCGCGGCGGCGGAATCCTCCAGCGTGGGATCGACCTTCATCTTCGCCAACGCATATTGCGCGCCGGTCACGCTGGCGGCGAGTTCGTCGGCGGCGGTGAAGACATAGTTGGGCTGGATGCGGATGAGCGCAATCTCGCCCCCGAGTTCGGCCACCACCGAGGCCGCGCTGCGGGCGTCGCCAAAACGCCAGCGCCGCAGCGAAACGCCGAGCAGGTCGACATCGCTCGCCTCGACCTCGCTCAGCCGGTGGCGGGCGAGCACGTCGGCGATCCGCGCCGGCTCTGTCCCGCGCGCGATCTCGACCAGGATTTCGTCCGGCCGGTAGCGCGTTTCGGCCAGCGGCAGGCGCGCGCGAGGGAGACCTGCCGCTGCCGTCGGCGGCGGCTTTGGCGTCAGGCGGGTGATCGCGGGCGCGGGGCGGACGTATTTCGGCTTGGCGGGCTCGATGGCGGGCGGCGAGGCGGGTCGGGCGACAGCGGTCGTCACGGGCTTTGGACGCGGCGCGCGGTGGCGCGGCGCGGGAGCGTCATAGGTGGGGTAATCGTCGGGCGGTTCGATCCGAACGGGGTAGGGCCGGCGGCGCGGCGCGGGCTCGTAGTCATCAGGCGGTTCAGCTGGAAATAACAAAGCCGGCGGGCCAAATCCGAAATCGAAGCCAAAACCCCCGCCGTGCCCGCCATAGCCCGGCCGGGCCGCGTCGCCTTTGCCGCGAAAGCTCTGCGCCCCGGCGCTGTCGCCCTGCGGCGCCAGCAGCGCCAGCGCAGCGCCGAGCAACACGCCGATTCGCGCTATGCGCCCCATTCCCGACATGTCAGGCCTCCGCAAGCTTGGTCGCTGCGACGCGCGGAAAGGTTCAAACGCCGCGATGACAGAATTTAAGCCCACTGCCTCCCTATAACACAACCGTTAGCGCGGATCGCCGGCGAGCGCGCGGATCGCCTCGTAAACCGTAAGCGCGGCGGGCGAGAGCGGGCGGCGACGGGCGCGGATGAGGCTGTAGGGCTGTACGACGAGCGGAAACCGCGTCGGCAACATCGCAAGCGCGCCGGGCCCGAGCCCCTCGCTGGCGAAACGCGCGACCTCGTGGCTCAGCGCCGCGATGGCGTCGCCGCGCGCGACCGTCATCATCGTCAGCGTCAGCGAGGTGGTGGCCAGGATATGGCGCGGCGGCGGCAACCGCGCTTCGAGGAACAGCCGCTCCAGCGCACGTCGCAGCGGCGTGCCGCGCGGCTGCGTCGCCCATTCGCAGGCGGCGAGGTCGGCGAGTTCGGCCGCCCCCCGCGCCAGCAGCGGATGGCCGCGCCGCAGCACCAGCCGCGCCTCCTCGACGCCGGCGGGATAGGCGTCGAACTCGTTCACTTCGAGATCGTCAGGCACGCGCGCCAGCATCATGTCGAGCCGTCCCGCCAGCAGATCGCGCGCGAGCACGTTGGAACTGTAGATCTTCACCGACAGCTCGATCTCGGGCGCCCGCGCGCGCACCTTTAGCGCGGTCGCGGGCAACAGATCGAACGCCGGGCCGCTGACCGCGCCGACCGAAACCGCGCCGCGCCGGCCCTCGCGCAGATCGGCGAGTTCGCGCTCGGCCTCGGAAAGCTGCAACAGCACCGAGCGCGCGTGCCGGGCCAGCGCCGCGCCAAGCGGGGTCAGCCGCACGCCGCGCGCCAGCCGCTCGCACAGTGCGCGCCGAACAGCGCCTCCAGTTCGCCAATCTGCCGCGAGGCGGCGGGCTGCGACACGTTGAGCGCCTGCGCGGCGGCGCTGACCGAGCCGCTGTCCTCGATCGCCGCGATCAGCCGCAACTGCCCCAGTTTAAGCCGACTGTGGGGCGGAGTTTTCGCCGTCTCTCTGTTCATGACAGAACCTATATCAAAAGCGGATAGCTTCCGCCATTCAACGCATTTGACTGTCATACCAAACTCTCTAGGAAGGCCGGTCAACGGCGCGGGCCGACTTCCGCGCCGTTGTCGCGGACGCTGGCCCAGAGCTGCGCTGCGTCGAGTCACTCGATGGGAGGATAAACATGATTATCAAGGCGTTCGCGACCGCGGTCGCGCTGGGTGTATTGGTTTGGGCTTCGGCCGCCAACGCGGAAGACAAGGGCACCATCGGCATCGCCATGCCGACCAAATCCTCGGCGCGCTGGATCGCCGACGGCGACAACATGGTCAAGACCTTGCAGGCGAAGGGCTACAAGACCGACCTGCAATATGCCGACAACGACATCCCGACCCAGCTTTCGCAGGTCGAGAACATTATCACCAAGGGCGAGAAGGTGCTCGTGATCGCCGCCATCGACGGCACCACGCTTTCCGACGCGCTGCAGAAGGCCGCCGACGCGGGCATCAAGGTCGTCTCCTACGACCGTCTGATCGTCGGCTCCAAGAATGTCGACTATTACGCGACCTTCGATAATTTCCAGGTCGGCGTGCAGCAGGCGACCACGATCGTCCACGGCCTCGGCCTCGACGCCGGCAAGACCGGCCCGTTCAACGTCGAATTGTTCGGCGGCTCGGCTGACGACAACAACGCGTTCTTCTTCTACAACGGCGCGATGAGCGTTTTGCAGCCGCTGATCGACAAGGGAACCCTCGTCGTGCAGTCCAAGCAGATGGGCATGGACAAGGTCGCCACGCTGCGCTGGGATGCCGCTACCGCCCAGTCGCGGATGGAGAACCTCCTTTCGGCCTATTACACCAAGAACCATGTCGATGCGGTGCTGTCGCCCTATGACGGCCTCTCGATCGGCATCATCTCGGCGCTAAAGAGCGTCGGCTACGGCACCTCGGGCACCGCCATGCCGGTCATCTCCGGCCAGGACGCGGAAATCCCCTCGGTCAAGTCGATCATGGCGCACGAGCAGTACTCGACCATCTTCAAGGACACCCGCGAACTCGCCAAGGTCGCCGCCAACATGGTCGACGCGGTGATTTCGGGCAAGCAGCCGGAGATCAACGACACCAAGACCTATAACAACAAAGTCAAGATCGTTCCCTCCTACCTGTTGAAGCCGGTTCCCGTGATGGCCGACAACGTCAATTCGGCCTTGATCGACACCGGCTATTACAAAGCCGATCAGCTCAAGTAATCGTAAAAAGTGAAATATGCAGGCCCGCGTTCGCGCGGGCCTGTCTCCGGCGTTGGCAGGCGGCTTGCGGCAGACAGTGGATGAATTGGCGTCGCCAAACAGAATATTGCACCAAGCGGTCAAATCTATGGTTTCCCACAAGGGCTTATAAGCCCTTGCGTCGTTTCTGGACCTATCCTAGGAAGCTTTTGGACCACAACAAACAGGGGCGCTTAAAATGATTTCTTCCACCACATTGGCCAGCCGCCTTTTGCCGCAAGCTAATTCCAATGCGATCATTCGCAATATTGTGCTGGCTGTGCTCGGCAGTGCGGTTGTGGCAATTGCCGCACAAGTTAATATTCCGATGTATCCCGTGCCGATGACCCTGCAAACCTTGGCCGTGCTGGCCGTGGGGGCAGCCTTTGGCGCGCGTCTCGGGGCCGCCACCTTGGCGCTCTATGCTGTTGAAGGCGCCGCGGGCCTACCGGTGTTTGCGGAAATGAAGGCGGGTGCTGCCATCATCGCCGGGCCAACGGGCGGCTATATCATCGGCTTTATTTTGGCTGCGGCTTTAGTGGGCTATCTGGCTGAACGTGGCTGGGACAAAAATATTGGTAAAATGATTGTGGCATCATTGCTCGGCGCCGCCGTGCTTTATATCCCGGGCCTTCTCTGGTTGCACAATGTGGCCCCTGATTGGACCACAACTTTTGCCTGGGGCCTCAAGCCATTTGTGGTGGGCGACATTGTTAAAGCAGCACTTGCTGCTCTCGGCTTTCAAGCCATTTGGATGGGCTTGGGTAAAAAGTAATTCAGATCACCTCAAAGTCACTCGCACCGCGCACAAATTCATTCTGTGCGGCAGTGACGCCTCGGGGAGGGCGCATGGCTGCGATTCTGGAAATGCGGGGGATCACCAAGACGTTCCCCGGCGTGAAAGCGCTGAGCGACGTCAATCTCGTCGTCGAGCAGGGCGAGATCCACGCCATCTGCGGCGAGAACGGCGCCGGCAAATCGACCTTGATGAAGGTGCTCTCCGGCGTGCATCCCGCCGGCTCCTATCAGGGCGACATCGTTTACAACGGCGAGGTGCGGAAATTCGCCACGATCCGCGACAGCGAACATCTGGGCGTCATCATCATCCATCAGGAGCTGGCGCTGGCGCCGCAGCTCTCGATCGCCGAGAACATTTTTCTCGGCAACGAGACCGCCGTCAACGGCGTGATCGACTGGTCGCAATGTTTTCGCCGCGCCCGCGAACTGATGGCGAAAGTGGGATTGCGCGAATCGCCCAACACGCTGATCACCAATATCGGCGTCGGCAAACAGCAACTGGTCGAGATCGCAAAGGCGCTCGCCAAGGACGTGAAGCTGCTGATTCTCGACGAGCCGACCGCCAGCCTCAACGAGGCCGACAGCGCGGCGCTGCTTAGTCTCATGCTGGAGTTCAAGCGGCAGGGAATGACCAGCATCCTTATCAGCCACAAGCTCAACGAGATCGCCAAGGTCGCCGACAAGATCACGATTCTCCGCGACGGCTCGACGGTGGAGACGCTCGACTGCCGCGCCGGGCCGATCAGCGAGGGCCGCATCATCAAGGGCATGGTCGGGCGCGAGATGACCGACCGCTATCCCCCGCGCAGCGTCGAGATCGGCGAAGAACTGTTCCGGATCGAGGACTGGCGCGTCGATCATCCCCTGCATGGCGGGCGCGAGGTGATCAAGGGGATCAACCTGCATGTGCGGCGCGGCGAGGTCGTCGGGATCGCCGGGCTGATGGGGGCCGGGCGCACCGAACTCGCCATGAGCGTATTCGGCCGCGCCTATGGCCGCAACATCCGCGGCAAGGCGACGCTGGAGGGGCGCAAGCTCGATCTCTCGAGCATCGAAAAGGCGATCGCGCAGGGGCTCGCCTATGTCACCGAGGACCGCAAGATGCTGGGCCTCGTGCTGACCGAGGACGTGCGCACCAACATTTCGCTGGCCAATCTCGAAGGCGTGTCGCAACGCGGCGTGATCGACGAAGGGCGGGAAGTGGCGGTGGCCAACCGCTACCGCGAGGCTTTGCGCATCCGCACCCCCAGCATCCACCAGCGCGCGATCAATCTCTCCGGCGGCAATCAGCAGAAGGTGGTGCTGTCGAAATGGCTGTTCACCGAGCCGAAAGTGCTGATCCTCGACGAACCGACGCGCGGCATCGACGTCGGCGCCAAATACGAGATCTACGGCATCATCAACGAACTGGCGGGGCAGGGGAAGGGCGTGATCGTCATTTCCTCCGAGATGCCTGAACTGCTGGGCGTTTGCGATAGAATTTACGTGATGAACGAGGGCCGTTTCGTCGACGAGATGCCGGCCAAAGAAGCCAGTCAGGAGAAAATCATGGCGTCGATCATGCGCCCATACGGAGCTCAGTCGTGAGCGCGCCCGCCGTCGCCCCCACCGCGTCCGCCTCCAGCGAGATGCGCTCGGAACTGTGGAAGGACAATCTGCGCGACTATGGCCTGCTCATGTCGCTGCTGCTGATCGTCGCGTTCTTCTATGTCATCACGCAGGACCATGTCTCGGTCGCGCCGGTCAACATCACCAATCTGGTGATGCAGAACTCGTACGTCATCATCATGGCGCTGGGCATGTTGCTGGTGATCGTCGGCGGCAACATCGATCTGTCGGTCGGTTCCATTGTCGGCTTCGTCGGCGCCATCGCCGGTTCGCTGATCGTTTATCAGAAGGTGCCCTATCCCCTCGTCATCGTGATCAGCCTGGCTGTCGGCGCGGCGATCGGCGCGGCGCAGGGGGCGCTTGTCGCCTATGCCCGGATGCCCTCGTTCATCGTCACTTTGGGCGGCATGCTGATCTTCCGCGGCCTGACCGGCAACATGCTGCTCGGCCAGTTCGTCGGGCCGTTCCCGCGCGGGTTCCAGGATATCGCCTCGGGCTTCCTCCCCGACGTCGGCGACCTCGGCTGGATCAGCGAGACGCTCGGCGCGGGTTGGGCTCATCTCAAATGGGTGTCGCTGCTGATCGGAATCATCGGCGCGCTGGCGATGTTCGTGTTGTCGGTCCGCGGCTGGCTGAGGGCGCGGGCGGAGAACATGGAGGCAGAGCCGCTGGGGCTGTTGCTGGGCAAGAATCTCGTGTTCGCCGCGATCATCATCGGGATCGCCTACAATCTCGCGCTCTACAAGGGCCTGCCGGTCGTCTTGATTATCATCCTGGCGCTGATCCTGTTCTATGGCTTCGTGACCACGCGCACGGTGATTGGCCGGCGCATCTATGCGCTGGGCGGCAACCGGCTCGCGGCGCAACTCTCGGGCGTCAAGACCGAGCGGCTGATCTTCCTCACCTTCGCCAATATGGGCCTGCTGGCGGGGCTGGCCGGCATGGTGGTCGCGGCGCGATTGAACTCCTCGACGCCAAGTGCTGGCAATTCGTTCGAACTCGACGTGATCGCGGCCTGTTTCATCGGCGGCGTGTCGGCGAGCGGCGGCGTCGGCAAGGTGATGAACGTGGTGATCGGCGCTTTGTTCATGGGCGTCATGAACAACGGCATGTCGCTGATCGGGCTAGGTATTTTCTGGCAGCAGGTGGTCAAGGGTCTGGTGCTGCTGCTGGCCGTCGGCGTCGACGTGTATCAGAAACGCAAGGGCTGACAGGCGGGCGCGCGCGCCCGCCCGCATTTTCAGCGCCCGTATTGCGCCTCGGCGGCGGTGGGGAGGCGGCCGTTCGGCGTCAGATTGTTGATC
>JANLPL010000201.1:0-7913 GCA_031367195.1 Bradyrhizobium sp.
AGGGTGCTGCCGGACATCGACATTGCGGCAACCTCGGGACTCAGGACAAATGGATAGAAGACGCCCGCCGCAAGCGGGAACGCGATCGCGTTGTAGCCCACCGCCCACCAGAGATTCTGGTGCATCTTGCGCAAGGTCGCGCGCGACAGTTCGATCGCGGCCACGATGTCATAGGGGTCGCTTTTCATCAGCACCACATCGGCGCTTTCCATCGCGACATCGGTGCCGGCGCCGATCGCAAACCCGACGTTGGCCTGGGTCAGCGCGGGGGCATCGTTGACCCCGTCGCCCACCATCCCGACCTTCTTGCCGGTGGCCTGCAGCGCCTTCACCTTCTCGGCCTTCTGGCCCGGCAAAACATCGGCCAGCACGCTGTCGATGCCGAGATCGGCGGCGATGCGCTTGGCCGTGGCCGCGTTGTCGCCGGTCAGCATCACCACTTCGATCTTGCGCTCCCGCAGCTTCGCTATGGCCGCCTTGGAGGTCGGCCTGATCGCATCCGCGATGGCGATCAGGCCGATCACGCTGCCTGCCTGAGACACGTGGACCACGGTGCGGCCGTCCGCCTGCAGGCGCGTGGCTTCGGCCTCCAGCGCTCCGAGCGCGAGCTTTTGGGTGTCCATCAACAGCCGGTTGCCGAGGTATACCGTGCCGCCGGCGGTCTCCGCGCGCGCGCCCATACCGTCGAGGCTTTCAAATCCGGTGGGCGCCACGATAGTGAGGTTCGCCGCACGACGCACGATCGCCTGGGCCAGCGGGTGAGCCGATCCTTGCTCGACGGCCGCCGCGGCGGTCAGCACCACGTCCTCGGTCACGCCCTCCGCAGTCACTATCTCCACCACCTCGGGCTGGCCGACGGTCAGCGTACCGGTCTTGTCAAAGACGATGACGTCGAGCTTGGTGGCGTTTTCGAGCGCCGAGGCGTTCTTGAACAGGATGCCGTTCGCCGCGCCCAGGCCGGTACTCACCATGATCGCCATCGGCGTGGCGAGTCCCAGCGCGTCCGGGCAGGCGATCACGAAGACAGTGATGGTCATGGTCACCGCGAACAGCAGCGGCTCTCCGATCACCCAGAACCAAACCCCGAAGGTCGTGAGGCCGATCAGGATCGCGACGATCACCAGCCATTGCGCGGCCCGGTCCGCCAGCAGTTGCGCCGGCGCCTTGGAGTTCTGCGCCGCCTGCACCAGTTTGACGATCTGCGCCAGCGCGGAGTCGGCCCCGACCTTGGTCGCCTTGTAACGAAAGCTGCCGCTCTTGTTGATGGTCGCCCCGACCACCGTGGCGCCCGGTCCCTTCTGCACCGGCATCGACTCGCCGGTGAGCATGGACTCGTCAACCAGGGATTCGCCGGTCTCTATCGTGCCGTCGACCGGAATCTTGTTGCCCGGCCGGATCACCACGATCTCGCCCGCCAGCACCTCCGCCGTCGGCACTTCCACCTCGGCGCCGTTGCGGATCACATTGGCCTTTGCCGGCGTGAGATTCATCAGCGCCTTGATGGCGGAAGACGCGCCCGCGCGAGCGCGCATTTCCAGCCAGTGGCCCAGCAGGATGAACACCAGCAGGACGGCCACGGCTTCGAAGAACTGCCCGCCCTCCTCGAAGAAGAAGGTGGTGACAACACTGAAGACATAGCCGGTCCCCACGCTCAGGACAATCAGCGCCGCCATGCCCAGCGTGCCCTTCATGAGCCCGCGCCAGGCGGAGACGAAGAACGGCCAGCTCGGATAGACGATGGCTAGGGTCGCGAAGCCGAACAACCATATATTGAGGTCGAGGCCAAATGGTGGCGCGGGCGGGGTAAACAGCCCCATCGGCGCATAGAAGAAGAGCGGCAGCGTGAAGATCAGACAAATCCAGAAACGGTTGCGCATGTCGCGCACCATGGCCGGCAGATCCATGCCGTCATGCCCCATCTCATGCGCCATGTCCGCCGACATCGCGGGCTGCCCGCCTGCTGCCGCGTGGCCCTCGTGGCCCTTGTGACCGGCGCCCGCGAGAGCAACTGGGGCGGGCTCGGCGAGGGATGTTCCCGGACCGGCATTCGGTTCAGTGGCGGCAGGCGTTGGAGGCTGCGAGTCCGGCGCCGCTTGATCTTTTTTTTCGCCGGCAATGGTAGTTCGCACCCAATCGGTAACCTTGCCAAGCGCGCCCGGCGCCGCCTCGTCCGTTTGTCGGTCGGTTGGGGATGCAGGCGGTGCCGTGGCCGGCGACGCCTTGCCTTCTTGTGCGTCGCCTGAAGGAGCGGCGCTGGCTGGCGCCTCGGCAGCGGCAGCCGGGGGCGATTTGGGCGCAGCAAACGCGGGCGCGGCGGCGGGTGCGGCCGCGGGAGGCATTGGCGCAGCGGCTGCGGGAGGTGCGGGCGGCGGCCCCGGCGCCGGGTGGCCTTCGGGACCGGCGCTCGCCGAACCCTCGGCGGGCGCTTCGGACTCATAGCCGTGTTGGCGCACGTTCGACTTGATGTCGGCGACCTCGAGCCGGGTTTCGTCGTAGCGCACCGTGGCGCTGCCCGCGGCGAAATTGACAGTGACGCTTTCGACGCCCGGCACCTCACCGATCCGCTTTTCCACTCCGACCACGCTCAATACGGACAGCATGTCGCGCACATGAATGACGCTCGTTTTCATCGCATCTCCTTGATCGCCTTCATATCAAAAGTGCCTTGTGACATCCTCGATCGCTTTGCAAGCTCGCCGATTTCGAGGTTTCAGCCGTCTCCTGCGGAGTCGATTTGCGGATCGTTGCGGGTCGGGCATGCTTTTTCACGCAGTGCAGGCCGCCGAGCGAATAAAGCAGTCCGCTAGTTTCTTTTGAGCATCTTGTGTTTGGTGTAGCGCCCTGACTCGCGCGGGTTTTCTTCCCGAACCATTTCGCACGCCGCCACGCACGTCGATGTGCCGGCACGCCACACCCATCCCACGGGGAAAAACCGATCCGTCTGGCTTTCGATTTCCTCCCGCGGCTGAAAGGACACTTCCAGACCGGCCTCCACCTGCATGACGGAGTCGGGAAGCGACTGGAATTCACCAGTTTGTTCGTCGTGCATGTGGGGCATGAAGATGCCGAGGTTGAAGTCGGACAGTCGGCGCAGCATCTCCTGGACTTCCGGGAGATGAACCGCCGTCTGGGCGGTTCTCAATCCTTGAGGCAAACCAGAGGCGCTTCCTTGTGAAACATTCGCTACGTTCATGATGTTCTCCTGCCAGGATTGCATTGAACCATTCGAAGTGGCCAGGTCCGTCGCCAGGTGCTTTGGTTTTCGCGGCAGCACCAGCCTCGGAATTACAATCCCGCAAGACGGATGTCGTCCTACTTCTTGTCCGGCGCCACAGTGTCGAGTGGTCCGTCGCCAGCGGGAGCGGGGCTCGCCGGCGAGGCGGCGCTGGCCTCCCGGTCAGGCTTCGGTCCAGCGGCCATCGGCGCGGACGGGCCGGCACCGGCGTCCGGTGAAGGCTTCGGTGGCGTTGATGTCGCCGCGCCCGGCGCTGCCTTGCCTGGTGGCGCGGCGCTTGCGGTAGGAGGTGAGGGCGGAGACGCTTTCGATCCGGCGGGTGTGGGGGTGGCAGGCGCCGCTTCCGGTGCTTTGTGACCCTCGTGACCGGCGCCCGCCGAAGCGGCGGCGGGTGCATCCAAGTCATACCCGATTTGCCGCACGTCCGACTTGATATCGGCGATATCGAGTCGGGTTTCGTCGTAACGCACCGTGGCGCTGCCCGCGGCATGGTCGACTGTGACGCTCTCGACGCCCGGCACCTCGCGGATCCGCTTCTCCACGCCGAGCACGCTCAATACCGACAGCATGTCGCGCACTTGCATGACACTCGTTTTCATCGCATCTCCTTGGCGGTGATCTTCATACTGAAAATGTCCTGCTACCGAACCGGTCACTTCGCAAGCTGACCGTTTTCCAGGTTCGAGACGTCGTACGCGAACACGATTTGCGGATCCGGATCGATCAGCCGCTCATCTTTGTCGACGTAGTGAAGCCGGCCGAGCAGATCCTTGATGATGTTGAGCCGCGCAAGTTGCTTGTCGTCTGCGCGCACCAGAGTCCACGGCGCAATCGGGTTATGCGTGCGCGCCAGCATCTCGTTGCGCGCCAGGCTGTAGGCTTTCCAGTGCTTGATCGCCTGGTCGTCGATCGGACTGACTTTCCATTGCTTGAGCGGGTCCGTTTTCCGATCCTTCAGGCGCCGCTTTTGTTCGTCTTTGCCGATGTCGAGGTAATACTTGAGGAGCTTCACGCCGGAGCGGACCAGCATGTTCTCGAAGCTCGACACCGAGCCCATGAACTCCTCGTGCTCGGCCTCGGTGCAGAACCCCATCACCCGCTCGACACCGGCCCGGTTATACCAACTGCGATTGAAGAGCACGAGTTCCTGGGCCGCCGGCAAATAAGGAACATAACGCTGGAAGTACCACGATGTACGGTCGCGATCCGAGGGCTTGCCGAGGGCAACGACGCGGGTTTCACGTGGGCTGAGGTGCTGCACGATGCGCTTGATCGTGCCGTCCTTGCCGGACGCATCCCGGCCCTCCAGGATGATCAGGATCTTGTCATTGCACTTGATGAAATGCTTCTGTAGCTTGACCAGCTCGATCTGGAGCTTGTGGAGGCCTTTCTTGTAGACGTCTTTCGAAATCGAGCGCGTGTGCGCGCTCGATTCATTCTCGCGAGCTTTGTTGCTCACCTGCTCCCCCACTTGCGATGAAAACAATTGTAGATCGGCACGTAGACCAGACCCGCGTACGCGCCGTACAGGAAACTCTCAACCAGGCCGACGAGAAAGCCCCCCACCGTGAGCCATTTGAATCCCGGCAATATTTGTTCGAGCAACGCGGTCATGTGCATGCTCGATGGCGTCAACACGCCATAGACAATGCAAAACACGAACGTGAACGCGGCCCAGGTCGCCAATGACCAAGTCACGATTTTTATATTCAGCATATTGTTGCCTTTCGCTGGTAACTACTCTCCGGCGGGTCAGTGTTGATGACCCGCGCCTTGTTTTGAAGCGCTTTGCTGGTCGCCTTTGCCGGCTGGCTTGGGGCCGTTCTCGCCGCCAGCGCTCCCGCCGTGTCCACCATGCCCGCCGTGCCCTCCATGGCCACCATGCCCAAACGCATGCATCGCGATCATGCCGACGAAAAACAACACCCAAACCCAGTTTTGCGAAAGCCATGCCATGATTTATTCCTTTGCCGAATTGCACTGTCGATCGGAAATTTCACCGTGCCATCGATGCTCATTGATTCCGTGCATGTGTCGGCGGCCGCCGTCCGACGTCAACTGAAAGCTTGAGGTCATTGCGATATCGATCATTTGAAGGTGATCCAGCCGGCGCGATCAATTCGCGGACAGCCTGAAACTTGTACGCCGGTTTCTCACCACGCACTGTGCGCTTGCGTACCGTGCGCGAACATGCGTCATTCACAGCCAGCCTCCGGTGAAACCCGCACGCCGCAAGCCGCCGGCGATGTATGGGCAGCCGCGCATCAATTGCCACAGGAACCCCGACCGATAATTTTCGACCATCAGAATGGTCGGCCCTTCATTCAGCCCGAAATGCCATGGTGATACCCAGCCGTGCGGATTGCCGGCCGCGGCGGGGTAGGTCGGATTGAAAGACGCTTTGAAGCCGTAGCGGTTCGACTCGGTCAGTTTGAGGTCATGAATACAGTGATCGAGCGTGGGCAGCACGATCTCGGGGGCGAACGGCAGCGAAGCCGCCACGGCCCACGACGCGATCGTGCCGTCGTCGGGTCCGTGCGGCACGCCGCGCCCCACGTAATCGAAGAACTTGCGCTCGATGCCGGAAACGTCGAGTGTGCGCGGACCGGGACCTTCGCACGCGGTCAGTCCCCAGCAGTGCTCCCCGTAGTGCGCGAACTTGTGCGGGTTCTCGATCGCGTAGCTGCGCTGCACATAGGTTGCGCGCCGGCTGTTCTCGAAATAGTCGATGCCCCTGACGCGCATGAAGGCATCCTGGATACCACGGAAGTCGACCCAAATATGCGAAAGCTGGTGCGTGAATAGCGGCCCGGCATACAAGTAGTCGAAGCCATAGCTGTGTTCCCAGCGGTAGGTGGCCGCCCACGCCGCATAAGCGCTCCCGGTTAGCGGATGGGTCGGCGAACCCAGTCCCAGGATATACAGCAACAGCGCCTCATCGTAACCCTCCCAGCGATAGCCGAGAAAGCCGCTTTCCGGCTTCCAGCCATGGGTGACCGTTGCACCGTGGTTCTGCGCCCAGCGCCAGTCGGCGCGGCGATAAAGAGCGTCGGCGAGGGTACGGATCTCCCGCTCGTCAAGGCTATCGGCATCAAAATATCGCCCCGCAGTGAGCGCGCCCGCCAGAAGAAACGTGCTGTCTATCGTCGACAGCTCGCATTGCCAGGCACGCCGGCCGGTCTGCATGTGCAGAAAATGATAGTAAAAGCCGTGGTAGCCGGTGGCGTCGGGTTCGGGACCATGCGGGCTGTTCCAGAAAAAACGCAAAGTCGCCAGCGTTCGCTCGATCGCGGCCGCGCGCGACATGAATCCGCGCTCGACCGCCACCGGATACGCGGCCAGCGCCAGGCCGGTGGCGGCGATGCTGGCAGGCCAATCGGGCGCCGTCTTGTCGATCACCAGGCCGTTGGCGGGGTTAGTCTCATGCACAAAATAGCCGAAGGATTCGCGCTGGAGAATTTCCAGCGTTGCGTCGGCGGTCGGCTTTTTTTCGCTCATGGTCCGGCATCGTCATTTGGCCGGCCCGCGCCGGCCGGCGGAGTGGCGCTTGGATTCGGCGGGAACGACCGACAACCACCCCGGCCGGGCCAGCAGGAGAAGCAGCATCGCCACCAGCGGAAGGGTCAGCCAGGCGAAGCTGCGCTGTGCGAGGCTGCCGAAAAGCCATCCGCCGAGTGACGATCCGAGCACCTGGCCGAGGCCGCCTGCCGCCGCCAAAGCGCCCATCGTGGCGCCAAGCCTCTGTGGTGCGGCGCCCGCGGCCAGGTAGGCGATCACCGGGAGCAGCAGGCCGGTGCCGGCGGAGGCAAGACTGACGCCCAGGTACATCCACGCCTCGGAACGATGCCCGGCCAGCACCGCCAACCCGGCCATCGCCACGATCAGCCCCGCACTCATGAGGCTGCGTGCGGATATCTTCTCCAGCAGCCCGGTCAGGAAAAGCAGCGCGTTGACACCCAGCATCACCAGGCTGCACTCGGCGAACATCATCGCCACCTGGCGTGGCGACAGGCCCGTGTGCAGTTGCCCCTGCAACACGATGCCCAGTTCGAAGCCCGCCAGCACGAACATCACCGCCCCGCTGAACCACCACAGCGCGACGGTGTGGCTTTCGGCGGAAGCCGCGTGATCGTTCCGGGCCGCCGCGGCAGGCGCGCGTGACGCGGGCAGCGTCGCGGCCAATCCCAGCATCATCACCGCGCCGAGCAGCGCGGACAGGACAATCACGATCCGCCCGGAGAGTGCGAGGGAAACCGTTCCCGCGCTGAGCCATGATCCGGCCCAATCGGCCACCGCGTTCAGGCCGGGGCCGAACAGGAATCCGAGCAGCGACATGGCGCCCAGCCACGCGAAGCGCCGCGCACGCCGTTCCTCGGGAGTGTGTTCGGCGACCAGCGCGGCAACCACCGGAACCACCGCCCCAACGAAGAAGCCGGCCGTCGCGCGCAGCGCGTAGAGTCCCCACAGACCGGCCAGGCCCGGCACCAGCAGCAGCAGCAGGCTGGCGACGTAACCGACCAGCCCGACGATCAGGATGCGACCGCGCCCGGCGCGATCCGCGACGATTCCCCACAAGGGGGCGCCAACCAGCACGCCGGCCGCGTACACGCCGCCGAGAAAGCCGATGTGACGAGCGACGTCGACGGCGGTCGCGCCAGGCAGCATCGGGGCGAGCCAG
>JANLPL010000261.1:0-6319 GCA_031367195.1 Bradyrhizobium sp.
TCGGCTCCTCGTCCGGCCCCGTCAGATCCCGCGCGACGCGGGGCGAACGCAGAATCGCGTCCATGCGCGCCTGCACGTCGAAACTCTCGTCGACGACAAAGCGCAGATCGGGGGCGTATTTGAGATTGACGCGCTGGGCCACCAGCGTCCGCAAGACCTTCTTGTGAGACTGGAGCGCAGTCAGCGTCTGCGGCGCCTCGCGTCCGCCCAGCGGCAGGAAGGCGACGGTGGCGAGCTTGAGATCAGGCGACATACGCACACCGGCGATGGTGACGAGGCGCTTGTTCAGCACGGGATCGTCGACATCGCCGCGCGCGAGAATGTCGGACAAAGCGTGGCGGACCTGTTCGCCGACCCGCTCGCTGCGAAGCGAAGGCGCGCCGGATTTGGGGGCGGTTCGGGACATGGGAAGTGCTTTCGACGGGTTCCGCGCGAACGACGGATCAATAATCGGAGAGCCGGATGGAAAAACCGGGCAGCGCGGGATGGGTCAGAACCTCGTCCGGGCCGACCTCTCGCCGACGCCGCCAACTCTTGCGCTGCGGGTCCATGAATTGATGGGTCGCCCGGGCGAAAACATCGACAACCCAATATTCTTGCAACTTGTGCTTTGCATACAACGCCGCCTTGAAGCCGCGATCATAGGCCAAGCTGGATGCAGCCACTTCGATCGCAAGCACGATGTCCGAGCCCTTCAAATTATCCATTCCCACGGCGCGCGGGAACACGACAATGTCAGGCTCGACGAAAGTGTTTGCGTCGAGATAGATCGTCGCCTCGAAGCCCATCCACAGGTCGGCTGGCAACGCTCTTGCGATAAGGATGCTGAGCGCAGATTTCAAAGTCTCGTGCAGCGGCCCCTTTGCCTGCATCAGAACGATCTCGCCGTCGATCAGCTCGTATCTCTCCTTGTCGGAGAGAATACCCGCCTCCTGCATCCGCAGGACTTCGCTGACCGTGAAGGCGCGGCGGTCAAAATCTTCCGCCGCGCGCGTTGTCGGGCGCATAATGTCCTCCTCGCTTCACGCGCTTACAGCGTGCGGCGGATCTCTTCGACATTGTAGCACTCGATCACGTCGCCCTTGCGCATGTCCTGATAGGACTCGAACGCCATGCCGCAGTCCTGGCCCGCCTGAACGAGCGGAACCTCGTCCTTGAAGCGCTTGAGCGTCGAAAGCTTGCCCTCGTGCACCACGACATTGTCGCGGATGAGACGCACATGGGCGCCGCGCTGCACCACGCCGTCAGTGACGCGGCAGCCCGCGACATTGCCGACCTTGGAAATATTGAAGATTTCCTGGATCTGCGCGTTGCCGAGCATGGTCTCGCGCAGCGTCGGCGACAACATGCCCGACAGGGCCGCCTTCACGTCGTCAACCAGATTGTAGATGATGTTGTAATAGCGGATCTCGACGCCCTGCGCTTCGGCGAGGTCGCGCGCTTCCTTATGCGCGCGCACGTTGAAGCCGATCACGACCGCCTTGGAGGCGACCGCCAGCGTGATGTCCGATTCGGTCACGCCGCCGACGCCGCCGTGGATGACGCGCGCCCCGACTTCGTCGTTGCCGAGCGCCTCCAAAGCCGTGGTGATGGCTTCGACCGAGCCGTTGACGTCGCCCTTGAGGATGATCGGCACCTCTTTCTTGCCGATCACCTTCAGGTTGCTCATCATGTCGCTGAGCGAGGTGCGCACGACCCCGCCGCCGCGCGCGGCCAATTTCTCGCGCCGCTGACGGTCGCGATATTCGGTGATTTCGCGCGCGCGGGCTTCGCTTTCGACCGCGGCGACCCGGTCTCCCGCATCAGGGGCGCCGGAGAAGCCGAGCACTTCGACCGGGGTCGAGGGCGGCGCCTCGGCGACAATGGCGCCCTTGTCGTCGAGCAGCGCACGCACGCGCCCCCAGACCGAGCCGGCGACGACGATGGTGCCGACTTTCAGCGTGCCGCGTTGCACCAGCACGGTGGCGACGGGACCGCGGCCGCGATCAAGCCGCGCCTCGATCACGGTGCCCTCCGCGTTTTGCGTGGGGTCGGCCGCGAGATCGAGCAATTCGGCCTGAAGCGCGATCGCCTCCAGCAGCTTGTCGAGATTGGTGCGCTTCAGCGCCGAGACCGGCACGGCGAGCGTGTCGCCGCCGAATTCTTCCGTCTGCACGTCGTATTGCAGCAATTCCTGCATCACGCGCTGCGGATCGGCGTCCGGCTTGTCGATTTTGTTGATCGCCACGATGATCGGGGCGTTGGCCGCCTTGGCGTGTTTGATCGCCTCGATCGTCTGCGGCATCACGCCGTCATCGGCCGCGACCACCAGCACGACGATATCGGTGACCTTGGCGCCGCGCGCGCGCATCGCGGTGAAGGCGGCGTGGCCGGGGGTGTCGATGAAGGTGATCTTCTCGCCGCCCGGCGCGGTGACCTGATAGGCGCCGATGTGCTGGGTGATGCCGCCCGCTTCCCCTTCCACCACATGGGCGTTGCGGATGGCGTCGAGCAGCGAGGTCTTGCCGTGGTCGACATGTCCCATGATGGTGACAACGGGGGGACGCGGCTGGGGCGCCCCGACCTCGTCGGGGTTCTCGTACAGGCCCTCCTCCACGTCGGATTCGGCCACGCGCTTGACGGTGTGGCCCATGTCCTCGGCGATGATCTGCGCGGTGTCGGCGTCGAGCGAGTCGGTCAGCGTCACCATCTTGCCCTGACGCATCAACACCTTGATGACGTCAACGGCGCGCTCCGACATGCGGTTGGCGAGTTCCTGAATGGTGATCGATTCGGGCAGCACGATTTCGCGCGTGATCTTCTCTTTGCTATCGGCGTGGCCGTGGCCCTTGAGGCGCTGGGTGCGGCGACGGAACGCGGCGACCGAACGCGTGCGCTCCTCCTCGGCGGAAGTCGCCGTGGTCACGGTGAGCCGACCGCGCTGGCGCGGCTCGGCGCCGCGGGTCGGGCGCGGCGGCAACATGGTCTTCACGGGGGCGATCTGGGTCAGCACGCGCTTGGGCGGCTCGCGGCGCACGATCGTCTCGCTGGGCCGCGGCGCCTCCGCGACGGCGGAAGCGGCGATCGGCGCGGGGGCGGCCTGCTGGGGAATCGGGGCTTTGCGCGGCTGCGCCATCGCGGGCGTCAGCGAAGGCTCACCGCCGGCGAGGCGACGGCGCGCCTCTTCCTCGGAGGCTTTCTTGAAGCTCGCCTCCTGATGGCGGCGCTGCTCTTCCTCGCGCTTGCGCGCTTCGGCGGCTTCGTGCTCGGCGCGTTCGCGCGTTTCGCGATCACGGCGAACGGCGGCTTCGGCCTCCTGACGGCGGCGATCTTCCTCCTCGCGGGCGCGGGCGTCGTTGAGCGCGCGGTCGCGCGCCGCGCGCTGCTCGTCGGACAGCGTCTGCAGCACGACGCCGGTGCGCGGCGGCGGGGTTGCGGAGCGGGGCGCGACGGTCGGGCCGCGTGGAGCCGCGGGCGCAACGCGCGCCGTCGGCGCGGGGGCGGCGACGGGCGCAGGGGCCGACTTGGGCGCGAGGGAAACCGTGGCGGCGCTGCTCGGGGACGCGGTTTCGCCCGGCCCGAGGACGCGCCGCTTCTTCTCCACCACAACCACTTTGCTGCGGCCGTGCGAAAAACTCTGCCGCACCGTGCCTGCATCGACCGGCCGCTTCAGATGAAGCGTCGGCTTCGCTCCGGTGAGCGACTTATCGCCGCTGTTGTTCGTATCCGTCATGCGTTGTTCCAGCTACCCGGCTTAAATTGCGTAATATCTCGGCGATGCGCTTCACTCGGTCGAGTCGGGCGCGGTCGAGAACGTTCCGACGGACTGACCTGATCGATAAGCGACCAGGCGTGCGATTTTGACAAGGAAGGCCGCGCTCGCCCGCCCCGCATGAAGCGCTGCATGTATCACATTTGACCGGCCCAATGCCAAATCCAATCGCGCGGATTCGAATAGATTTATCGTCGCGACGGGCGACCGGGCGCCGCGCGCGATCCGGTCGAGTTTTTCCACGCCGTCCCTGGCGCCCTCGCGAGCGTGGATCAGGGCGACCACCCTGCCCGAGCGCAGCGCCGACTCGACCTTGGCGGCGCCGGCGACGACAAGGCCTGATTTGTTCACCAGAGCGAGAAATTGCAAGGCGTCGGCGACAAGAAGTTCGTCCACATCGCGCGGCAGATCGGCGCTGGCCGACACCGACTGGCGGAATCCCTTGGCGAACCCCTTGGCTGCGGCGCGCGCGACCGTGGCCGCATCGAGCCGCGTCCAAACGCCGCGGCCGGGCAGCTTGCGGCGAAGATCGGGCGTGACGACGCCATCGGGCGACAGCGCAAAGCGCAGCATCGCCTCCGGCGGTCCCTTCTCGCCGGTGACGACGCAGGTCCGCTCCGATCCGCCGTCTTCTTTTTCGACCCGCGCCAGCAAGATTACTCCGTCGCCCCGCCGGCGTCTTCGGCCGCAGGCCGCGCCGGCGTCGCCTCGACCCAGCCCGCGTGCACGCGGGCGGCCATGACGATCGCCTCGGCCTGCTCACGCGAGAGTTCGAAGTCGGACAGGAAGCCGGCGTGTTTCTGGTCCTTCTCGGTCCAGCCGACGAGATCGTCGGTGGCGCAGCCCGCGAGATCCTCCATCGTCCTGACCTCGTTCTGGCCGAGCTTGACCAGCATCGGCGTCGTGAGGCCCTCGATTTCCTTCAGCTCGTCGGCGACGCCCAGCGCCTTGCGGGCGTCGTCGTGCTCGGTCTCGATCTTTTCGAGATGGCCGACGGCGCGGGCCTGAATCTCGGCCGCGGTGTCGCCGTCGAAACCCTCGATGGCCGCGAGTTCGTGCAGATCGACATAGGCAATCTCTTCCACAGTGCGAAATCCTTCGGAGGCGAGCAACTGCGCCACGGTCTCGTCGACGTCGAGCGCGCCCATGAATGTCTGCGTGCGCTCGGCGAATTCCTTCTGCCGGCGCTCGGATTCCTCCGCTTCCGTCAGAATGTCGATGTCCCAGCCGGTGAGTTGCGAGGCGAGGCGCACGTTCTGGCCGCGCCGGCCGATCGCGAGCGAGAGCTGATCGTCGGGCACGACCACCTCGATGCGGGTGGAATCCTCGTCGAGCACGACCTTCATCACTTCGGCGGGTTGGAGCGCGTTGACGATGAAGGTGGCCGCGTCCGCCGACCAGGGGATGATGTCGATCTTCTCGCCCTGCAATTCGTTGACGACCGCCTGCACGCGCGAGCCGCGCATGCCGACGCAGGCGCCGACGGGGTCGATCGAGGAATCGTTCGAGGTCACGGCGATCTTGGCGCGTGAGCCGGGGTCGCGGGCGACCGCCTTCACCTCGACGATGCCGTCGTAGATCTCCGGCACTTCCTGCGTGAACAGTTTGGCGGTGAATTGCGGGTGGGTGCGCGACAGGAAGATCTGCGGGCCGCGCGCCTCGCGGCGCACGTCATAGACGAAAGCGCGGATACGGTCGCCGGGGCGGAACATTTCGCGCGGGATCAGTTCGTCGCGCCTGACCACGGCCTCGCCGCCGGCGCCGGTGAGATCGACGACGACGTTGCCATATTCGACCCGCTTGACGAGGCCGTTGATGATGTCGCCGATCCGATCCTTGAACAGATCGTATTGCTTGTCGCGCTCGGCCTCGCGGATTTTCTGCACCAACACCTGTTTGGAGGCCTGCGCCGGGATGCGGCCGTAATCGAACGGCGGCAGCGATTCGGCGATCCAGTCGCCGATGCGCGCCGACGGGTTCTTCTTCTGCGCGTCGGCGAGCAGGATCTGGGTCGCGTCGGTCTCGATCTGGTCGACCACCAGCAGCAGGCGGGAGAACTTGATCACGCCGGTCTTGGGGTCGATCTCGGCGCGGACTTCCGTCTCCTGGCCGTAGCGCGAGCGCGCGGCCTTCTGCATCGCGTCCTCCATCGAGGCGAGCACGATGGCGCGGTCGATCGATTTCTCGCGCGCGACCGCGTCGACGATCTGCAATAGCTCTAACCTGTTGGCGCTGACGGCCATAAGAGTCTCCTTCGCATCGGAAAGGCTCGCGAAATCACGGCGAGGCCGGTTTCGGCGTCCGTTTCCTGTTTTCTTCCTTAAGCTTCCTGGCTCGGGCGGCCTCGGCGCGCTCCTCGGCCTTGGCCGCCTTGACGTCGGTCTTGACCTGCTTGATCCCGGCCTTCTCGCGCCGCAGCGCGTCACGGATCAACGCGTCGCTCATCACCAGCCGCGCCTCGGCCATGTCGGCGACGGCGAGACGCGCGACGGTTTCTTCACCGGCCAGCCGCAGATCGACGGCGACCTGGCCCTCGACGAGTTCGACCGCCTCGATCAGGCCGCGAAA